>NZ_PKLB01000020.1:0-1785 GCF_002858905.1 Bacillus sp. UMB0893 | reverse complement strand
CTCCCTCTATAAATATTGATATATCAACGGTTTGACCCGTTGGTGGGATGTCAAAAAAATATTTTTCGACAAACACCCTAACAGAATTTAATAAATATGTGATTCTCTTACAATTAGTGGGTACGCTACGCGGTCACTACTGGGTAATGATGGTAAAGTAGTGATCACAAAGTATACGATGCACAATGGATCTCTGCGTAGCTTATGATGACGTACCCTCCCATGTCTCTGGGCATCCAAGTGCCTACATTCCTTCGTTCGGTCTAGTCATAAGGCAGAGGCTAGCGAAGCTCCTTTAGGGACTCAAGGTCGAATGGATGATATAGTGCCAGCTTCTCCGTGTCATCCTGTTGTCTAGGTCGTTTAAGGGGATGCAGGACTTTACATAGCCTCTGCGAGGCCAGGAATATCCTTCATCATTCGCTTTGCGTCAAACGCTTTGTGCTTCGTGCTGATCCCATGAAGAACTTTTAAGAGTTTCCCGCATAGTACCACGATGGATTGCTTCTTGCGTAACGGATTATCCTTACGGTTTGTGTAATATTCATGCAGCCTTCTAAAGGCATCGTTATGGCGAACCATCGGCATCATGACTCGGAATAGGAGGGCGCGTAGCTTTCTCCTGCCCCGTTTAGAGATTCTCTTTTGTCCTTTGTGCTGACCGGAGGAGTTTTCCCGTAATGTCAATCCCGCGAGTTTGATGAGTTGGCGTGGATCTTCGTAGTGTGAGAAGCTTCCGATTTCAGCTAGTAAATCAACAATGGTCGTATCTCCAAGTCCAGGTACCGTTGAGAGCCATTCATATTCTACTGATGTTTTAACAAGCTCGACCAGGTGCTGCGTAATGCTTTCAATCTCCTGTTCCAACTGGTGGTAACGGCGAACGAGAGTGGCAATTTCTATACGGGCCATCTCCCGTCCCTCTGTAACTCCGATGGAGTTAGAAGCAACTTCAATGAGTCGTACTGCTTTTGGCCGTTGGGGGGATTTGAGCCCCTCCACCTGACGGTAAATTGCCAATACCTCATCCGGCTGTTTTTGGTGAAGATCAGCCGGAAATGGAGTGCATTCCAGGACAGCCATTGCCATCTTCCCGAATGACGGAAAGACCTGGGTGAACTCAGGGAAATAACGGTCCAGCCAGCGAATGATCATGTTTTTAACGGCTCCCAGCTCCTCTGTCAACTTGCTTCTAAATGTTGAACCCACACGGAGTTCAGCCTCCATGTCCTTTAGGATGCGAGGATAGCTGAAGCGCCCATCTTTGATCAAGCGAGCGATGACTAGTGCATCCTTACGGTCATGTTTGGTTGGCAGGTTGTCATCCAGCTCCTTTGATCGCTTGACGTGCATAGGATTGGTCATGACTAGGGGGATGCCTCGTTCCTCAAGGAAATAGGCCAGGTTAAGCCAGTAATGCCCTGTTGGTTCAATCCCAACTATGACTTCCGTTTTTCCGAAGTCTTTCATGGCATCCAAAATACGCTGATAAAATCTCTGAAAACCGTCGCCAGACTGTAATACCGAGAAAGATTTTTGGAGCACACGCCCACGGTCATCGACAAAGCAGGCGAAGTGTTTCCGCTTGGCAATATCGATTCCTACTACGAGTGTTTGTTCGGTGACTTGATTTATTTTCTGGTTTTGTTTAAAATCCATGTTGGAGTCCTCCTTGGTTACCTAAGTTAGGGGTCAATTCGGTGCACGATTTGACACCCCGTATCATACCAAGAGGGCTCTTTTTTGTTCAAGTGCCCGAAAATCCTTCTAACAGGAATGCTCCTT
>NZ_PKLB01000002.1:259888-452046 GCF_002858905.1 Bacillus sp. UMB0893 | reverse complement strand
TTGTCGAAAAATATTTTTTTGACATCCCACCAACGGGTCAAACCGTTGATATATCAATATTTATAGAGGGAGGTACTTAGCGAACAATGAAACAGAAAATTATAGGGTTAACTGCTACAGCAGTGATTGGTTCCGGCTTGCTTGGTTCCGCAGCATCTGCAGACAGTGTTACCGTTCAAAAAGGCGATTCGTTATGGAAATTGTCACGCGAGTATAAAACAACAGTAGATGCTATCAAACTAACAAACAAACTGTCTAAGGATACGATTTTTGCTGGACAAATCCTGCAAATTCCTGGAACTTCTGAAAAGCCTTCTTCAAGTGCTCAGAAACCTGCTGCACCGGCTCAACAATCTACATATACAGTAAAATCTGGTGATTCCCTTTGGGTGATTGCAAGAGACCATAAAGTATCTGTCAGTGAGTTAAAAAGCCTAAATGGTCTAAAGTCAGACTTAATCCGTCCCGGACAATCGTTAAAGGTAAACAAGGCAACCGCACAGCCACAGCCCTCTCAGCCTAAACCGGCTGCACCAAAACCTGAACCTGCAACTTCTGCTTATAAAGTTCAGCTTGGTGATTCACTATGGAAGGTTGCGAATAAATTTGATCTGACAGTAGCTGAATTAAAAACAATGAACAACCTAAAGTCTGATGTCATTCATGCAGGCCAGACGCTGCAAGTCAAAGGCTCAAGCGCAGCACCCCCAAGTAAGGTGGAAGAAACAAAGCCATCTGCAAACAGTAAAATTGACACGATGATTGCTGAAGCTAAAAAACATATTGGAGTGCCTTATCGCTGGGCAGGAAACACTCCATCTGGATTTGACTGCAGCGGATTCATGTACTATGTACTGAATAAAGTGACATCTGTTTCACGTCTAAGCACAGCTGGATATTGGGATAAGATGACTGCAGTTAGCTCTCCTCAAAAAGGTGACTTCGTTTATTTCACTACATACAAGGCAGGCCCATCACATATGGGAATTTATCTTGACAATGGAGAATTTATTCACGCTAGTTCATCAGGAGTTACAATCTCTAAAATGGACAATTCTTATTGGAAAGCAAGATACCTTGGAGCTAAAAGATACTTATAAAAAGAAGCCATTGAGGCTTCTTTTTTTTATAGAGGAAGTTTATTAGATCATATACTGTGCCTGATCTTGGGAAGTTCTCCGGCATTGAATAACAAATGACAAAATAATATATTTGTCATTTGTTATTTGTTATGATAAATTCTTAGTAGGAGGTGTGAGAACAATACTATTTTGTTCAGCTATTATGGAGAAAAAAAATAACTTTCTAAGTAAAAAAGAAATATTGGATGCTGCTGAAACTGCATTCAGGCGGTTTGGTCCTAAGAAAACATCAGTAACTGATATAGCGAAAGCCCTTAATGTGAGTCATGGTACGATCTATAGACACTATCCCAGTAAAATGGTATTAAGAGAAGCTGTAACAGAAAGATGGCTAGAGGAAAAAATTGTTGCTCCACTTAATCGTTTACTTATCCATTTTGATGCTTTATCTGCTGATGTCTTATTAAAATCATACCTGCTTAAACTGATTTCACTTAAACAAATTCACGCAGAAAGTGATCCGGAAATGTTTGAAATGTATGCGGAAGTCACTGCTGAAACTGCAGATCTTATTAATAAACATGTTAAAAGCATGATTCAGCAAATGAATTTAATAATTGAAAAGGGAATAAAGACAAAGATATTTACAAACATTGAGGATTTAAATGATTTCTCTCAAGCTGTTTTTCATGCAACTTCAAGATTTCATCATCCGTCTCATGCCTATGAATGGAAGTATGAAGCTATTGGAGATGAATTTGAAAATGTGTGGATGCTCATAACCAAAGGATTCTTAGTCAATAAAACGAAAGATAATAAAGGGGATATAGAGGATGGTCAACAATTTAAACGGTAAAGTAGCAATCATTACAGGATCCTCAAGAGGGATTGGAAAAGTGATATCTAAACAATTAGCAGGATTGGGAACAAAAGTTGTAATTAACTACTCAAGCAGTTCAGATAAAGCGGAAGATGTGGTTAAAGAGATTAAGGAAAATGGAGGAGAAGCAATTTCTTTAAGAGCTGATATGAGTAAGATTGGTGATATTCAATCCTTATTTAAAGAAACTCTTAACGCTTTCGGAAAAATCGATATTCTTATAAATAATGCAGGGATTATGATAAATAAACCTCTGCAGGATGCAACAGAAGAGGACTTTGACAAGCAATTTGCAATCAATGCAAAAGGTACCTTTTTTGCTTGTCAACAAGCGATGAAATATATGGAAGACGAAGGCCGTATTGTCAATATTTCTACATCTGTAAATGGTATGATGTTCCCTGCCTACGTATCTACTCAGGAACGAAAGGGGCAGTGGAACAATTCACGAGACAATTGGCAAAAGAATTCGGCATTAAAAAGATTACTATTAATGCTGTTGCCCCTGGACCTGTTAACACTGAACTATTCAATATAGGAAAAACAGTGGAGCAAATTGAGGGAATGAAGAAAATGAACGCTTTTAAACGTTTAGGTGAACCAGAAGATATCTCTAATGTGATAGAATTTCTTGTCAGTAAACAATCTCAATGGGTTACTGGCCAAACGATCCGAGTAAATGGCGGATTTATTTAAAGTAATATTTACAGAGAAATGGTTCGACTTCTTTTGCTGGCATGAAAAGATAATAATTATTCTTGCAATTTAGGGTAAAAGGAATATAATTACTCTTAATATAAAAATCCAATGATGAAGTGAGTAATCATACATGTTTCAGTTTCTTAGCGATTTAGGGACGGTGAAAGCCTAAAATGGACTGTAAGGAGCATGCCTGAAACTTTAGGGTAGGGCATGCCGGGCTGCTGCCCGATAACACGCTGCGAGCGGTACAGGTTTGAACAATCAGAGTGGTACCGCGGGAAAACACCCGTCTCTTTTAATAATTAAAGAGACGGGTGTTTTTATTTTAGGTTCTTTTCAAAAACATTTTTACAATCATATTTAGCGCGTCAAATCGTTATAGAGGAAAGATTTCAATAAATATGTTTCCAAGACACCATTCATTTTTCATTTGAAAAGTACGACCCTTCCATCCTCGAAAAATATTTACTGCAAGTTTGCAGAGCGTTTAATTCTTATTATACAAAAGTGAAAATTCTAAATGAGGATGTATATCTCAGTTCGAGGCTATATCTTGTGCAATGTACAGCGAATGTATTAAAGGAGGGACTTGGCATCCTGGGGATTCAAACTCCTAAAAAATGTAAGTTTCTATAGAATAGTCCTCCCATCGTTATAAAAATTTTTTTTAATGGCTATCATGCTAAAGAATTTAGGATGGAGGGACGAATCAAATGAAAGTAAAATTGCTGTACACGGCAATTATTGGAGTTTCCTTAAGTTTGGGCGCATGCCAGGCTTCAACAGGAGAGCAAGAATCGCTGCCTGTGAATGAAAAGGCTGTTGCACCAATAAATGTTGAAATGGTGAACAGTGAAGGTGCTAAGATTGGAACAGCAACTCTGACAGAAGCGTCTGTGGGGGTAAATATCCGTTTAAAAGCAGAAGGATTGGAACCAGGTAAAAAAGCGATCCATATCCATGAAACAGGGAAATGCGAAAAGCCATCCTTCGAGTCTGCAGGAGCCCATTTCAATCCTTCTAAAAAGCAGCATGGGTATGATAATCCTAAAGGATTTCATGCAGGAGATCTGCCGAACATTGAAATCGATGAAAATGGCAAAGTGGATATTGAGCTTCATTCAGCAGAGGTAACCCTTCAGCAAGGGAAAAAAAATTCTTTGCTGGATGAGGACGGAAGTGCCATTATTATTCACGAAAAAGAAGATGATTACAAAACGGATCCTGCAGGCAATTCAGGGAGCCGTATAGCCTGCGGAGCTATTGTAAGCTAAGAATAGCAAAAAATCGCGATGAAATTGTTTCAAGCTAATTGGATTGAATCCCACAATGATGCTCAATGAATCCCACAAAAGGCTTGTAAGCAGAAAAAAGGGCCACATTCATAATCATTAAGTACCCTAAATTTGCGAATCACAGCCTTTTTAGATTTCCGCTTCCCTTGTATGAGAGTAAACATTAACCATAAAAAAGCTGATGAGAGATCTCATCAGCTTTTTTTTATTCTTTCGTTTCATCAGGACCCATATAACGGTAATCAGTTGGATCGACAGGCTTGAAATTTTCAGGCTTGTAGAAACGCAGTAAATCACCGTAAACAATTTGGTCTGAAAGGGTTAGTTTTTTATCGACCATTTCTTCTGTATGTTTAATCTCTTCCGTTTCTTTTAGAGATTCTCCAGTCGCAGTATCGTAATATTTGCCGTCAACTGAAGTATAAGAAGGTGTGACAAAGTCGCCATTTCTGAATGGGACAACTTGCTGATGATCTTTAGATAATAAATCTGTACCCATTTGGATATACTCTTTTGAATCAATGCCGAGCAAGTGAAGAAGAGTAGGGCGAATATCAACATCTCCTCCGAATTGGTGCTGCTTGCCGCCTTCAAGTCCTGGTGCATGAATGAAAAGAGGAACCCGCTGAAGCTGAGCATGTTCAAACGGCGTAATTTCTTTTCCTATAACTTGAGACATTGCTTGATTATGATTTTCAGAAATGCCGTAATGGTCACCATACATTACGATCATTGTATTATCATATAAACCGGATTCTTTAAGATCCTCGAAAAATTGCTGAATGGATTCATCCATATAACGTGCTGTCTGTACATAACGGTCAACAGATCCATCGCCTGTTGTCAGGGGATCAATTGTTGCTTCCGCTTCATCGATAGGATAAGGGAAGTGGTTCGTTAATGTAATAAACTTCGTATAGAAAGGCTGTTCCATTGATTTAAGCAGCGGAATCGATTCTTCAAAGAAAGGTTTGTCCTTAAGTCCGTAATTGACAACATCTTCATCGTTCATTGAATAGTGCGCTGCATCAAAAAATTGCTCATATCCAAGTGACTTATACATCACATCACGGTTCCAGAATGACTTGTAGTTACCGTGGAAAACCGCTGTAGAATAACCCTTTTGGTCAAGAATCGCGGGTGCTGCCTGAAACGTATTTTCTGCTTTTGTTGTAAAAACAGCCCCTTGCGGAAGAGGGAATAACGAATTTTCCACCATAAATTCAGCATCCGATGTTTTACCTTGACCAGTCTGATGGAAAAAATTATCAAAGTAAAGTGTGTTTTTATCTTTTGTTAAAGAATTTAAGAAAGGTGTTACTTCTTCGCCATTGACTTTGTAATCAATGGCGAAGGTTTGCAAAGACTCAAGTGAAATATAAATCACGTTCATGCCTTTTGCTTTCCCGAAGTATTCCGGATTAGGCTCAGCATGAGTTGCTTTCGCATAGTTCACTACTTCTGTCACATCATTTCCGTCAGCAAGTGCACGCTGTGCGGATGATTTAGAGCTTTGAATGGCATCATAAATCGTATAGTTATACATACCTAAGTATTTTACAAGGTAGTTACGGTCAAACGTGCGTGTTAATAACTGCGGACGATCCATTTCGGCTAAAGCAAGATTTGTTCCGAATAAGATCACAGCTGAGATAAGAACAGCCGACACTTTTTTGCGTTTCAATTTCACAGGCTCCGGCTTCACAAACTTTCCGAAAACGAGAACCATTAAAATGATTAGATCCAGGAAGTACAGCACATCATATGGTTTGACTAAAGCTCCAAGACTTTGTCCTAAATCACCTGCATTTTTAGTCATAAACATGGTTGGAACTGTAATGAAGTCATTAAAGAATCGGTAATAAACAAGATTTGCATATAAAAGGAAGGACATTAAGAAATCGATGACGATCATCCAAATAAATGCTTTTCTTCCTTTAGCAAATAACGCGAGTCCTAAAAATAAGACTGCTGAGCTGATTGGATTAATAAACAGCAAGAACTGCTGAATCGAATTATCAATCCCTAAGTTAAGTTCAATTCGGTAAGCAGCATATGTTTTTATCCATAACAGAACGACTGCTAAAAGAAAGAAACCAAGATGCTTACTCAGAAAACTCTTAGCAAATACATTTTTCATTTTTTGACACCTCTTGTAATCAATTAAGTTAGTTTTATGTTAAATTAAATAGATCCCTGCTGCGAGTTTAGAAGCAAGGATTTGTTCAGCAAAAGATAAGAAGTATCTTACCGCAATTGCATGCCAAAAGTCAATTTTTTATCAATTCAAACAATCGTAATCTATCAAGCATCTGAAATGAACTTTGTTTTTTATGCTTTATTTTCCACCTTTAATTATTAAGGATCATTACATAAAATCGCTCTCCAAAATACAAAGTAAAATTGGGGGTGATTATAATTGAAAATTTTTTTACTTGCAGCACTTTTTCTGACGTCCCAGCAAATGCAAACGGATGACAGTTTGACCATTAAACATAGGGATCAGGTTATCGAAAAAGTGAACAGGACTGAAACTGCTGTGCTTTTACCCGAGTTCTTGATGATTGATCAAACTAAATTGGATAATTTAATGAACAAGCTAGACAATCAAATGTATACGGCACCCGTAAATGCAGCAATTGACCGGAGCGGAAAAATCATCCCTGAGAAGAACGGCTATCGATTGCATCGTGAAAACTTTAAAGAGCAGTTTCATACTTATTTTTTTGGAAACAGTTCAGCAAGTATAGAAGCTCCTAGAATGAAACTGTATCCAAAAGTAGACAAAAATTTGCTTGCAAACATTCGGACAACTCGAATCGGAAGTTATGTGACTTTTTTTAATAAGAACAATAAACATCGGTCTCAAAATATTTCTCTTGCTGCAGAATCCATCAATAATACAGTCGTATTCCCCGGAGAAACGTTTTCGTTCAATACAGTTGTCGGAAATCGAACAGCTGCAAGAGGCTATTTGCGTGCTCCAATCATCGTGAGAGGAGAACTTTCAGAAGGGATTGGAGGAGGGATTTGCCAGGTTTCTTCTACTTTATTTAATGCGATTGACAATGCGGGATTAAAAGTGGTAGAGCGTTACTCCCACAGCAGACGTGTTCCATATGTACCAGCGGGAAGAGATGCAACGGTAAGCTGGTATGGACCTGATTTTCGATTCACGAATAAGTACAGCGAGCCTGTATTGATCCGGGCCGTTATGCATGGCGGGAGTGTTACTGTCGTCATTTTCTCCACTAGAGAAGTTGAGTATGAAAAGAGGATTGATCCACGAAATTAAATAAATTTCGATTCCCTGGTTGTCTTCTTTAGGGAATTACTTTGCTGGAAAAAAGATACTTCTGATTATCAATGCTTGGACATATGATTAGAAGAATCTTTTCTTAGGCAAGGTGATGATGATTATCACTCAAAAAATAGCAGCCATACTTATAGGAAGCTTATTGATCAGTATTGGCATCAATGGCTTTTTAGTTCCGCATCATTTGATTGATGGCGGAGTTGATGGAATAGCCTTGATCTTACATTACTATTTTGATTATAAAACGGGTTTATGCATTCTATTTTTAAGCTTGCCTCTTTGTTTTTTTTCTTGGTTTTTCAAACCGGTGTATTTTTACAGCAGTATTCACGGTTTATTGATATCTGCATTTTTTATTGATTTGCTGGATCCATTGAGAACTCAATTTACTTTGCCGATTTTTCTAAGTTCTCTGATAGGAGGAGGCTTAATAGGAATCGGTATCGGGGTCATGCTTCGAAATGATACAAGCACTGGGGGAACTGACTTATTGGCACGGCTTATTTCAGACCGTACAAAATTAAATATTGGCATTTCGATCTTAATTATAGACGGCCTTGTAGCAGCCGCAGGGTATAAAACGTTGGGATTGAGAAGCTTTTTCTTTTCATGTGTGGCAATTGGAATAATCGGATTGATAACTCACATTATCATGAAACCTTCTGAACACTGAAAAAGCAGAGTCAAATGGGATGTGCTTGACTATTTTTATGGATTTGTTGACCATAAACCTGATGTTTTGACAAAAACGCGTGAATTAAGTTTTAGTTGAGCAGCCATGAATTCAGCTAGATCTTCAGGCTTCATGACTGATTCCGGATTTCCGTCAGTCAGATTCGTCTCAATCGCTAAATCAGTAGCAACTGTGCTTGGTGTTACACCAAATTCTTTTATTTCCTCAGCTGTTTTTTCAAGATTGGCTAAAGTCAGGCCAATAAGCCCAATATTAACGCCTTCCTTCGCAAGTGCGATGGCAGCTGCTTGGCCTATGCCCCTTCCAGCACCGGTAATAATGGCTTTTTTTCCATTTATGAACCCATATCTATCACTCCTATTAGAAAGTGGAGACAGAAAGACCGCAATTAATCCGCGGTCTTTCTGCCTTTTCATTTTATTCTAGATTTCCATGTTTTCCGTACATCGTTTCGGAATCTAATCCCTTTTTCTCCAAAAACCTTAAGATAATCGCATCATAGAACAGCTGAAGAGTTTGTTCGAAAAGGGGCCCATCGGCTGGATTTTCAATGCTTGTTTGATCTTTAGGAGATCCAGGCAATTGAAAATAGGGTGTTTTTTGTTCAATTCCCGCTCTTTCTGATTTAGTTTTTCTTTTTTCTGAGAAGTTTTGAATCGGTGTGTAATTTTCCAATATCATGAAGAAGTGACCTATTCGGAATAGGTTCTGTTCTTTAAGAGAAAAACCCATTTCTTGTGGTATTGCGCGTGTAAGAGAGGCAACCCTGAAAGAATGATGGAACGTCTCTTTATGATGATGTTTCATTAGTTTTAGCCATTTTGAAGTAAGATCAGGATTCATTTCTTCTCCCTATAAAAATTATAAATTCACAAAAAATACAACGAGTAAAATCAAAGCGAGAGCAATGCTGACAATATAAATAGCGGATAAATTCTTCATTCTGGCCTTCGTTGATTCACGATAAGTCTCAACTGCTTGATTCTGTCCGATTAATATGGTTACTATTAACCCGACTAAACTAATAATAGAGATAATAATGACACTGATCCAAATTGACACTTTATTGACTCCTTTTGTATAAGATCTCCACTCTTATCAATCATTTTACATGTGTTCCAAGAGATGAGGCCATCCAATTTTCATATTTTGATGCCATCCACTTTTATAATTGTTCCATTATGTATGTTAGGAGTTGATTGTGATGACGAAAGAATGGAAGCCCAACCGTTTAAGTGAGCAGCCAATCTATAAACAGATCGTTCAGTTTTTTGAAGAGCAGATTCGCAACGGAGAACTGCCTCCTTTAAGCAGACTGCCTTCTGAACGAAGGTTAGCAGAGGACTTAGGGGTAAACCGAAGCACGGTTGCAACTGCTTATGCTGAACTCAGTGCATCAGATTTAATAATCAGCAAGAAAGGGAGCGGCACATTGGTCCGTGAGGTAAATCATGACGATTCAAGCGGACGATTGCCGAACTGGAACCGCATGCTTATAGCCGGGACACTATTGCCAAATGTTCCGATCATTCAGCGAATCGCAGAAGAAACTCATCATAAAAATCTGATTGATTTGGCTACCGGGCAGTTATCACCGGAATTGTTCCCAAACGAACAATTTCAGCACCTATTAAAGAATCAGCATTTTGATAATCCCTTAAGCTATGATCATCCGCATGGGAATATGAAATTGAGAGAAACAATAGCGAGTCATATGAAAACCTATAAAAATATAGATTGCACGCCATCATCCATCCTTATTACATCAGGAGCTCAGCAGGCTCTGCACCTTATTATTCAGTGTTTATTGAAACCAGGTGATGCTGTTGCGATCGAAAATCCTTCATATACATATACATTGCCTATTTTCAAATCTCTTGGCATTAAGACCATATTGCTTGAAGTGGATGAAAATGGCGTCAATCCCCAAGCTATTAATGATGCCTATATGAAGCATCGGGTTCGGATGATTTTTCTAAGTTCCGCTTATCAAAATCCAACTGGTGCCGTTCTTCATTCTGAGCGAAGAAAAAAAATTCTCAGAACTGCTTATGAGTTTGGAATTCCAATCGTTGAAGATGATCCATACTCCTTATTGTCTTTTGAGAATGAAAGCGCAGCAACCTTAAAATCCGAAGATTCACATGGCATTGTAATCTATATCAGCTCACTGTCAAAAATGGTATCCTCAGGCATGAGAATCGGCTGGATTTTGGCTCCAAAACAAATTATTGAACGATTAGCAGATGCCAGACAGCAAATCGATTTTGGATCAAGCATTTTTTCGGATTGGCTGGCAAGAGAGTTTTTGATTTCAGATTTTTTCGATCCGCATCTTCAACAGTTAAAGATTGAATTAAAAGACAGAAGGGATTTACTGGTTTCAGCTATTGAAAAGCATCTTCCCGGTCAAGTGGATTATACAGTTCCAAAAGGCGGGATTCACTTATGGTGCCGGATTAAACCTGCACATCATGATGAAAAACTATTTAATCAATCAGTAGATAAAGGGATGATATATACGCCTGGAAGTGCTCTCGGTTCGAAAAAGGGATTTGTCAGATTCACATTTGGACGTGCGGCCAAACAATCAATCGACACAGCCATTGCTGCATTTTCAGAGGCTCTGTTTCATCAAAAATAAGAATTCAGCTTAAGAGGAGAAAAAGCAATGAAGCTAAGTATTCTAGATCAGTCACCTATTTCAGAAGGTTCCAGTGCAAGAAATGCCCTGAAGCAGACCCTGCAATTAGCAAAAGCAGCCGAGGACCTTGGCTACACTCGTTTTTGGGTAGCTGAGCATCATAACACAAATGGATTAGCGAGTACGGCTCCGGAAATATTAATATCTCACATTGCCTCAAGTACAAGCCGGATCAAAGTCGGATCTGGCGGCGTGCTGCTTCCGCAATACAGTCCTTTTAAAGTTGCTGAAACGTTCAATACGCTTGAAGTTCTATTTCCAAACCGAATTGACTTAGGCATAGGACGTTCACCCGGAGGTGCTGCTGAAACCCGTCTTGCACTGACTGATGGAATACGAAAGAGCTTAAATGAATTTCCAAGGCAGCTCCAGGATCTGCAAGGGTTTTTAAGCCAGTCGCTGCCAGTGGATCATGCATATTCAAAAGTACTAGCAATGCCTGATTCGGAAACTTCTCCAGATATGTGGCTGTTAGGTGTTTCACCTCGGGGAGCAAGGACTGCAGCGGAACATGGTTTGGCATTTACTTATGGACATTTTATCAATCCTGCAAGCGGGAGAAAAGCTATGAAAGATTACTTGGAACAATTTCAGCCCACACAACAATTAACATCTCCTGAATCCAATTTTTGTATTTTTGTTGTGTGTGCAGAAACAGAAGAAAAGGCTGAATATCTGGCATTAAGCCAGGATGCATGGCTTTTAAATGTGGAAAAGGGAGGAAATACAAAAATCCCCTCACCTGAAGAAGTGAAAAAGATTGATTTTTCTCCTGAAGAAAAAGAGAAAATAAACAGAAACCGAGATCGCATGATTATTGGCACACCTCAAAAAGTGAAGGATGAATTGCTTCGTATCGGAGCAGATTATAAAACAGATGAATGCATGGTGATCTCCAATCTTTTCAGATTTGAAGACAAACTTAAATCTTATGAGCTTCTTGCTGAAGCCTTTGAGCTTTAGCAAAGATAATCCAATTTTCATCCAAGTCGTTTTGTTTTCATTCATCAATAATACTTGATACAATATCGTTGTTTATAGATAAGGTAATTGTTGAAGGAGGACAAAGAGATGTCCAATGAAAGTATAAATTTTAAAAAAGATGTGAAATTGTCTGTTCTGGATCTTGCTCCAGTTGTTGAAGGCAGTACACCAAGTGAAGCTTTTAAAAACACACTGGACCTTGCTCAGCATACGGAAAAATGGGGATATAACCGTTTCTGGCTTGCAGAACATCATAACATGGAGGGCATCGCAAGTTCGGCTACAGCTGTGTTAATTGGACATGTTGCCGGAGGAACGTCGAAGATCCGCGTTGGTTCAGGCGGAATCATGCTTCCAAACCATGCTCCCTTAGTAATTGCAGAACAGTTTGGAACGCTGGAATCCATTTATCCGGGCAGGATTGACCTTGGACTGGGACGAGCTCCCGGTACGGATCAGCTGACAGCCCGTGCTCTTCGCAGAGAAAACATGAGCAATGGAGAAGATTTTCCAGAACAGCTGGAAGAATTGAGAGACTATTTTAATCCGACAGAAGCTAAGCATGTTCGTGCTGTACCAGGACAAGGGCTAAACATTCCAATTTGGCTCCTGGGTTCAAGCGGTTTCAGTGCACAGCTGGCAGGAAGACTTGGATTGCCTTTCGCCTTTGCAAGCCATTTTTCACCGGAGCATACCATTCCAGCGATGCGTCTTTACCGAAGCAGCTTTAAACCATCTGAAGTGCTTCAAGAACCCTATGCTATGGTAGGTGCGAATGTGGTAGCTGCAGACAGCGATGAGAGAGCAGCTTATCTGGCAACGACGATGCAGCAGCAATTTTTAAACCTTGTCCGCAATCGTCCAGGCAAAATGCAGCCTCCTGTTGATAATATGGAAGAGCTTTGGACAGCATATGAAAAAGCAGCCATTCATCAGCAGCTCGGTTCATCAATTGTCGGAAGCGCAAGCACAGTAAAAGGCAAATTAGAGAAGTTCTTAGATGAGACAGGTGCAGATGAAATTATGGTCAATGCTTCAATCTATGATCATCAGGAACGCTTGCGCTCATTTGAAATTGTTTCACAGCTTTTCAAGTAAAAGGCACCCGGAGGAAGAGAACATGAACTGCAAAATAAATCGTAATGCTGCAAAAGAATTAAAAAAGCTGCTGAGTACGGAAGAAGCTGAAGGTAAAATGATACGTGTCGTTGTGACTGAAATGCACGGCGATCACGCTCATTATGACATAGCGCTTGATACACCGACTGAGCATGATGAAATTGTAAAGACAGATAAAGAGATTGATGTGCTTCTTGATCAGCGCGAAGACTTTTTAGACGGCGTATGGATTCAGTATTTTTATGTGCCCGATCCAGGATTTGTCATAACAAACTCACAAAAAGGCACTCATAGACATTAAATGATGAAAAGAGTGAAACCGTAAAAGGTTTCATTCTTTTTCATTTTTCATATTTGTTAGAGGCTCGATATCAAGCTGATAGCTCACTTCCACTTTCAATTTTCCCCATTTTTGCAGCCACTCTTTTTCAGTAGGCGGCTTAGTAAAAGGTGTTTTAATGCGTTTTCCTATTTCAATAGGATCTGCTTTTAAATCTTGCAGCTTTGTGATTAATTCTTTTGTCTGTATTTCAAAATATGCTTCCAGTTCATTAGTAAGCGTCGTTAATTCTTTTTCATTGAAAAGGTTTTTATCTCCTCTGTACTCCTCAAGTCTTGCATGTAATTTAACATTTAATGAAAGGATATCTCTGCTGGGGTTCAGATCGATCTTCACATCTGAGCGGACCTGCCCAAGTACAGCAGAGAAAGATGACAGCGGAAGGAATTTTAAATAGTAATTGTTATCAATCAGCTGATAGATTTGATCCTCTAAATAGGAGAGGGTATAAAGAAGCTTGTCATTTCTGAAAATACCTGTTCCAGCGTATACGAAATTGTCCTCCTCAATTTTAAATACAGGCAGAATAGGATCAGAGTAAGGTGTATATAATTTATTTTTGTATTCATGCAAATTTGCAATTGTGATTTCCCCTTGGTCATTTTCCTCATAATGCTTTAGCATACGGTATAAATAATAGTCAATGTTTTCTTCCTTTTCCAGATGATTTTGAAGATATTCATCAAAGTTCCCATTTACGACTACCAAATAGATGCGCTGTGAAATATCAGGATCTGCAAGCAAAGTATGAATTAAAAAGGTAATTCCTTTTTTAGCGAAATCTTCAGAAATGATGAGCATTCGAACTTGTCCTGATTTTATTTCGCGGTAATAATTCAAATTAAAATTTTTGCTTCCCTGTTTTAAAAGGTCCACCTGCATCGTAATGACCCTTTTCTTTTCTTTGAGCAGGGGCGGGGTTATTGTGCTTAATTTTACTTGATCATTTTCACCAGAACTGACAGACCAAAAAGTAACGGGTGCTATCTCTTCGATCGTATTATTCTCGATAAAGGGACTGCATCCGGTTAATAGAATCATAAAGATAAGCGGTAAGCTGGCAGTCCTTTTTTTTAGTTTACTCATGTCTTTTCACGTCCTTTTCGTTTCATGGCTGAAAATAAGAAAGACGGAACAAGTAAATAAGTTAAAGCTCCTGACCAAATTTGAATGTTCAATAATACACTCTGTTCCATTCCAAATTGACTAAGCCATTCATCAGAAAGATAGAGACAGATAAATATAATAATAAAACAGGCGTAAAAACCGACCCTGCTGGATTGTTGATTCAATTTTGCAGCAGCAATTTTTAAGCCGCCATAAAAATACAATAAAAACAATGATCCCGCAAAGATGGCGTTAAAAAAAAGGATCGAAATTAAAATGATATCGATTCTCTCAATGAAAGGAAATTGAAGATATCGTGCCAAATGAACAATAGGAAATTTACTGAAGCTTAAATAATCTGCTCCGAAGAACAGTAAGGAAGCAATAAATAAAAGTAAGTATTCCAGAATCGTCATGGCATTTGCAAAAGAGAGATATTTAAGGAAGTTCTGATTTGGCTTCAGCCAAGTTGCTAAACAGATTAAATATTCAGGTCCTGACAAAGATGACCAAATCAACAATAAACTTTTCCATGAACCGTCCGGCCAATCAAACGGTATGAGAGGGTAAAGGTCGTAAACAGAAGCATTTGGAGGAAGGAAAAAAATATAAAATAAGAGAATGATCCAAGCTGTACAAAAAAAGGCAATCACTGCAAAGCCAATGGTTTTTTCCATTCCCAGCGAGGCAACGTAGAAGCAAACGAGCAAAATCGTAAGGATCAGCCACTTGCTGTTCATGGAAGGGAAGATAAATTGTTCTACAATCTCTGCGTAACCTAGCACGATTACTATTAATTTTAAAAGAATGAAAAACAATCCTAGGAAAGAAAAAAATCGAACCATGCGCTTGCCGATTAATTCGATAAATCCTTGATATCCTTTTTTAGAATACTCAGATTGAAACCATTTAGACAGCAAAATCAAATTTAACTGTGAAAGAATGCCAACCCCGATAATTCCCCAAATCATATAGGGGTGAATCAAGTACATTGGCAAGATAATAAAGAAATAGAGCATCTGAAGCCTATTTGTCATAAGCATAATGTACACACCGTTAAAGGCATACGTTCGATCATATAGAGAAATAGGTTTCATTATCTCAATCTCCTTTGACTGTATCTCCGTTTCTGAACAGGATGCAAATGTTCAGGACGCTCTTTCATTTTTGTCAGCGGACCTCGTATGAATAGATCATTCCAATCCTTTCCATAGAAGGGGGCAACCGGTGAAAAATAAGGTTCCTTTAAAGAATTTAGTCCATTTAGGTGAGCAAAAAGCAAAATCAAACCAATCGCAATGCCAAAGATTCCAAAAAAAGAAGATAAAATCAGAAAGCCAAATTGGATCAGGGAATTTGCTTTTGTCATTAAATAATTTGGGATTAAAAAAGATGCAATCGTTGATATTCCAACTATGACAATTAATACTTTACTGGCAAAGCCTGCTTCTACGGCAGCTTGACCAATGACTATACCCCCAATTACACCAAGGGTTTGACTGGATTTTGTCGGCATTCTTAAGCTTGCCTCTTTAATAATCTCCAAGATAATCAGCATTAGAAAGGCTTCCCAGAAAGGGGAGAAGGGCAGTTTTGTTCTGGATTCCATCAGGACAAATAAAATTTGAAGGGGAATCATCTGATAATGATATGTAGTTAATGCAACATAAAAAGGGATTAAAGTAATTGAAATAAAAAAGCTCAAGTAACGAATGCATCTTAAAAAACTGGCAACTGGCCATCGGTTTATGTAATCCTCTGGTGATTGAAACAAGTGAAAAAAAGTGATCGGCGCTACAAGCACAAAAGGAGTATTGTCTAATAGAATCGTAATTTTACCCAGACCGAGCGAATAAGCACAAACATCCGGCCGATCCGTTTGCTGAAATTGGGGGAAGATACTGTTACCGTTCTCCTCCATAAAAGCGGCCAGCTGAGAAGAGTCAAAAAAAAGGTCAAAATTAATTTCTTCAATCTTCTTTTTTGCCGTCTCTATAAATTCAGGATTGGTCAGGCCTTCTATGTACATGATGACTGCGGTGGACTGACTTAAAGATCCGACAGTGAATTTTTCCGTTTTTAATCTCGGAATTGGAAGCCTATGTCGAATCAATGAAATATTATCTTCAATATTTTCACTGAAACTATCTTTAGCACCATATAAAATTGTCTCTGTTTCTGAAGTTTCTATTGATCTGCCTATAGGGTTTTTAAGCGGAATAGCAGCCCAAACATTATTAGCAGGATCATATATCAAAACAGCCCCTGAAAAAAGCTGTTTATTTGCTTCAGCGATAGAGGTAACTTCCGTAATTTTTGATGCAGCAATCTTTTTTAATACTTGCTCTTGTGCTGATCTATTAAGTGGTTCAATAATACTTTCATTCAAACGCTCTAGGTCAATTAAGGTCCTTATATAGATCAGTGTCAGCTTATGAAAGTCATTCTTTTCAGGCTCAATAATTTCAGCGTCATCCATTTTTTCGAGCATTTTTTTAAACTTTTCTATAGATAAGGGCTGATTTTCCAGAGCCAGTGTTTGCTTCGTGCTTTCTTGCTGCACTAAACCCCTTTTTTTCTTATTCCAAAACATAAACATCCCTCACCTGTAAATCAATGAACTAGCCGTGTTTAATAGGCAGTAATGCATTTATTGTTCACTGTAATTCTTCTATTTATTCGCAATATAGTTCTGGCCAATTTTTTTTGTAACGGAATAAGAGCTTAATTAAGGGTCTTTTTTCTTTTCCTTTATATGTTAACTGTAAAAAGGCGTTTAAAAAATCAGCACTGATTGCAGTTGAAAGATCAATTACATTATTCATTATCGGCATGAACGCGTTTACAGTAATCAATACCTTTGAGTACACAGCGGATTTCTAGTATACTTGGTCAGAGAAATTGTACTAGGAAAGGGAAAAACCATACTATGACATCACAATTAGAAGCTTTAAATCTCCCAGAAAAAATACTGTCAGCTATAAATAAAAGAGCGGAAATATATAAAGACAGCGAAGATGCGATCCTCATTGGAAAAGGCGGTTACATGCCTTCAGACGATGCGATTTTATTTGATGCCATCATTGCTTTGTCACTCGGGAAAAATGTTTTGCTGAAAGGGCCTACAGGTTCCGGAAAAACAAAACTTGCTGAAACGCTGTCAAATCTTTTCGGACAGCCAATGCACAGCATCAACTGCAGCGTTGATTTAGACGCGGAAGCGCTGCTCGGCTATAAAACGATCGCGCAGGAAGAGTCGTTAACAAAAATTGAATTTATTGAAGGACCTGTCATTCACGCTATGAAAAAAGGCCTTTTCTTATATATTGATGAAATAAATATGGCAAAGCCGGAAACACTGCCGATTTTAAACGGGGTTTTAGACTACCGTAAAATGATCACAAATCCGTTTACAGGCGAAGTGATCAGAGCAAGCAATGGGTTTGGCGTCATCGCCGCAATCAATGAAGGATATGTCGGTACTGTTCCTTTGAATGAAGCATTGAAAAATCGTTTCGTTGTGATTGATGTGCCTTATATTCAGGGAGAGCAGCTAAAAACAGTTCTGCGTTCTCAGTCTTTGCTTACAAATGAAAAGCTGATCAGCCAGTTTGTCACATTATCTTCTGATTTGATAACACAAGTTCAAAACGGGCAAATCTCAGAAGAAGCAGCCTCTGTAAGAGCACTTATTGATACATGCGACCTTGCCGTATACATGCCGCCGCTTCGTGCCATTTCAAGGGGCATTACAGAAAAACTTGAAGATGACAGGGAAAAGGCTGCGATTCAAAATATTGCAGAAACTCTTTTTGTGTAATGGGGCCTGATTATGAAGTACATTAAATTTAATGACAAACGTGTTGATTCGTTCCTGTTCATGGAGCTTTCAGACCTGGCAAAGACACTGACCAAAAATGAAGAGACTGAAGTTGAATTTGCAGTACAGTCGTATTTCGATCCATTAATTAAAAAAGTGTACATCAGCCATTTTTGGGATAACCGTCCTCGCCCGGACATGGTCAATGGTTTGAAAAGCGACGTCTTTTTAAGAAGTATCGGGAGCTATAAGTACTCTGATTTTCAAGCCATTGACCGATTTCTGTCAGCGGCGCAAAAGCTTACCTATTCAAGTTTTGCAAAACAGCTGTTTGTCATGCTTGAAGATCTGCGGTTAGAGGAAAAGTGCAAGCGTGAACGTCCTGGTACATCGCCCGTTTTTTCCGGCAGACGGTCCATGTATAGAAAATTCTTCAAAAGCCAGTTAACGATTAATCAGGAGAGAAGCATTTATACAGATGCTCTATTTAATGCTTTCTACTTAAAAGCGACATCAGATTCTCCACTTGAAGAATTTCCTAAGCTTACAAATTCGATCGATCTTGCGGTTCCATTTATTCAATCTCAGCTATTAAACCTATATGAAGCACAGGATACAGCTGCAATAAGCAAAATCGTTTTAACCATTTCCGAGGTTCTGGAAGACATACTTGAAAAAGACATGCTGAATATGTACTTTCATCTTCCTTTATTAAATTACTCAGATGCGGAATCTGGCTTAACCTTTGATGATTTGAAAAGAAAATCAAAGCTTAAAAATGATGATATATTAGAGCAGGTAAAAGAAGATGACGAAGACATTCATGAAGATAAATTGCCAACTTGGCATCGTGAAACAAGTGAGGCAACGAAAAGTTTCCTTCAGTTTGACCTTGAGCAGGGCAGCAAAACAAACCTCCTCGGTGAAGGTGTCAGGGAAGGCGATGATGGAGATCAGGCACTTGGCATGGTTCAAGGATCATCAAAGAAAACAGCACGTAATGATTACTCGAAGCTAGAAGCGATGGAAAACGCCGAAAATAAACAAGAACGTGGAGACAGTGAAGCCTTTGGGAAAGAAAACAAATATGCTTATCCTGTCTTTATTTCACCAGACAAGCCAAGTCCATCTGATCAAAATGCTTATACCGAAAAGAAAGAAGTCATTGCACCTTTCCAAAAGAAACTAAAGCAAATGATTGAAAAAACGCTTGAACATAAAAAGATATCACCAAGAAGCGATTTGCATACGGGAAGATTAAGCAAAAAACTGCTGAAGCTTCTAACGGACGAAAATCCGCGTTTATTTTATAAAAAGAAACAGCCTTCTGCACAAATTGACGCAGCGTTTTGTCTGCTTGTTGATTGCTCCGCTTCTATGTTTGACAAGATGGAACAGACAAAACTTGGGATTACCCTGTTTCATGAAGCATTGAAATCTGTATCAGTTGTTCATCAAGTTGTTGGATTCTGGGAAGATACAAATGAAGCAACTGAAACAAAGCAGCCAAATCATTTTAAAACAGTGATTGATTTTCCTTCTTCTCTGCAGAAAAAAAGAGGACCCGAAATCCTGCAGCTCCAACCTGAAGAAGATAACCGTGACGGGTATGCGATCCGTCATATGACGAAGCAGCTTTTATCCAGAACAGAAAGCCAAAAATTCTTGCTTGTCTTTTCTGATGGAGAGCCCGCTGCAGCCGGCTATGAACAAAACGGGATTATTGACACACACGAAGCCGTGCTTGAAGCAAGAAAACGGGGGATTGAGGTTATCAATATTTTTCTTGCAAATGGAGAAATTGACGAAGGGCAGCAAAAAACGATTCAAAACATTTACGGCAAGTTCAGTATTGTCGTTCCTGACATTGAGAAACTGCCAGAAGTACTGTTTCCGATTCTGAAAAAATTGCTGCAAAAAAGTATTCACGCTTAAGAGTGTCTGAAAAAGACACTCTTTTTGTTTTGTGCCGCTTCGTTTGCTACTATATTAAAGAGAGGGGGGATAATAAGTGAAAAATGTGATTCCAATCTTACGGATTTTTTTATGAGAAAAAAGCTAAAGAATTTTATCTTGATTATTTGGGATTTAAGGTAGACTGGGAGCATCGCTTTCAGCCGGATTTCCCTTTGTATCTTCAACTATCAATAGAATCTGTCCAAATTCATCTCTCAGAACATCATGGTGACTGCAGTCCGGGAGCTGCCATTAGAATTGAATGCAAGGATCTTCAAAATTATCATAGTATACTCAATTCTAAAGTATATTCATTTGCAAATCCTGAAATAGAAAAAATACCCTGGAATCTGAATGAGCTAACGGTTCATGATCCTTTTTCAAATCGGATCATTTTTTATCAAAATACATAAGATATAGATGAAAATTGAGAAAGTTTGTCGAAAATCATACGAAAAAGAAGACCATTTACACATGAAAATTAAAAAAGGCAGGACTTTTGTTTTTTGAATTCACTTTTAATTTTTGTTTTTCAGTATTATTTACAAATTTCTTAAGATACTCCTTTGATAAAACGGTCAAGGAATGTTAAAATGGAAATGGAAGCGTTTTAATCCAAACCTATCATTCTTTGAAAGATAGGATAGTATATTACAATAATATCCATTTGAATCTGTTTTCATTACATGAAGCAGATTCACTACCATTGCTGGGGGTTATGTAAGATGTCAGGAACTACAACAAAGCGCAAGATTCGACTTGAGGATTTTCATGGACCGAACCTTGGCTATGTCCTGGAGCTGTTTGATCAATATCAGCAGAATCCAGAGTCGGTTGATGAAGAATTAAGAGAAATGTTTGATGGATGGGATGCACCGCCGCAAGTTCAAGTTAGCAATGAAACATCAGCTGCTGATGTATCTTCTGTCCAAAATGTAACAAGTGCGGACAAAATGAAGAAAATTGCCTATGCAGTGAAGCTTGCTGATGACATTCGAACTTACGGTCATTTAAACGCTTCAATATACCCATTTGAAAATCCCAAAAAAGAGTTTCTTCAGCTGAAAGATTACGGGCTGACAGAGGCTGACCTAGAAGAGATTCCAGCATCCATTCTTTGTGCGGATGCACCTGAAAACGTTAAGAATGGTTTACAGGCCATTCAGTATTTAAAAGAAGTTTATACGAAAACAATTGCTTTTGAATTTTCACACGTTCACCGTTTTGAGGAAAAATACTGGCTCAAGAAAATGGTCGAATCCGGTGAAATTTTCAAAAGCCACTCAAATGAAAAGCGTGCAGCCATCCTTCGCCGTCTATCAGAAGTTGAAGGGTTTGAGAAATTTTTGCACCGTACATTTGTCGGACAGAAGCGCTTTTCAATTGAAGGGCTCGATATGCTTGTTCCAATCCTTGATGAATTGATTTCAAACGCAGTTCATGCTGGAACAAACAATGTAAATATCGGGATGGCTCATAGGGGACGCCTAAACGTTCTTGCTCATGTTCTCGGCAAGCCGTATGAAATTATTTTCTCTGAATTCCAGCACTCTCCAAATAAGGAGCTTGTTCCTTCTGAAGGATCCGTTGGAATCAACTATGGCTGGAGCGGAGATGTAAAGTATCATCTCGGAGCTGACCGTCAGATTACAGATGAAAGCACAAAACGCGCAAGACTGACTCTTGCAAATAATCCAAGCCATCTTGAATATGTAGATCCAATCGTAATGGGCTACACTCGTGCTGCACAGGACGATCGCAAAACAACTGGTTATCCAAAACAAGATGAGAAAGATTCCATGGCGATTTTGATTCATGGAGACGCTGCATTTCCTGGTGAAGGCATTGTGGCTGAAACACTGAATTTGAATTCATTAACAGGCTATCAGACTGGCGGATCAATCCATATTATCGCCAACAATATGATTGGCTTTACTACAGAAAGCAGCGACTCGCGCTCAACGAAGTACGCAAGTGACCTTGCAAAAGGGTACGAAATTCCGATTGTTCATGTAAATGCTGACGATCCAGAAGCATGTCTTGCAGCAGTGATGATTGCGATTGAGTACCGCAAGCTCTTTAACCGTGACTTCCTGATTGATTTAATCGGCTACCGCCGCTTTGGCCATAATGAAATGGATGAGCCTGCGACTACACAGCCGCAATTATATGAAAAAATCCGCAAGCATCCGACCGTGCGTGCTCTGTATGCTGCGCAGCTTGAAGAGGGCGGATATTTAGATAAAGACAAGATTGCAGAAATCGATCAGCAGACATTGGATAAATTTGATACTGCTTATCAAAAAGTGCCATCTAAAAAAGTTACGCAAGTTCATGAAATTGAGCTGCCTGAAATCGTTAACAATGGACTTCCAAAGCTGAAAACATCAGTTGATAAAGAATCTCTTTTACGCATCAATGATGAGCTAGTGAAATGGCCAGAAGACTTTAACGTTTTTGATAAATTAAAGAGAATTCTTGAAAGACGCGCAAACATCTTTGTCGGCGAAGAAAAAGCGGACTGGGCATTAGCTGAGACTCTGGCATTCGCGACAATTTTGGAAGATGGAACACCGATCCGTTTATCTGGTCAGGATTCTGAACGCGGCACATTCTCTCAAAGACACTTAATGCTTCACGACAGTGATACAGGCAATGTTTATTCACCATTGCATACACTATCTAAATCAAATGTTTCGTTTGCTGTTCACAACAGTCCATTATCAGAAGGATCTGTGCTTGGCTTTGAATATGGCTACAACGTATTTGCTCCTGAAACACTAGTGCTTTGGGAAGCTCAATACGGAGACTTCGCCAATGCTGCACAAGTTTTCTTTGATCAATTCATTGCTGCCGGACGGGCAAAATGGGGACAAAAATCAGGGCTTGTGATGCTCCTTCCTCATGGATATGAAGGACAAGGACCTGAGCATTCAAGTGCAAGACTCGAAAGATATCTGCAGCTTGCAGCTGAAAATAACTGGACAGTTGCTAACTTGACAAGTGCTGCACAATACTTCCATCTATTAAGAAGACAGGCTGCAATCTTAAAGCGTGAAGAAGTTCGTCCGCTAGTGATCATGACACCGAAAAGTCTGCTGCGCAATGCTCAAACCATTTCTACTATTGAAGAATTTAGCGAAGGGGAATTCCATTCTGTTGTGGAACAGCCAGGACTTGGACTGAACTACACGGATGTGAAGCGCATTGTTTTATGCAGCGGTAAAATTGCAACAGATTTAACAGATAAATTAAAACATCTTGAAGAAGATGTGAAAAATATTCATGTTGTCCGAGTCGAAGAATTATATCCGTTCCCTAAAAAGGACATCACGGCTATCCTTTCCCGCTACGAATCATTAGAAGAAATCGTATGGGTACAGGAAGAACCGATGAACATGGGTGCATGGACATATATCGATCCTGAACTTCGTGAAGTAGCACCAGCTGGTGTAAAAGTGAATTATATCGGAAGAAAAAGAAGATCTTCAACTGCTGAGGGAGATCCAAACGTCCATAAAAAAGACCAAGAACGCATCGTAACAGAAGCATTGACGTGGAAAAACGAAGGGAGAATTTGATCATGGCTGAAGTAATCGTACCAGAATTAGCTGAATCTATCTCAGAAGGAACTATTGCACAATGGCTGAAGCAACCAGGGGACTACGTTGAAAAAGGGGAATATCTGGTTGAGCTTGAAACAGATAAAGTAAACGTTGAACTTACAGCTGATTATTCTGGTGTGCTGAAAGATGTTGTCAAAGATTCAGGAGACACGGTTCTAGTTGGCGAAGTGATTGCTGTTATTGACGAAAATGGTGAAACAGCATCTGCGCAAACAGAAGAAGTAAAAGAAGAACCGAAAAAAGAAGAGACGCCAAAAGCCTCTGCTCCTAAAGAGGAAAAGCAGGAGCAAACTGAAAGCAAATCACAGCGTCCAATCGCTTCTCCGGCGGCACGCAAGCTTGCAAGAGAGCGCGGAATCGATTTAACTCAGGTTCCTTCAGGTGATCCGCTTGGAAGATTGCGCAAACATGATATTGAAGCATATTCTCCAAATGAAGCGGTACAGAAGCCTGCTGCGCCTCAAAAAGCGCCTGAAGCTAAGCCTGCTGCAAAACAAGCTTCTGATTCTTTTGACAAACCTGTTGAGCGCGAGCGGATGTCACGCCGAAGACAAACAATTGCTAAACGCCTGGTCGAGGTACAGCAAACGGCAGCTATGCTGACAACATTTAACGAAGTTGACATGACAGCTGTTATGGACGTTCGTAAACGCCGCAAAGATAAATTCTTTGAACAGCATGATGTTCGTCTCGGCTTTATGTCTTTCTTCACAAAAGCGGTTATTGCAGCACTTAAAAAATACCCATTATTAAATGCTGAAATTCAAGGTGATGAACTTGTCATAAAGAAATTCTATGATATCGGAATTGCTGTTTCAGCTCCAGAAGGCCTAGTTGTTCCAGTTGTACGCGATGCAGACCGCAAATCTTTTGCCCAGATCGAAGGCGCAATTGGCGACCTTGCAGGAAAAGCGAAAAACAACAAATTAACAATTGGCGATCTTTCTGGAGGTACATTCACAATCACAAACGGCGGCGTTTTCGGTTCTCTTATGTCAACACCAATTTTGAACGGACCGCAAGTCGGAATCCTCGGCATGCACAAAATTCAGCTTCGTCCAGTTGCGATTGACAAAGATACAATGGAAAACCGTCCTATGATGTACATTGCCCTATCATATGATCACCGTATCGTTGATGGAAAAGAAGCTGTAAGCTTCCTTGCAACAATTAAAGATCTTCTTGAAGATCCTGAATCTCTTCTGATTGAAGGGTAATGATATAAAACCTCCAGACTTTGATCTGGAGGTTTTTTTATCCATAGATTTAAATGAAATTTCCAAAGAGAAAGCCCAACAGACTCTTTCTAGTATAAGAAATACAGCAGGATTGTCGTTACAAATCCTACCCAAATGGAAAGTAAGAAGCAATAGCCCATAATATGCCTAATATGAAGACCGACTACACTCAAAATAGGAAGTGCCCAAAACGGCTGAATAAGATTTGTCCATGCATCCCCCCATCCAACTGCCATTGCAATTGTTGCGGGTTCCACACCTAATTCCATTCCAGCTGGAACTTGCAGGGGCCCTTGAAGCGCCCATTGTCCACCTCCAGAGGGTGCCAGCATGTTGACAATACCGGCTGTCCAGTACGTAAAGATATCGAACGTTTCTTTATTTGCAACAGAAATCATTCCGTCAATGATCATTTGTCCTAATCCTGAGCTTGCAAGAACTGCTATAATGCCGGCATAAAAAGGAAACTGCAAAATAATAGGGGATGTCGAGGTTGATGCTTCCTTGAATGCTTCCCCAAATTGCCCAAGTGAACCATGAAGAATAAGTCCAAGAGATAGAAATAAGAGATTGATAATATTTAAGTCTAAATCACGGCCATTTATAAATTCACTTACCACATAAATTAAACCAATAGCTCCTATTGTAATTCCTAGTACAGGTGTACGTTCCAGCTTTTGTGCTGGTGTATCTGCAGTTTCAGGTTCTTTGCTTTGTTTTTTTTCATTCATTTCATTTGCGAGATAAGGTTTAATATTTGTTTTTGGTGCCATAAAGCATATAAATATCGGCATAGTGACAAATAATACAGCGAAAATGATGATAGTCGAAGGGGCAAATATTGTATCAGAAGTGGGAATTACCCCCATCATATCTTCCAAAAAATGATCCTCTGTAGCAACTGTTAAGCCTATTGAACTGGACAAACCGGCCGTATATAAAACGGTAGGAGAATAAGCAGCAGCAACTAAAAGGGGAAAATGGGCCTTTTGGTTTCTTTTTCCAATTTCACGAACGAGAATCGCTCCCACAACAACTGCAAGACCCCAATTAATATAGTATGCAATAGCTGTGACAACAAAGGTTAAAATATATGCTTTATTTGGTGTATTAGCTAATGCTGAAAGAGATTCCAGTCCTTTTCTGACAAACGGAACTGCAGCCAAGACCATTCCTGTCATTAAAAGAAGGACCATTTGCATCGTAAAGGCAAGGTATGTCCAGAAACCATCACCAAATGACTTAAATAGGGTAATCGGTTCAGCAGGATTTGTAAAAAAGCCAACAATAAAAACGAACAAAGTGAGGAGAACAGCAATAACAAAAGCATCAGGCAAATAACGCTGAACACCTTTTGAGACACGGTCAGCAATAGAAGATAACACAACATCACTCCTTTCCGTATTTGGTACAGTATATTCTTTTATTTACCAAACATGTCCAGGACCTTTTAGGATGTCCTTTGTCAATAATGAGTGATTCTCATAACTGTATTTATAATAAAAACAAAAAGAGCACTACTTTATGCTCTCAGAGTGTAGACAAAATCACTTTTAGAAAAAAACATTTCAAAAAAGCGGTTTTTCACAGTCTCATTATCCAGATTTGGATTCTTTTAAGAAGTTATGCTACTAAATATGGGCTCCATCCAAAATACAAAAAGCAGCTGCCGACTTTGTCGACAGCCTGAGAGCACTACTGGTGCTTTTTTTGAATCTGTATCTTCTATTTAATCTTGTATCGGGAACCAGCCCGGTGTATTCACGATAGCCTTCCATAAAGGATCAGGTACTACAAGGCGGGATTGAGCATTTCTATCAAGCTTTGTTTCGATTTCATTTTCTCGTCCTTCAGCTACTTTTGACACCCAATCAGGATCGATAATTAACTCGCGTCCAAGGGCGATTAGCGGAATTCCAGTGCTCATGGCTTTAAGAGCATCTTCTGCAGAATAGATTGATCCAACGCCGATAACAGGAACATCTTTGCCAACACGCTCTTGGATAATTTCCATGCGTGAACGTGTATCATCAATTCCGCGTCTTGGGGCTGACCAGAATTCCATTAAAGAAACGTGCAGATAGTCTAGATCTTTAGCAGCTAATGCGTCTATTAGAGCTAAAGTGTCTTCCATTGTAATCCCTGGTGTTTCCGGCTCTTCTGGAGAGAAGCGGTAACCCACTATGAAAGAATCTTTTGCATGCTCTGCAACGGTTTTTTTCACTTCGTCAACAATTGCAAGAGGGAAAGCAAGTCTGTTTTCGATGCTTCCGCCGAATTGGTCTTCACGTCTGTTTGAATGAGGTGAAACGAATTGCTGAATAAGATATCCGTTGGCACCGTGAATTTCTACGCCGTCAAATCCAGCTTCAATTGCACGGCGAGCCGATTCCCCAAAATCACGGATGATGCTATTAATTTCATCGATTGTTAAGGCACGCGGAGTTGGAGCTTCTCCTGATGGATGCCCTTGTTCTGCAGCAATTGCACTGGCGCTGACAACATCACCATTTGGCACTAATTCTGCAGGAACCATGCGGCCGCCATGGAAAATTTGCAGGACAGCTTTTGCACCTTGTTCTTTTATGGCAGATGCCAATCTCTTTAATGAAGGAATCATGTCATCAGAGTCACTGCCGAATTCACCAGGAAATCCTTTTCCGCCAGGTGTCACATAAGCACATGCTGTGATCACCATTCCAACACCGTTTGCGCGGCGGCTATAGTATGCAACCTCTGCATCTGATACAGTTCCGTCCTCGTTAGAAGAAAAGTTTGTCATTGGTGCCATGACAATTCGATTTTTTAAATCTATACCGCTTTTAAAAGAAAGCGGCTGGAAAAATCCTTGATACTTTGAATTCATAATTCTCGACCTCCGTATTCGTGTTATCTTTTCCATCATACTTATTCAGTTTGAAAGTTGCATTAAATATGCTCATTAGAATTTGTTTAATATCTGTTTATCATTCATTATTTAAGGTAATGGAGTGTGGAACTATGAAAAAAATTGAAGTTGAAGTGATACAAGGACGCGGAAACTATTATGACCTTGGAGTAAAACAAGGAATCATTTACAAGCATTCAAAACTCTTTCTCAACCACCAGAAAAGAAGAGCGAAATCAGCAAAGTCTTATCAAGCAGACATACATGAAGCACAAGCTTGGTTCAATCGATTCGCTCCCGGACTGTGGAGTGAACTTGAAGGATTATCAGAGGGATTAGGCTGGCCGATTGAAGATGTTGTTCATGAATACAGCGGGTTTCAGGCAGACTGGAAAAAATCAGGCTGCAGTGCGCTTATGCAAAATGGGTATTATGCAAGAAACTATGACTATCATCCTAAAACGTATGAAGGCCGCTTCTTAATATGGCAGCCGGAAAATGCATATGCCAGCATTGGATTTGCAACAAGGATGATTGGCCGCATTGACGGAATGAACGAAAAGGGGCTTGTAATCGGCTATCATTTTGTGAATCGGTTAAAGCCAGGAGCTGGTTTCATTTGCTGCACCATTGCAAGATTTATTTTAGATACGTGCAAAACGACTGCCGAGGCTGTGGAAAAATTAAAGGAAATTCCTCATAGGCATGCATTTAACTATTCCATTTATGACGCAGGCGGAAATGCTGCAGTTGCAGAAGCCTCAAGCAGAGGTGTTTCAGTCAAGTACCATAAAAATATGGTTTGCACGAATCATTTTGAAAGCGAAGAAAAATTAAGAGAAAACCGCCATCATATCTTTGAGTCTTTATCAAGAAAAGAAGTGCTGTCGAATGAACTCTCCCCTGAATTAACTGCGATTCAAGCGTATTCTTTATTTAATAGAACGAACGGTCCGATTTTTAAAAAGGAGTATCATAATTGGTCCGGCACGCTGCATTCTGCAGTCTATTTGCCAAAAACCCTGCAGGTTATTGTCGGGGTTGGGGGAGACAGCCATCCGCTGCTCTTATCGTTTAAGGATTGGCTGCAAGGATCAAATAGCTATATCAAAAAAATCAAAGGAATTCTGCAAACGGAAATTGAACTGCCTTTTGAAAGATGACGTTTGAGTCAATGTCATAGTTGGGTACACTGATAAGAAGAGTTGGGGGGAGTAAATATGCAGCAAGTAATCTACATGATGAACCAGAATGAGCGGCTCTTATATAATAAGTGGGATTCTAATGTAGAAAGTCCATTATTCGTAGACAGAGAAGAAAAACAGCAGCTCTTCGGTATGATCTTTAAGATCATCAGTCAATCAGATGAAAAATCAGCAGATGAGTTAAGAGAATGGTATGAGCGCTATTTTAAACAAGATGGTTCTCTCACATACCTTGTTGAAGCCGTGCAGCGGTTCAGAAGATCATTGATAGAGGTCGTTTTAACTGCCAATGATTCCGATATTAGTCTGAACGAATTATATCAAACCGCTGATCAATGGTTTGATCCAATCATTGCTACTCTTGTCAGTGATTGCTCTAATTCATGGAATGAAGAATACCGAAAGCAGCAGCATATCGTAAAAGAACTGACTGCTCCGATTATTCCGATCTCAGCAAGCATTTGTGTCTTACCGCTGATCGGCAATATAAATGATGAAAGAGCGTATGACATAAAGGAAAATCTCCTTGCAGGTGCAGAACGGTATAAATGTGATAATATTTTTATCGATATTACTGGTGTTCCAGTCGTGGATACGTTTGTAGCAAATCATCTGATTCAGGCAGCTGAAGCTGTTCATTTACTAGGTGCAAACTGCATGATCGTAGGTATACGGCCTGAAATTGCCCAAACGCTTATTAATCTCGGAATCTCGATGGATAATATCCAGACATTTTCAAATTTAAGCACAGGCATTCAATTTGTGGAAACGAAGAATACTTAAAGACAGCGTTTATAACGTTGTTTTTTTTTTGAGAAAATTTCAATTTACATAATATTATTATGTTGAATAAGGAATGATCAGTCTAGTCGAACACAATTTAGCGGCAGGTGAAAATGAGATTCTATAATCAGCAGGCTTGTTTATTTAGCAGTATGAAAAAGGGAATCTCTTAATTTTGTAGAATATGGTAAAGGGAAAATCAAAAGGGGTGGCAGACCATGATAACCTTTAAGAAACCGGATGTTGAGCAATTTTTAAAAGTGTTGACGATACAGGATTTTGTTGTTTCGCCTGATAAAAGACAATTGGTGTTCAGCACAAATATCAGCGCCCATTTTAATTTATGGGCGATGGATTTGCCAAATCAGTATCCATATCCGCTAACTTCTATCAACCAAGCCTGCAGCAGCATTCTTTATCATAAAAAATCAAAGTTTATCTTAGCGGGTTTTGATTGCGATGGAGATGAAAATACGCAGCTTTACGCCATTTCTTCTAAAGGCGGATCACAGGTGCCGATCAGGTTTGAAGAGGGCGAGCGTCATATGTTTCCTTTCTTTTCAAAAGATGGAGAGTCACTCTACTATACATCTACTAAGCAGGGGCATGATACACATCTCGCAGCCTACCGATATGAGCTTTCTGCTGAAAAAGAGGAAATGCTGATTGAGGGAACGGATACAGCTGTGTATTTGATGGCAGTTTCACCTGATGAAACTAGTTTTGTCTATTCTAAAAACTACGGGAACACGTCTTCTTTACTGTTTGTGAGAACAAAGGGAGAAGATGTCATGGCTACCCCAGAAAGTGAAATACAATTTACTCAAAGCGATCCCGTCTATATCTCAGAAGAAGAAATTTATTTTATCACAAACTATGAGTCTGATTTTTCTTACTTAGCAAAATTTGAATTACCTAAACGTGAGTTTTCAAAGGTGCTTCAGCTGGAAGGTAAAGATGTCAGCTCGATTAAATATGATTCTTTTTCACAGCAGATATACATCCTTGCGGCCAAAGGGGTTGCAGATGAATTATATTCGTACGATGTAACAGATCAAACGTCAGTAATCATTGACATGCCGGTGGCTCGTGTAAATAAAATTGAAGTGACAGATGAAGGTGAGCTGTTTATACTCGGTCAATCTGCCACACAGCCATTAAATATTTTCTGCAGAATGCCGTCTCACAGCTGGTCGCAAATCACAAATCATGGGGTAACAGGGCTTTCACCTGAGGATTTAATTGAGCCTGAAACCGTGACATACTCTTCCTTTGATGGACTAAACATTGAAGCTTCTCTTTACAAGGCACATGCTGAAAACAGCAATGGACATATGATTATTTGGCCTCATGGCGGACCACAGTCAGCAGAAACCCATTCATTTAGAGCACTTTTTCAATTTTTGCTGAACAGCGGATACAGCATATTTACCCCTAATTTCAGAGGTTCATCCCGTTATGGGTTATCCTTTATGAAAATGGTTGAGGGAGAATGGGGAAATGGGCCCCGTCATGATATGGTCGCAGGAATCGACTGGCTGATCGAGCAGGGATTAGCAGATAAAGAAAAAGTATTTTTGATGGGCGGCAGTTTTGGGGGTTATATGGCGCTGCTCTTACATGGGCGTCATTCAGAATACTTTAAAGCGGTCGTTGATATATTTGGGCCGAGTGATCTTTTTTCATTTATAAACAGTGTTCCTGAATTTTGGAAGCCAGTCATGGATCAGTGGGTTGGAAATCCTGAGCGGGATCGTGAAAAACTGATTGATTTTTCACCGATTACTCATATAGATGGGATGACGAAACCAATGCTTGTCATTCAGGGCGCAAATGATCCTCGGGTTGTCAAAGCGGAATCGGATCAAATTGTTGAAGCTCTTAGACAAAAAGGGCGACAAGTAGACTACATCGTTTTAGAAGACGAGGGACATGGTTTCAAGAAAAAAGAAAATGAAATCCTCGTCTATCGAGCGATTGCTGAATTTTTCAATCAGTTTTTATAATAGAAGGTGAACGAATGAAAAATAGAAAAATCGCCATTGTGACGGGTGCAAGCCGGTTAAAAGGAATTGGGGCTGCCATTTGTCTTGAGCTTGCTAAAGCAGACACTGATATTTTCTTTACTTATTATCGGCCATATGATGCAGAACAGCCTTGGGGTTCAAAAAGTGAAGAGGCTGATTTACTAGAGTCACGTATTCTAAATGAAGGAGTGCGCTGCGCAAGTATGGAGCTTGATTTAACATTAACAGATTCATTTCCGGACTTGTTCGATGAAGTGGAGAGAAAACTTGGAAAAGCTTCGATTTTAGTGAATAATGCTGCTTACTCTACTAATACCGATGTAGAAACGATAAAGTCAGAAAGCCTGGATCTTCACTATTTTGTAAATGTCCGAGCACCTCTGTTATTAAGTGTTGAGTTTGTGCAACGATTCCAGGATGGTCAGGGAGGTCGCATTATTCATATGACATCAGGACAATCTCAAGGTCCTATGCTTGGCGAGCTTGCATATGTCACAACAAAAGCAAGCATCCCTGATATGACAAAAACACTTGCTGCAGAGATTGGCAATAAAGGGATTACCGTAAATGCCGTGAATCCAGGGCCAACAGACACAGGCTGGATGACGGAGGAGTTAAAAAAAGGGCTGGTTGATAAATTCCCAATGAAGCGAATTGGTCAGCCTGAAGATGCTGCAAGACTAGTTTCATTTTTAGCAAGTGAAGCAAGCGAGTGGATTACAGGGCAGACGATTCATTCTGAGGGCGGGTTTTTGAGAACTTAAAAGAAGAATGGAGATTGCCAATCGGTTATTTTTCGGCACTCTTCTTTCTGCTTTAAAAAGGATTTTAGCATTCAAAGTGGAATCTCTAGTACGGGAGGGATATATATATGACAGTCATCAAACTAGCAAAAGAATACTACCGTGAAGCAATTAAACTATCAGAATATGCATTTCAGTATAAAGTACCCGAAGAAAGCATTGAAAAAAGACTTCAAATGATAGAGAAGCATCATGAGGTTTATGGAATACTAGAAGGGGATGAACTTGCGGCTAAACTCCATCTTCTTCCGCTTGAAGTGTATCTAGGAGAAACGAAATTGAAAATGGGCGGTATCGCTGGTGTAGCAACTTATCCTGAGTATCGCCGAAGCGGTTACGTTAAAGAAATGCTTACATATCTTCTGGATACAATGAAAAAAGAGGGATACAGCGTTTCAATGCTTCATCCATTTTCAGTGCCATTTTACCGTAAATACGGGTGGGAACTGTTCAGCAGCAAACTTAAGGCTTCATTGAAATCAGAAGACCTTATTATGAAAAAACAAACAGCAGGAAAAATTAAACGCTATAAAAAAGAAACGCATTCAACTGAAATAGAGGAAATGTATGCTCAATTTGCTAAGCAATTCTCTGGCATGCTGGTTAGAGAAACATCTTGGTGGCAGGAGTCCGTTTATGATGAATTGACAGCAGCTGTTTACTATAATGAAGCAGGCGAACCAAAGGGGTACATGCTGTATGAAGTGAAAAATTCCAAAATGAAAATCGAGGAATTTATTCCGCTAAATCCTGAAGCAAGAAACGGCTTGTGGAATTTCATTTGTCAGCACGACTCTATGATAAAAGAGCTTGAGATCATTACATATGAAAATGATCCGTTATTGTTTTCACTGAATGAACCAAGAATCAAGGCTGAAATAACTCCATATTTTATGGTGCGGATTATTGATGCGGAAAGCTTTCTGAAATCGTATGATTTTTTATGGACCGATAATGAGGATCAGCTCCTCTTGAACTTGTCTGACCCGCATGCATCTTGGAATAACGGGACGTATTTGATTAAGAATCAGGAAGTCAGCAAACTAAGTATAAAAGAAACTGAGACATTATCAGGAAAAGGCTTGTCATTGAATATTAATACTCTTTCAACTGCACTGTTTGGCTACAAATGCCCGCTTGATTTACATCAAATCACCCATATTGAGGGATCAGCAGAGGATGTGCAAAAGCTGCAAATGCTTATTCCTAATAGACAAGCCTACTTCTATGATTTCTTTTAAATTCAAATCAAAAAAGAGAGAATCAGATTAGAGATTCTCTCTTTTTTGATTCCGATAATGACTCAAAGCAAGCAGCGGGAAAATTTTATTGTAGCCAGGATAGCGGATATAAAATTGCTTTGGAAGACCGATGCCTGTTGGGTAAGTGTTGCTTCTTTCATCAAAAGGCTGCATGAGACGACTGATTCCTTTTTGTATGGATACGTCATTCTTATCGAGCACACATAAAAGTGCATCAAGCGCCCAGGCTGTTTGAGATGGTGTGCTAAAACCGAGCGGGAGGTAGGTTTTTACTTCACAGCTTCTGCATGATTCACCAAAGCCGCCATCCTCATGCTGGATTTTCAATAGCCATTTAACAGCTTTCATAATGGCCGGATGAGAGTTTGATAGACCTGCAGCTTTTAATCCGGTTATAGCAGCCCATGTGCCATATATGTAGCAGACACCCCATCTTCCATACCATGATCCATTTTTCTCCTGATGATTTTCAAGCCAGGAAACGGCTGCTTTTACAGCAGGATGATTTTTCGTCAGGCCTGCAAAATTTCCAAAGTATTCAAGAACACGTCCTGTCAAATCAGCTGTTGATGGATCTGTTGCCGCATCCTTGGCATTTTCAAGGGGGATGGAAGCAAAAATAGGATTATTGACATTTCTTTCAAATGCACCAAAACCCCCGTCTCGGTTTTGCATAGATATAAGCCAGGATGATCCTTTATTCCATGCCTCGAAGTACATAGAATCACTCATGGATGGTTGTGTAATGGCACGGAGGGCGGCAGCTGTATCATCATTGTCAGGATGGTTTGTATTGATATTGGAAAATCCCCATCCTCCAGCCTTTGCCTCCGGATTATGGATTCGCCAATCGGCTTTTTTCGTGTGCTGGCGTGAAAGCAGGTAAGTGGAAGCACGTTTAATCATTGGATCTTCAGAAGGTACATTTGCTTTCTGCAGGCTATAGCTGAGCAGGGCTGTATCCCAGACAGTTGAAGTCGAATTTTCGAGAGTGGTTATTTTCTCATCTTCATAAAGAAGGGATTTCAAACCTGAAATAGCTTGCTGTATTTGAGCTGATTTTTCCTTATAGCCTAGTGCAAGCAGGGCGTAAATCATAAAGAACGTGGCGCTTGCATAACTGAAGAGAGTGCCATCTTTCTCAATTCGCTGCAGCATGTATTTTTCAGCTGCCTTTTCTCCCAATGTGTGATAATAAGCAGGAAAAGATAAGAATCCTCGAATCATGTTTCTAATATGGCCTGGATTCATGCGTTCACTGTCTGAAAATGAAAGCCAGTCAATTGATTTAGGCTTTGATGCATATAGGTGAGAAATGTCTATGTTAGTGGGAGGACTATGGATATATCGTTTATTCATTGCGAGAATCATCGGCATAAAATGAATTCTTGCATACGAACTCATTTCATACATGCTAAATGGAGACGAGGCTGGCAGCAGCAAATAGGAAAGCGGAAAGCGGAACAATTTTGGCCATGGATAGAGACCATTTACTGCCAAAAACCATTTTGTCATAAAATGAACATTTGAAAGACCGCCATTGGAAAGAATATAGGTTTCTGCACGGATCAAGATTGGATCCGTTTTTTTATAGAAACCAGAATAGAGCAGCGCTGTATATGCTTGAACAGTTGCAGTCAAATTGCCTTCCTTTTCATCTTCATAGAGCTTCCAGATGCCATCCACAGACTGCAGTGTCAAGATGCGCTCTGAAAGCTTTCTTATTAATTCATCATCGTTAACCTGCAGAGAACGGAGAAGAATAATCATGAACGCATCAGTCATTGGACCGCCTTCAAAGCAAAAACGCCAAGAGCCGTCTGTATGCTGTGACTGCCGGAGATCATCAATCATCATTTGAATATAGTTGTTTACTTTTTTTGTTGAAATCACTGTTTTCACCTCATCTTCTTCAATCTATTCAGGAAAAGAGGAGGTTATCACAGTAACGGTGTTCCGCGCATCTTTTATATAGTATAATAAGGGCAAATTGTACAAAGGAGAATGCTGAATGATCCATCAAGAATGGCTGAACAAAGAAACGATTAAAGTGGTAACATGCAAACATACAAATGCAGAAAAATACATGGTGAACCGTGTTTTGACAGCCGGAAATACATATGAAGTGAAAAATGAAACAGAAGAGTTTTATTTTGTCATTGATAACAATGGGAAAGTAAGCGGGTTTTACAAGGACTATTTTGAAGAGAAATAAATAAAAAAAAACAGCCATCTGATTTTCAAGGTCAGATGGCTGTTTTCATTCTGCTCCACTGTCAAAGGCAGTGGAGCTTATCTTATTGTTTAGGAAATTAATAAAAGGTAAAAGGATGTGAATAATGAAATAAAGGTATCTGCGTCCAGCTACGGCGCCTAGCTCACAGTGAAAAAGACAATTGCTCAGAGGAAGGCAAAAAGCGCCTTCTCCGGTTAAATGACACTTGATTCTCAGGTGCGTCATTTAACCCAGGTCAATTCCTATTTTCTTCGCAAGCTGAGCAAGGCTCCTTCGCTTTTGTTCTTAACGCTGAAGATTAATCCAAACACTTTTAACTTCTGTATAGTTAGAGAGGGCATATGATCCCATTTCGCGTCCGATGCCGGATTGCTTGTAGCCGCCGAATGGGGAAGCAGCATCAAATGCATTGTAGCAGTTGACCCATACGGTTCCTGCTTTTAATTTGCTTGCCACATAATGGGCATTTGCAATATCGCGTGTCCATAGACCAGCGGCAAGACCAAATTCACTTTGGTTTGCGCGGTTAATCACTTCATCTAGATCATCATATGGCATTGCTGCAATGACCGGTCCGAAAATTTCTTCTCTGGCAATCGTCATTTCATCTTTAACAGCCGAGAAAATCGTTGGTGAGACGAAGTAGCCGTTTTCAGATGGAGAACCGCCACCCGTTAAGATTTCAGCGCCTTCTTCAACACCCTTTTGGATGTAATTCAGAACACGGTTTTGCTGCTCATCTGAAACGAGCGGCCCGATTTGAGTTTCAGGTTCAATTCCAGCACCCTGGCGAATATTTTTCGCATGAGAAACCATGTCTGCCACAACGTTATCATAATGTTTCTTTTGGATAAAAACACGTGAGCCTGCACAGCATACTTGACCCTGGTTAAACATAACTCCAGTTAGAGCACCCGGAACTGCAGCAGAGAGATCTGCATCAGGAAGAATTATGTTAGGCGACTTCCCGCCAAGCTCAAGTGTTACGCGCTTCAGTGTTTTTGATGCTTTCTCCATGATCATTTTACCTACAGGTGTAGAACCTGTGAAAGCAATTTTGTCTACATCCGGATGCATAACAAGTGCATCTCCGGCTGTTTCGCCGAAGCCCGGAACGATATTGACTACTCCTTCAGGGAACCCGGCTTCTGCAATCAGTTCAGCTAAGTATAATGCGGAAAGAGGCGTTTGCTCAGCCGGTTTTAGCACGACTGTACATCCAGTCGCAAGAGCCGCCCCTAATTTCCACATAGCCATTAAAAGAGGGAAGTTCCAAGGAATAATCTGTCCTACAACTCCGAGTGCTTCATGTCTTGTATAATTAAAAAATTGTCCGCTTACCGGAATGGTTTGTCCGACAATCTTAGTTGACCAGCCTGCATAATATCTCATATGTTCAATAGCTAAAGGAACATCGGCATTTGTTGTTTCATTAATAGGTTTACCGTTATCAAGCGTTTCAAGCTGTGCCAGCTCAGTTTTATTTGCTTCCATTAAATCAGCAAGCTTGTACATAAGTCTGCTTCGCTCAGCAGCGCTCATTTTTGACCAAGGACCTTGATCAAATGCTTTTCTTGCCGCCTTTACAGCAAGATCAATATCAGCCTTGTCTCCTTCATAAACAGCAGCAAGCGTTTCGCCAGTAGCCGGGTTAGGAGTGTTAAATGTCTTTTTTGAAACGCTCTCCACAAACTCCCCATTAATAAATAGCTTTTTCTTACCTTGCAGAAATTTCTCCAGCTTTTCTCCAACTTTCAACGTTGCTTGACTCATAAATCAGCCTCCTAATAATAGTGGTGAAAAAATATGTAGAAATCATGCTGAAAACAGGCAGTAAAATGCCAGACATAATGCTACAAAATTGTAAGCGATTACACTAAAAATAATATACTAAAAATTCTAAATTTACAATATATAAGACTCGGATTTCCTTTAAAATAATAATAGAGACAAAAAGATGAAATGGGGTGGAGGAAATGGAAGAATTACTTGAAAAATTGATTGATCTGTTTAAGCGGAATTTGCAGTCTAATTTAACCGGAATTTACCTCCATGGATCCATGGCGATGAATGGTTTTCAAAAAGAATTCAGCGATGTTGATTTGCTGGTCGTTGTTAAGGAAAATATAGAAAAGAAAGAAAAGCAAACCATTATAAATGATCTTCAATCATTAAAAGCAGATCTTCCAGCTAAAGGAATTGAAATGAGCATCATCAAGGAAAAAGCAATTTCTCATTTTGAGTATCCAACTCCATATGAGCTACATTATTCAGAAACTCACCAAGAAATAGAGAAAGGATATGATCCTGATTTAGCAGCACATATGACGGTTGTTTATCATCGCGGAAAATGCTTGTACGGTTTGGAGATCAAAAAACTCTTTGTGCCAATCGATGAAATTTATTTTTTGAAATCTATTTTATCTGATGTCATCGGTGCTGAAATCACAGAAAATCCAATGTATTATACATTAAATTATTGCAGGGTTCTTGTCTATTTTAAGGAAAAAAAGATCGTTTCCAAAAAAGAGGGAGGAGAATGGGGACTTCGCCATTTGCCTGAACCGCATCGGTCGGTTGTCGATTATTATTTTAAAGAATATACGAAGCATGAAACCGAATCATGGCTGAAGCCGTCCAAACAGGATTTGATCATGTTCGCATCTTTTATGGAGCGTGCCATAAATGGAAACGGGCATCTTTAATTTAGGCTCTGTTAAACTTTAATATTGATTTTTCTATGTAAAATTACCATTTTAAAATTTATCAAAAAATTTAAAAATATAAATATATATTTTTTTAAAGCGTGTTACATTCGAAATGTAGCTAACAATACTAATTGAGAAAGGAAGAAAAAACTTAATGAAATTTAAAGTCGAAACACTCCCAAACTACCGTATTGCTTATATGCGACGAGTTGGTCAATATGGTCCTGCCAATATTGAAGTAATGGAGAAGTTAAAAAAATGGGCTAAGGAGAAAAATCTTCTAGAATCTGCAATCCTATTTGCAATTCCACAAGATAATCCAGAAACAACGCTTCCTGAAAACTGTAGATTTGATGCTTGCATTGTTATTCCAAATGATTATCAAGTGGATGATTCAGTTTTTGAAGGTGAACTTTCTGGTGGAAAGTACCTTATTTACGAAGTCAACCATACAGCAGTGGATATTCAAAAAGCATATTCTGATATTTTTCCATCCCTACGAAGCAATCGATATCAAATGGATAACAAACCTTTTATGGAAAAATACATTGGTGATATGATTAGCAACCCCTATTGCGAAATATGTGTTCCCGTAAAACCGTTATAGTTTGAGTAGCTTTTTTACTTGTTTGGTACTTTTTCATCATCAGGAAGCAAAAATTGAAGGAGTAGAACAAGAAGTTATCAGTGCCAATAACTTCTTGTTCTATTTTCAATAATTGACCTGTTAGCGAAAGAATCAAATGATGTTAATAGAAATTCCTTAATATGCTGTTTAGTGCTTTCGTTACTACGACTATCGACAAATAAATACCAAGCAAGGTAATTATCAAGATATTTTGTAGCTACACCTTTGAATCGGTCTATCCAACGTTTTAAACGAGAATGAAGACCATTGACATTTTGGATGTGATTTAAGACCTTAATAACGTGTTTACCATCGTCTGATTTAATACGATAATGCTCTAAACCTTATTCTTTTGCATAGGTTTTGTATGCTCTCCAAGCATCGGTACTAGCACGTTATTATTAGATAGTTTAGAACCAATTAAAGTATCGACTTTGGTTTTCACAATCCTCCCCATACAAGTAACTTTTGAGATGGTTCCTTTTGTTCGGTCTCTGGCAACGAGAACACAAACATGTTCGTGGCTAATTCCTCTGTGCTTAGATTTACCGCCACGTTTACGAGGTTTACGGTCAGTAATACCACGTTGTCCCTTTTGTGAGTATAGGAAATAGGTCTCGTCAATTTCAACGATACCTTCAAATTGTTCAAAATCCATTTGTTTCAAGGCGTTTAACAGTTTGTGCCTCCAATAAAAATGAGTAAACCAAGTAACCCCTACGATTTCAGCCAATTTTCGCAGGGAATATCCTTTGAACATACAATCAACAAAGGTAATCCATTCGTTGCCCTTTCGAGTACGGTACAAGACGGTGTTGGTTCAGTGAAAGTTTTGCCACAACATTTACAGCGATACCGTTGCCGACCATTATATTTTCCGAACCGAACAACGTGTTCTGATGAACAATGAGGACACTCAAATCCTTCCTTGAAGCGAGTTTCTCTCATTTCATTGATAAAAACGACCTCCAGCAGAGGAAGAAGGTCCAACATAGCGTTTAACTCATTGATAGACTTGTTCTTTTTGGGTGTGTGGTAATTTGTCGATATACTTTAACAAGTTGCTAAACGCTTTGCTCACCTTGACAACCTCCCCAAACACTCGTTCTAATAATATCAAGATTTCAGACAAGTATCAAATAATCAACATTTACCTTTAACAGAGCCTTAATTTAAAGGAGATGCCTGTTTCGTTCTCTCATTGACATGAACACCGTGAATAAGCAGGCAAAATTTTCAAATGTATCACATTCAAATGTTCCGAAAAAGCAATGCAGCTGCTCCTCCTCGATATTCTCCAATATTCCTGACATTTCGATTGGATAGCGATACCTGTCGAAAAACTCTCCATATCCATATTCAATAAATACTTGTTCCATTTTCACCTCAACCTTTCTTCCTAACAGTATGAAAGAAAATCAATTTCTCTAAACTGCTGCTAAAAAAGTTTATTTTCGCAAACTTAGTGGAAATGTTTAAGAGTTTTACGTAATAGAGTGTTTTTTTAATCAACTTGTAGGAAACTATATAAAAAATTAAGTTCAGATATGAAGGATAGTTTTCAACTTCCAGCTACGGTGCCTAGCTCACTGTGAAATAGACAATTGCTCGGGGGAGAAGGCAAAAAGCGCCTTCTCCGGTTAAATGACACGTGATTCCCAGGGTGCGTCATTTAATCCAGGTCAATTCCTATTTTCTTCGCGAGCTGACCAAGGCACCTCCGCTTTAGTTGCGTCTTTGCACACGCTAAGACAAAAACATACTTAGAATCTATAAACAGAAAGGAACATATCATGATCGGTATACTTCTTGCATTGATTCCGGCTGTTGCTTGGGGAAGTCTTGTACTCGTCAGTGTAAAGCTTGGAGGAAATGCTTACAGTCAGACATTAGGAATTACGATTGGCGCTTTTTTATTTTCTCTTATCATGTTTTTCTTTTCAAATCCAGATTTAACACCTCTCGTTTGGTCAATCGGGATCGTTTCCGGTATTTTCTGGACAGTGGGGCAGCTAAACCAGCTGGCGAGCGTCAAACACATTGGAGTTTCTAAAACTGTTCCGATTTCTACTGGAATGCAGCTGGTGGGAACAACATTGTTCGGTGTGCTTCTATTTAAAGAATGGGATACTACGATGACTGTCATTTTAGGCAGTATAGCGATTCTATTGATTATCGGGGGAGTTATCTTTACTTCGGTTGGTCAAAAAGCGGATGAAGAAGCCGGGAACAGTCTTAAAAAAGGGTTACTCATCTTATTTATTTCATCACTTGGCTACATAGGATATGTCATTATTATTCGCTACTTTAAGATCGATGGCTGGGCTGCGATATTGCCTCAGGCGATTGGCATGGTAGCAGCTGCAATCGCTTTAACGGCAAGACATAAACCGTTTGATAAATACGCTCTGCGAAATATTTTAACAGGTTTAATGTGGGCTGCAGGAAATTTAGGACTTTTGCTGTCCCTGCCGAAAATTGGGGTAGCGACAAGCTTCTCCCTTTCACAAACTGGAATTATCATCTCGACTCTTGGCGGTATTTTCCTGCTTGGAGAAAAGAAAACAAAAACACAGATCATCTTTGTCATCATCGGCTGTGTACTGATTATTGCCGGCGGAGTTTTACTCGGCTATACAAAACGATAACAGGAGGAATCATTCATGTATCCAAGCTTAAATGGAAAAGTAGTTGCTGTTACAGGTGCATCATCAGGACTTGGAAAAGCGATTGCCCAGCGCTTTGCTAAAGAAGGGGCTAAAGTGGTCGTCAATTTCCTGACAGAGGATGACAAACCTGATCTTGTTATAGAGGAAATTAAGTCAGAAGGCGGAGAGGCTTCAAAAGTTCAGGGAGATGTTTCACAGGAGCATGACGTAAAAAGAATTGTTCAATTCGCAGTTGATACGTATGGAACATTAGATGTGATGGTGAACAATGCAGGAATTCAAGCTGAAATTCCTACTGAAGAACTCTCGCTTGAGAACTGGAATAAAGTCATCCAGACAAATTTAACAGGTGCTTTTCTCGGAAGCAGAGAAGCGATTAAACACATGCTGGATCATAATATTAAAGGCTCTGTCATCAACATGTCATCCGTTCATCAGCAAATCCCATGGCCTCACTTTGCCCATTATGCTGCAAGCAAAGGCGGTATAAAACTGCTGACAGAAACGCTGGCATTGGAATACGCTTCAACAGGCATTCGCGTAAATAATATTGCACCAGGTGCAATTGATACCCCAATCAATGCTGAAAAATTTGCAGATCCTGAAGCGAAAAAAGATGTCATTGAACTCATTCCGATGGGTTACATTGGAAAGCCTGAAGAGATTGCAGCGTGTGTTGCCTGGCTCGCCTCCTCAGAAGCAAGCTATGTTACGGGAATAACGCTGTATGCTGATGGCGGGATGACGAAATATCCCAGCTTCCAGGCGGGGAAAGGGTAAATTAAGTGTTATTGTCCTGCAGCTGAACTACGGCTGCAGGTCTTTTCTTTGGTAGAGGACAGATAGTGCTGAAGTAATCAATTTTCACCTTCCAGGATATTTTCCTCATTTCCCAGCAGCCTAAAATCCCTTCTTTTGTCCGTTCAGAAATTAAATCTCTTTCAAATTGAGCAATACCCCAAAGATAGTAAACAACATAAACCCATATGCTGTTGTTGTATCAAGCCAGCATTTCTTTAAACTGAAGATGAATTGCACAAAGAAAGTACTGATTTACAATATCTTAACATTGGATTAATGTGGGGTTTATATTGAGTAATTATGATTAAACCGTAATAAACAGTAATAAACATTAAAAATCCCACAAATAAATGGAGGTACTTTTTATGAATTACACATTCAAGAAGAAATGTTACAAGTCTATTCAAGCTGTGATGGTAGGAGTGAGTGTACTAGGATTAGCTGCTTGCGGAGCTACTAAAGAGGAGGCAGCTCCCGTTGTTAAGGATGCAAGTTCGTTAACCCTGAAAGAAATTGAAACAAAAGCAAAAGAAGAGGGAACCATTAATAGTGTCGGTATGCCTGATTCATGGGCTAACTGGGGAGAAACGTGGAATGAAGTGATGAAAAAATATACATTGGAACACAATGATACAGATTTATCCAGTGCCGAAGAGATTGCCAAAATGGAATCTGAAGGAGAGAATGCAACAGCAGATATCGGCGATGTAGGGATTTCCTTTGGACCAATTGCGGAACAAAAAGAATTAACGATTCCATATAAAACTTCCAATTGGGACGAGGTACCTGACTGGGCAAAAGATGACAACGGCGATTGGGTTGTTGGCTACCAAGGAACGATTGCATTCTTTACTAATAAAGAATTAGTGGATAACCCGCCAAAGTCTTGGGATGACATATTAAAAGGAGATTACAAAGTAACAGTTGGAGATGTTCAGCGTGGTACACAGAACCAAATGGCCGTTCTTGCTGCCGCTATCGCTTACGGCGGTGATGAAACAAATCTACAACCAGGAATTGACTTTTTTACTAAGCTTGCCAAGCAAGGCCGCCTTAGCTTAACTGATGCGAAGCCTGCTAACATCGAAAAAGGGGAAGTGGAAGTTGCCCTTGTTTGGGATTTCAATGCCCTTGGTTACGCTGACCAAATCAACCGCGATCAATTTGAAGTCACCATTCCAAGTGAAGGTTCAGTCGTAAGCGGCTATGCAACTATTATTAACAAATATGCAAAGCATCCCCATGCAGCGATGGCAACTAGAGAATATATCTTAAGCGATGAAGGACAAATTAACTTAGCTAAAGGGTTTGCGCGTCCAATTCGCGATGTAGAACTTCCGAAAGAAGTAGCTGAAAAAATGGTTCCAGAAGAACAGTACAAAAAAGCAAAACCAATTAAAGATTACAAAGCTTGGGAAGAAACGGCTAAAAATTTACCGCAGATTTGGCAAGAAGAGGTGTTAGTCCATGTCAAATAAAGTAATCGCAATTGTTGTTGATGGTATGAGATATGACAAAGCATGTGAGGCTCTTGGATTTATTCAGCATCTAGTTGAAACAAATCAGGCAGCACTTTACAAAGTAAAGTCGGAACTCCCAAGTCTTTCCCGTCCATTATATGAAGTGTTACTAACGGGTACACCGGCATCAGTGAACGGAATTACGTCCAATCAGGCAGTTCGCTTATCTACTGAGAAAAGTCTCTTCCATCTTACGAAAGAAAACGGCTTAAGAAACGGAACGGTATCGTATTACTGGGTAAGCGAACTTTATAATCGCGCGCCATTCCATTTTATTGAAGATCGTGAGCAAGAGGATGAATCTCAGCCGATTCAATATGGAAAATTTTATTGGGATGATGACTATCCAGACAGTCATGTGTTAATGGATGCAGAAGCCTTGCGCAGAAAGCATGACCCGCACTTTTTATATATTCATCCGCTCGGTGTAGATGTAAAAGGAGAAATTTTCGGTTCGGAATCGAAAGAATATCGTGAACAAATCTTAAAAATGGGAAGCTTGCTGGCACAACTTTTGCCAATTTGGATCAAAGAAGGTTACCACATTTTAATTACATCTGATCATGGAATGAGTGAATATGGCAACCATGGCGGCACAACTGATGGTGAGCGCGATGTCCCGCTCTTTATCATTAGTCCAAAAGTTGAGCCTGGCGTTTACAGTGAAGTGATTCCGCAATTAGCTTTTGCACCGCTCGTTTGTGAACTTTTAAATATTGAGCCTTCCAATAAAATGATTTCATATCAATTGCCAGGTCTGAAAGGAAAAATAATCCTTTAAAAAGGTACATTATTCAACTTTAAAATGAAGAATGAAGGTTGATTGGAATTGGTTTAGCGAACATACTGTTAAACCAATTCCCAAATTGTTAGAGAACATTGAGGAGCGAGAAGTCTTGCGAAAAATAAAAAAACAAAAAATTTATTTATTAGCTCTTTTACTGCCATTTATATTGTTTGTGATTGGATTTGAAATAGGACCATTAGTGGCAATGATTAAAAATAGTTTTTATGCAGACAATGGAATTCAAGTTACGATTAATCAATACATTACCATATTTAAAAGTGAATTTTACTTGCAAGCCATTCAAAATAGCCTTGTCATTTCCTTAGTTTCTGCTGTGACTTCTGTGATTATAGCAGTCGTTGCTGCCTATTCGTTTACAAAGTTCTCACAAAAAATACAAAATCGCCTGTTGATGATTACCAATATGACTTCGAACTTTGAGGGGATTCCCCTTTCATTTTCATATATTATTTTACTTGGAAACAATGGGTTGTTTACGCTGCTTTTTTCTATGATTGGCTGGGATGTGTTTGCAGATTTTAATTTATATTCATGGACGGGCCTCATTCTTGTTTATGTTTATTTTCAAATTCCGCTTGCTGTTATGCTCATCTACCCGTCTTATCAAGGAATTAAGAAACAATGGAAAGAAGCCTCTTCATTATTAGGAGGGTCAACATTATCATTTTGGCTTCACATTGGGATTCCAGTTCTATTGCCTAGTATTGTAGGTACATTCAGTATTTTGTTTGCTAATGCGATGGGAGCTTACGCTACAGCCTATGCCTTGGTCGGCAGCAACTATAACTTATTGTCGTTGCAAATTGCTTCTCTAGTTGCTAGTGACGTTGCATTAAAGCCTCAGCTAGGCAGTGCGATGGGAGTGCTTCTAGCAGCGACCATGATAGGGGCGATGTGGTTCAATGAACGAATGATGCGCCGCATTAGGAGGGATTTACGATGAAATCTTCATTGACTTTTCATAAAGTGCTTGTTGGATTACTAGTTGTCTATTTATTAATTCCGCTAGTAGGAACATTTTTATTCTCGGTTGCCGGTAAATGGGATCATACCATTTTGCCTGAGAGTTATACAATGAAATGGTATATTGAATTATTTCAAGATGAACGGTTTTATGATGCTTTTCAACGAACACTGTTTTTAATTGTCATGTCTGTCGGTCTTAGTGTTGTTATTATGATTCCGACTATTTTTATCATCACAGTATATTTCGCTAAATGGGAAGGATTGCTGCAAGCAGCAGCTATGCTTCCTTATGGAATTCCTCCTATTGTTGGAGCTGTTGGATTAATCAAGGTATATTCAGATGGACCCATTCAAATTGCCGGAACACCCTGGATTTTAATTGGTGCTTATTTTATAACCATTCTGCCATTTATGTATCAAGGTATTCGTAACAGTCTTCGTACGGTTAATGCTGTGCAGCTTGTTGATGCAGCTGAATTACTGGGTGCTACAAAATTTCAGGCGTTTCGCACAGTGGTGTTTCCTAATATTATATCTGGGATTTTAGTGTCTACCTTATTATCAGTCGCTCTTTTATTTAGTGAGTTTGCTTTTGCCAATTTGCTTGTCGGGGGCCGATTTGAAACCATTCAAATTTATCTTGCTGACAAATTAAACAGCAGCGGTCACTTAACAAGTGCAATTGTTATTACTTATTATTCAGTGATTTTACTTTTAACGGGGACTGTATTAAAACTTACATTTAGAAACGAAAAAAATCCTGTCGTGACAAATAAGAAGCGAATTCTTTTATTTTTTAAAAAACAACACCGTCATAAAAATACTGCTTTAGAAGGTGAAAAATAATGAGCTATGTAACCATCGATCAAGTGAGTAAGGGGTATGAAAATCAAGTCGTTTTAAACGATATTTCTATAACATTAATAAAAGGAGAATTTGCTACACTTCTTGGGCAAAGCGGATGCGGAAAAAGTACATTATTGCGTTCCATTGCGGGGCTTGAAGGCGTTGATGCAGGAAGAATCTTAATTGATGGAAAAGATATTACTAATTTATCACCGCGTCAGCGTGAAGTCGGTATGGTGTTTCAGTCTTATGCACTTTTCCCAAATATGACCGTTTTTGATAATATTGCTTACGGCCTTAAGATGAAGAAGGTAAAAAATAGTAAATCAAGAGTAAAAAAGATAATTGAGATGGTTGATTTAATAGGAAAAGAAGAGTCTTATCCTCATCAATTATCTGGCGGGCAGCAGCAGAGGGTTGCTCTTGCCCGTGCGCTTGTCATGGAGCCGAAAGTACTGCTTTTGGATGAGCCGTTAAGCGCATTGGATGCTAAAATCAGAAAAAGTTTGCAAAAAGAATTAAAGAGAATACAGAAAGAATTAAATATTACAACTATTTTTGTTACTCATGATCAGGAAGAAGCAATGACGATGTCTGATCGAATTTTTGTCATGAATAAAGGACAAGTTGTACAATCCGGTTCTCCATCAGAAATTTATACATCTCCAGTCAATTCATTTGTTGCAAAATTTATCGGAAATTATAATGTTTGTAATATGGAAGTTTTCCATAAACTTGTTCACAGTACAGAATTAAAGGGGAATGAAGTCGCCATACGTCCTGAAATTTTACAATTAGTTTCTGTTGGTGAGGATAGCTTGGATTTACAAGAGAACTGGGGAATTAACGGGTTTATTAAAGATGTTTCCATGACAGGGAATGTTTTAAGATATGAAGTAGAAACAGAGGAGTCCGCTTTCCACGTAGACTATCTTCACCACCGTGAGAAAATGTTTGAGCAAGGAGCACGCGTTCATATTCTTGTACCGAAGAAAGAATGCATTATTTTATAAATTATTGATGAGTGTGGGAGGAAGAAAGATGTCTGTTTTGCCAGAAGAAAGAAAGAATGAAATTTTAAAAGAACTGAACAAAATTGGAAAAGTAAAAGTTATGGAATTAGTTGATCAATTTAATGTTTCAGAGGAAACAATTCGACGCGATTTGATGATATTAGAGGAAAAAGGACTTTTAAAGAGGGTTTACGGCGGAGCGATTAAAACAGTCTTTGAATTTGAGGAACCTCCATTCAAACAGCGTACAACGGTGAATCAAGATGCGAAAGTCAAGGTTGGCAAAAAGGCAGTTGAACTCATTTCTAACGGAGATGTGATTGCCATAGATGTAGGAACAACCATGCTTGAATTTGCGCAGTGTATTGAAAATAAAAAAGACATTACAATTTTAACTAATTCTCTTCCTGTGTCGTCTTTGTTAACCGAATTGCTTAATCAAAATAAGTTTACAGGACAAATTCTATTACTGGGAGGACAAATTGATCCAAAACATCAATCTATATGCGGCGGTCTCACTGAACAAATGTTAAATCAATTTAATATTGATAAAGCGTTCATTTCAGCTGGCGGTGTTTCCATTCAAAGCGGGGTTAGTAATTATCATTTACATGAAACATTAGTTTCACGCAAGATGGTCGAGGTATCCAAGCAAGTTATATTGCTAACGGATTACTCTAAAATTGGTGTCGACACATTTTGTAAAGTTTGTCCTCTAGAAAAAGTCGATGTGATTGTCTGCGAGCAGCCATTTCCTGAGGAATGGAGAAATCATTCAAAATTAGAGGAAATCAATTGGATTCAAGCATAGTCTATCCATAAAAGGACATATCGAGACGGAAGAGGGAGTTCTCTCTCTTTTTTGATAGATTTTTATTGATAGCAGGTAAAAAGCTAGAAAGAAAATTTAATAGATAGAATGAGAAAAGGAGCCAAAAGCATGAGTTTCATTGCGATAGATTTAGACGGAACATTATTAAACGACCAGAATGAAATTAGTGAAGAAAATATAAAGGCGATTCAATATGCCCAAGATAAAGGCTTTGAAGTAGTTATTTCAACAGGACGGGCTTATTTTGATGTTCAAACCATTTGTGAAAAAGCCGGGATTTCCCCATTTGTAATCGGGACAAATGGCGCGACCATTCATTCAAAAAGCGGAACGTGCATTTCTTCTATTACAATAACTAAAGATCGTGTCGAATCTATTCTCCAATGGTTAGATGAACGGAATTATTATTACGAAGTGTATACTGATAAAGCTATTTATACTCTTAAAAAAGGAAGAGAACATTTCCATAATGAGATTAAAAGTTTGAAAAGCGCAGATTTGAGTACAGATATGAAAGAATTAGTTGAAGTAGCAGAAAGGCAATTTGACCAGTTTGGATATGTTTTAGTAGAAAACTATCATGATATCTTAAAACAGGAGGAAGAATTCTATAATATTTTAGCATGTTCTTTTGATAAAAAGAAATTAGAGGAAGCATGGAACCAATTCAAAAAGTTTGATGAGTTGATGGTTGTTTCATCTGCTGATCATAACATTGAAATGACTAGTAAAAGCGCTTCAAAAGGAACGGCCCTTGAAAAATTGGCTTTCTCGATGAATGGCTCCTTAGAGCAAGCTATGGCAATCGGGGACAGCAACAATGATTTATCCATGTTCCAGAAAGTTGGATACAGCGTAGCAATGGGAAATGCGAAAGATGTCATAAAAACGGTTTGTACAACGACAACCCTTAAAAATGATGAGAATGGGGTAGCTAATGCGATTTATAGATATATGGAGAACTTCGTGGTTCAAAAATAAGTGTCATTTATTGCAGGGGCACAAGTATTAAAACGACTTCTGGACATTAAGATGACACTATGCAGATACAGTCCCAATGGAGGAGAAGAGAGATGAAAACGATTCAAGATTGGATAAAAGAATATCCTTTACTAAACGAGTTAGTTGCTGCAAAGGAAGTATTTTGGTCAAATCCTAAATATGAAGCATTTGAAACTGGATTAAAAAAACTACCGCTTAATGAGAAAGATGTAAAAGATGCCGAGGAAAGGTTAAAGCGTTTTGCTCCTTACATTGCTAAAGTTTTTCCTGAAACAAGAAAACGAAACGGAATCATTGAATCTCCTATTGTACCCATCCCGGCGATGCATCAGCAGTTATCACGCTTGTATGAGCATCCATTAGAGGGGACATTTTTATTAAAATGTGACAGCCACCTTCCCATTTCAGGTTCCATTAAAGCACGCGGTGGCATTTACGAAGTGTTGAAACACGCAGAAATGTTGGCACTTAAACATGGTTTATTAACGGTAAATGATGATTATTCCATCCTTGATAGTGAAAAACTCAGAAACTTCTTTTCTCAATACTCAATTGCAGTGGGGTCTACAGGCAACCTTGGGTTAAGTATAGGTATCATGAGTGCCAAATTAGGATTTAATGTAACGGTCCATATGTCTGCTGATGCAAAGAAATGGAAAAAAGATCTTCTTAAAAGCAAGGGAGCAACAGTTATCGAATATAAGGAAGATTACAGCAAAGCTGTAGAAGAGGGCCGAAAGCAGGCGGATAGCGAACCGAATTGTTACTTTATTGATGACGAAAACTCTCGTGATTTATTTTTAGGCTATGCGGTGGCAGCGAATCGACTAAAAAAACAATTAGAAGATTTAAATGTAACTGTAGATGAAAACCATCCACTATTTGTTTACCTTCCGTGCGGAGTAGGCGGTGGGCCGGGAGGAGTGGCTTTTGGTTTAAAACTAATGTATCAACATCGAGTACATTGTTTCTTTGCAGAGCCTACACATTCTCCATGTATGTTACTTGGGCTAGTAACAGGGCTGCATGATAAAGTTTCAGTACAAGATTTTGGAATTGACAATATCACATCAGCAGACGGCCTTGCTGTCGGAAGGCCATCAGGATTCGTTGGTCGAACCATCGAGCCTTTATTAAGCGGAAGTTATACTGTAAGTGATAATGAATTATTTAAACTATTAAGCGCATTGGTTGATACAGAAAACATTCAACTGGAGCCTTCCGCATTAGCCGGTGTAATCGGGCCGGTAAAGTTATGGACTGAGAAAGAAGGAAAAGAATACATACAAAATCATAACTTAACAGATAAAATGAAAAATGCTGTACATCTCATGTGGGCTACCGGCGGAAGTATGGTTCCTAAAGAAATGATGAACGAATATTATAAAAAAGGAATAACCTTATCACATTAATTGTTGTAGTTCCGATTTGAATTGTATTTCTAAACAAGGGAAATTAAATGACTAAAGATAGGAAGCAGATTTAAGATAACTTCAGTTTTGAGCTGGAGTTTTTCTTTTGATTGCAGATGTTTTGTAAAGAGGCCTTCGGGAAGTCATTCCGAAGGCTTCATATCCAAACAAGTTTTTAACATTTCAATATAATAATTACCTATAATGTTCTGTTCGTTCATATGCAAAAAATATTTGGTATTCACTTGCTATTCCTTGTTTGGGAATTGACAGCTTCGCTGGTACTGCCCGAAGAAGGGTATTTTCTCTTTATATAAAAGAAAAGATCTTAAAAACGATTTTTTTTTATTTTTTTGATGAAAACAATCATGTTCAGAGAGTTTGAGATTTTCTGTACAAATAAGTTGGTATCAATCCTTATAAAAAAATAAATAAGAAAAGTTTAAGTCGAGAGCAGTGTCATATTCCGGATTTAATAAAGGGACAGATTATTTAGTAAGGTTCCCAAATCAATTGTATATTGTTTCAGGCTTTCCGTATCCTGGACAAAATTGTATTCACTCATATCAACCATTCATGGTCTATTGATTTTTCCATTCAAAAAATAATGCAGTTTCGCTTTAAATGTAAAGATTTGTTCATCCACTGTTCATATAGGAGGTTTATTCTAAGGATGTAAAAAAGAGATTGGAGGAATTAATTATGAACATTGCGTGGAAAGAAATTAAGAAAAATAAAGTAAAGTTTTTGATTTTAGGTTCAATTGTTTTTCTAATTAGCTTATTAACGTTTATTATTTCTGGTTTGGCGAATGGATTATCACAAGACAATGCAGCATTAATTAAAGATTTACCAAACGGACAATTTTATATGAATGCAGATGCAGACGAAACCTATAATCTGTCAAGAATAGATAGTAGTATCCAGAAAAAATTGTTAAACGAACATAACGATTCTACAGCACTATCAATTCAAATGGGTTTTTTGAATGATAAGAATGGCAAACAACGAAGCGTTGCATTTGTCACCTCAACTAATTCAAAGTTGTTTAAGGATGTCAAAGACGGGGAGATCATACTAGATCGCTCAATGGAGGATAAAGGTATTAAAGTTGGAGATATTTTAACGAACAATCAATTTAGTGGCGAGTTTATTGTAAAAGGTTTTGTTGACCAAAAGAAATTCAGCCATGCACCTGTCGCTTTTATTAATATAGAGAACTACAAAGAAATTTATAGAGTAGAGGAAATGCAATTGGTTTTCGTACCTGGAAAGGATAAAGCACAAGAAGTAACTGAATTACAATCATTTTCTAAGAAACAATTTCTCAATACGATTCCAAGTTATAATGCAGAACAGATGACCCTTAATATGATTGTGTGGTTTTTACTTGTGATTAGTGGAATGTTGTTCGCAATTTTCTTCTATATGATGAATGTCCAAAAAATTGGAATGTACGGCATATTAAAAGCTATCGGATTGAAAACAAGTGCCATATTCAAAATGATGTGGACACAAATGCTTTTTATTACAGCAATAGCACTTGGTTTATCTATGGCAATCAGTCAAGTTTTTAATTTGATTGCACCTAAAGGAATGCCTTTCAGTTTATCCATTGAAACAACAACGCAATTGTCGCTAGTGTTTTTAATTATTGGATTTATTGGAGCTACACTTTCAGGAATACAAATCAAAAAAGTCGACCCATTACGAGCGATTCAACAAGGAGAGATTTAATATGGGGTTTTTTACAATTAATGAAGTTAAAAAAGAGTTCATTAATGGTGAAGTAAAGGAAGAAATATTAAAAGGAATCAATCTTTCTCTTAAAAAAGGCGAGATAACGGCATTAGTGGGTGCTTCAGGATCTGGTAAAAGTACACTGTTAACAATAGCAGCAGGACTTCAACCCGCATCAAATGGTCAGATAATATTTGAGGGGAAAAATATGAATACCATGAATCAAGAGCAAATTCGGAAAATACGAGCAAGTAAATTCGGCTTCGTCTTTCAATATGCACATCTCGTTCCTTTTCTTACAGTAGAAGAGCAACTGTTGTTAATGCTGGATGTTTCCGAGTCGAAATTAAAGAAATATGAACAAAAAAAAGAAATTGAAAAAATTCTAAAATTGGTTGAAATGGTTCATCGGAAAAATGCCTTTCCGTCTTCATTGTCCGGTGGGGAAAAACAAAGGATTGCAATTGCTCGTGCAATTATCCATAAACCTAAAGTTCTTTTTGCAGATGAACCATCTGCAAGTCTAGATTCAAAAAGGTCTAAAGATGTTATGTCATTAATCCGGGATCTAACTAAAACCCTTAACATTACTACCTTAATGGTTACTCATGACAAAGAAATGCTTTCTTATGCTGATCATATTATTAAAATGAGCGATGGTCTAATTTTGCAAAATGAAGATTCAATCCTTTAGATTCGGGAAAAGGCTTGAAATTCGCTTTTAATATTTATTATACAGTCCTGCCATATTGCGATGGACATAGGTTTCCAAAAAATATAGTGATTTTTATGTAATAGGAGTAAACATTATGACGAACATTCTAATTGTTGACGACGATATGAATATTTTAAAGCTTGTAAATATCCATTTATCTGAACAAGGTTATAAAGTATTCAAAGCAAAAGACGGAATTGAAGCTTTGGAGATCCTTAATAAGAAAATGTGTAATTTAGCAGTTGTTGACGTGATGATGCCTTTTATGGATGGCTATACACTAACGAAAGAGATTCGAAAGCAGTATAATATCCCAGTCATCCTTTTAACTGCTAAAAATCAAATCGAGGATAAGGTGCAAGGATTTCAAGCAGGAACGGACGATTATCTAGTTAAGCCATTTGAACCGAAAGAATTAAGCTTTCGTATAAAAGCTTTATTGCGGCGATATGATAATCAGCTAGATGAATCTATTGTTCGCATAGGCAGTACAGCTTTAAACAAAAAAAGCTATGATGTTCAAATCGGAGACCGAACTATACTTTTACCTTTAAAAGAGTTTGAACTTTTGTATTTTCTAATGTCAAAACATAGGCAAGTGTTTTCCAGAGACCACCTAATTGAACATATTTGGGGTTTAGAATATGAAGGAGATGAACGAACCGTAGATGTTCATATAAAAAGGTTAAGAGAACGTTTTTCTAAATTGACGGATGATTTTCAAATTAAAACAGTACGCGGGGTTGGATATTCACTGGAGGCAAAACGCGAATGAAATCTCTTTATGTAAAATTTGTTGTAATTACAATTGGAATCATGATTTTAAGTAGTATTTTTGCTTTTTTAATATCCAATACTTATTATCAGCAAAAATTAAAACCCTATAACGATAAAAAAGTCACAAAAATTGCCCAATCTATCACTGCGTTTACTGACGAGTATCCAAATATCGACTTAAAAGAGTACCTGGAACATATTTCATCAATTGGATATCAAATTTATTTGGTTGATAATTTTGGAGAAGAGGCTTTTTTTGGCGCACCATTCAGGGACAAAAGTCTTTCTGTTTCAACGCAAGAGCATGTACTAAACGGTAATATTAATCATGGAATTCTTCATTTTCCACAGGAAACATTTGTAACAGGCTTTTTCGCTAATGAATTGAAAAATACAATAGGTGTTCCATTGGAATATAACGGAAGAAATTATGCTCTTTTCATCAGACCAGATATTAAACTCCTTTTCAATGAGATGCATCTCTTATTTGGATGGCTGCTTACATTAACGATTATGCTGAGCATGTTCATGGTCGTTTTTAGTACAAAATATTTAGTAAAGCCTATTTCAAAACTAACTATGGCTACAAAATCACTTGCAAATGGTGACTTCAATGTTGAACTCAATACTGCTCGGCATGATGAGTTGGGAGAACTTTCCCAGAGTTTTTTACGAATGGTAAGAAAATTGGAACAAATGGATGATATGCGAAAGGAATTCATTTCGAATATTTCACATGATATACAGTCACCTCTATCTAATATAAAAGGATATACGAACCTATTGGAAAATAGATCTATGAGCAAAGAAGAACGAACCCAATACGTTTCTATCATTAACGGTGAAATTAGAAGGCTTTCTACTTTAACAAAACAATTATTACTTCTTGCCTCGTTAGATCGAAATGAGGAAATTATGAAGAAAAACCCCTTCAATGTTGGGCAGCAAATTAAGGAAGTTGTGCGAAATTATCAATGGGTAATAAGTGAAAAAAGTATAATGCTTAGCTACTCTTTACCGGATATGGAAATCATAGGTGATCCATCTTTACTGAATAATGTTTGGGATAACCTTTTATCAAATGCCATTAAATATAATAAAGCGAATGGCAGCATAGAGATATCGATTGAAAAAAGAGGAGAATGGATCTTCATAACCTTTAAGGATACAGGAATAGGATTGAATAATGCAGTGATAGAAAGGATATTCGATCGCTTTTATCGGGCAGATACCGCACGTACACGAACGGTCGAGGGAACAGGACTGGGTTTATCAATTGTTTGGACTATTGTGAAATTGCATAATGGTCATATTAATGTGAAAAGTATAGAAAAAGAAGGGACTACTTTTATTGTTGAATTACCTGTTAATTAGTCATGATTTCAATTTGTCATTCATTGCTGATGGAATTGCCAATCGGTAATGAATGACTTTTTGTTTGTAAACTTTTAATTATCTGCTGTTCATATTCATGGAGTAAATTATAGAAGAACATGAGAAGAGTGCTCATTTATAAAAATATTTTACATGTGGTGAAGTGGTGCTTTCCTGGGAGCTGTTTTTTGTTCTTCTCTATTAATACAAGAAGCATAATCACCTATTTCTTTTCAAACCTAAAGAAATGTATATAATTGAAAGAGATGGAAAAGAGAGATGAGGGGGACGCAGAGGTGACTGCAAATACATCGATTTTAGAAAACATGAACGTCTATGCCCTGCTTGACAGTATAGGAGAGGGCCTCATTTTTGCAGATAATGATTTTAAAATTATATGGTTCAATCAGACTGCCAGAGAGATATTAAAAAAAGTCGGACCGTTTGTCGGGATTGAAAATCCTGATACTTTTATTGGATACGATGTGCAAAAATTCCACGGAGAGCGGCAGCAGCGAATCTTGATGAACGGACCTTTTCCTCACAAAGCTCAAATCAAATTATTCAATCATTTTACTGCTCAGATCGTTGTTGATCGGTTAAAAGACCATGAAAATAATGAGACAGGCTTTGTATTAACATGGCGTGATGTCACGCAATATGAGAATGTCATCGAAGAAGGAAAAGCATTGATGGAGGAAATGTACACGCCGATTATTGGAACGGCTCTTGATGCTGCTTTATTAATTGCATTGACTGGAACTCTTACTGAAGCAAGAATGGAGAGCATGAATGCTAAGATACTGCAGGAAACATCCAGGAGAGGTGCTGATTATGTGATTTTTGATTTTACCGGGATAGGTGATACTTTTGAAGAAAGGATATCCTGCCAGCTAAATCAAATCGTAGAATCTCTAAGGCTTATGGGCACTGATTCCATTTTTGTCGGGCTCAGCCCGAAGCTGGTGCAGCATATTACATTAAATGGAATTGAAATAAATGTCAGGACCTTTCAATCCTTCAAACAAGGCATCAATTATATCTGGAAAGAAAAAGGATACCAGCTTCTGAAAATAAGCGATTAGCCACTATTGGCTGTTCGCTTATTTTTTGTATAAAAATCAAGTCTTAGCACAGAATAATGGCAATTAAATGATTGGAGGAATATGAATGAAAAAAATACAGATGATTGCTGCTGCAGGAATCTCTTTTTCCCTTCTTTTTAGTGCCGGCTGTGCAATGAATGATAACGCACGGGAAAATGACAATCTCATGAATAATGAGCTGAAAAATGTGACGTATGATGAGCAAACAAAAGAACAAGATCGTATGGATGTGGCAGATAACGCTGCAAAAAAGGTATTTGATTTAAAAGAAGTAAAATATGCGAATGTTATTGTAACAGATCAAAATGCATATGTAGCAGTCGTTTTGGAAGGTGATCCAAAAACTGAACTGACGCAGGAAATAAAGGATAAAATCGCAGACCAAGTCAGATCTACAGATAACAATATCAAGGATGTTTACGTGTCCGCAAATCCTGATTTTTTTGACCGCATGAATGATTATGCTGAAAAAATCAGAAATGGACAGCCTATTTCAGGACTTGCGGATGAATTTAATGAAATGATTAAGCGGATTTTCCCACAAGAAAAATAGGATAAAAAGAACAGACCAGGAAAAGATCAAATTGGTCTGTTTTTTTTTGCAGGAATCACTTTAACATTGGAGAATTAAGGGATATACAACCGTAATCAAAAGCAATCGTGATTCAGTTAAAAAAATACACATTGTCTGAAACAATCCGCATTCTTTATGATAACTAGTAATCTATTTAACTTATACCGTACTTCATATGGTCAGGAGGGGGAAATCGTATGAAGAACAAGTTTTATTGGAAGCTGTTTTTATGTATGATGGGGGTCATATTTGCTTATACAGCTGCAGTAACGTTTGTTTATTATTTAAAAAATCACGAATTTTCAAGCTATGAGAGAGAACAAAGCCAAAAGGAGCTGTTAAAGCAGACGAAAGAGAATATAGATAACCGTCTGCAAGTTGCACTGAGCGGAATTAATCAGTTAAGGTCTACGGAAGCATTCCAAAATTTCAGTGAAAATCAAAATGAACAGCTTAAATACTATTATGTAAGCGAGCTTCACAAGGAACTGCAAAAAAACTCGAATGCATTCAGTCAGTTTGAATACAAACTCGGTGTGATGAAATCAGATGATGATCTCATTGTTACACCAGATATGACAATCAAAAAGGCAAGGTATTTTCATCAGCTCGGTTTAAGTAAAGAAGAAAACGAGCAGGCTGCAAAATACTTGGCAGGAAAAAAGAACAGTTTCAGTCAATATAATATGTACACACTCGCAAGCGAAGATAAAAGCAACCCTTATGTCACGTTGCTGAAAAAGGAAAAAATCAGCAGTGGAAACAATGTCGTATTCTTTCTATCCTTTCACAAAAGGAACTTTTTTCCTGAATTAACAGATGTTGAAAACACCGGATTTGCCATAACATCCGGCAACCGTATTACAAGCCATCATTCCATGCTGCCTTCTTTGTCAGTGCATGATGTTCTAACTAAACACGTATTGCAGGAGGCCTTTGAAAAGAGTGCAAATTCTGAAACAGATACACAGCTTACATCGGGTGAATACACCATTAAGACCATGAATTCTGAAGTCTTAAAAGACTGGAACTACCTGTACTTCAGTTCTAAGAATGAATTTGGCCTCTCGTTTTGGGAGATGCTTGCAGAATCATTGCCTGTTTATGTCTTGTTTTTATTGTCCGGTTTTCTGATTACACTGGTCATTGTGAATTACACGTATCGGCCAGTCAAAAAAGTGCTCGATCATCTAAGAGAAGGACAAGAAAGTGTCGGTGAAGACGAGTTTTCCTTCATTTATTCTGTTACAGAAAAAATGAAAACTGTTAATCAAACATTGCGTTCAACGATCGAGACCAATCAGCTGCCGCTTAAAAATAAATTTATGAAAGACCTGCTGCTCGGGCTTGTTGAAAACGATCAGATATCTATAAAGCTGGAACAGTTTGATCTCAAAGCTTTAAAAGAAGGAAGAGTAATCTTGTTTGAGTTTACTCATTACAAAGAATGGGGTGAATCACTAAGCAGGGAAGGCATCCTTACTTTGAAAATTCAGCTGCTGAATTACTTGAAAAAACATCTGGAGCTAAGCAACTTCTATGAAATAATTGAGATGGAAAGTGAAAAATTGGCAGTTTTGACTAGTGAAGTACAGCTGGAAAAAATAAGGGAATGGCTGAATAAATTTAAAGCAAGTTTAGATGAAGGACTGCAATCGACGATGTTCATTGCAATCAGCGAGGTTGTTCAATCTCCTGCAGAATTTGAGCGCGGATATAAACAAGTGCGCAGTCTGCTGGAATACAGGTACACAATAGAGCGCAAGAGTATTGTGACATTTGAAGATGTAGAGGAGTTTGAACAAAGCAGCTATTATTTCCCTCTTGAGACAGAGAAAGATTTAATTGATTTAAGCTTGCGCGGAAAAAAAGAAAAGGCATTAGCCATCTTGAAGAATGTTTTACAGGATAACCTTTATAACCGCCAGCTAGACGAAGCAGCTTTGAATCGTTTTGTCTTTGCCATTTCAGCCTCATATAATCGGATCCTGTCACAAGTCAGCCAATCAGACAGAAATAACTTTAATCAAGAAGAAAATCTTTATGAAAAACTCGAAATAATCCGCGGCAAAAGGAAGCTTGAAGATACGATTAGCCGCCTCTTTGAATTGCTGCTGACTAAAATACAGGCTAAAACAGAGCAAACGGATTTATCTGTTGCAGATCAATTAATGAATTTTATTCATATGAATTTTCAAAAGGATCTTTCATTAACAGATCTTGCAGAGCATTTTAATCTATCCTCAAGTTATGTAAGCACTATTTTTAAAGAGAAAACAGGCGAGAACTTCAAAGAATATTTGAATATGTACAGAATTAAGGTTGCGAAAGAAATACTTGCGAACAGTGATGTGAAAATAAGCGAGCTTGCAACAATGGTAGGTTTTAATAATGTAAATACATTTATTCGCATTTTCAAGAAATATGTGGGTCTTTCTCCAGGCCAATATGAAAAAACGTCCTAAAGTGCCGGAAATCGGCACTTTTTTAGATGATCATCATTTCTTTTGATTCTATATGGCGTTGCTTGAAAATTCGTGATTTGTCAAAAAACTGAAGATAGAAGAGCAGCTATTTATGGGCTATTGTAAGGATAACCGATCGAATCAAACGAAAAGGGGACCTTACAGAAAGGAAGAAATGAATGAACAGTGAAATTCAGCCGCTCCAACAAAAAAAAGAAGCCAGGGTGCCTATTCCTAAGATCCCCAGGCTGCAGCGGATCAAAAAAGGTTTTGGCAGAGATAAATACCTTTACTTTCTTCTCGTTCCATTTATCTCTTGGTATCTAGTGTTCTTGTATCTGCCAATGTATGGACTGCAGATTGCGTTTAAAGATTACAGTATTTTTCAGGGAATCGCAGCTAGTCCCTGGGTAGGATTGGAGAATTTCGTCACGTTTTTTGAAAGCGATTACTTTTATCGCACACTTAAAAATACTGTGCTGATCAGCCTTTATACACTGCTGTTCGCTTTTCCAGCACCAATCATCCTTGCCCTTCTTTTTAACGAGATCCGCTCAGTAACGTATAAGAAGTTTGCTCAGACGTTTACGTATCTCCCTCACTTTATTTCCATTGTCGTTGTAGCGGGGATTGTCGCAAATTTCCTTTCACCATCCAATGGGCTTGTGAACATCATCTTAGATAAACTTGGTATGGATAAAATATACTTTCTGACTGAGCCCGATTATTTCAGATCCATCTTTGTAGGAATGAATATTTGGAAAGATGTCGGTTTCAACGCCATTATTTATATTGCGGCAATCAGCGGGATCAATCCGCTGCTGTATGAAGCAGCAAAAATGGATGGGGCCAACAGGTGGAAGCAAATGCTTCATATAACATTGCCAGGGCTGATTCCAACGATCTTAATCCTGTTTATTTTAAACATCGGCAGCTTTTTGGAAGTCGGATATGAAGCGATTATTCTGCTCTACCAGCCAGCTACGTATGAGACAGCAGATGTCATCAATACGTATGTCTACCGTGCAGGATTGCAGGGCGGAGAATATGAAATTGGAGCAGCAGCTGGATTGTTTAATGCAGTTGTAGGTCTCATTCTTGTTGTCACAGCTAATAAAATCACGAAAAAATTCAGCGAGAATGGAGGACTGTGGTAAATGAAATCACCTGGAAGCAAAACAGCAGATATCGTGATTTATGGAATAGTCAGCTTGATTGCCCTTCTTTGCATTTACCCATTCATCTATGTCTTCTCAGCATCAATCAGTTCTGCGGATGCTGTAATTAAGGGGGATGTTCTCCTCCTTCCAAAAGATATCACCTTTGATGCGTATAAACAGGTATTAACAGAGCCTGGAATATGGATGGCGTATGGCAATACGATTTTTTACACAGTTGTTGGCACACTTTTCAGTATGTTTGTTACCATCTGCGGTGCCTATCCGCTGTCAAAAAAACGGTTAAAGGGCAGAAGTTTCTTTGCATTCTTTATCGCATTCACAATGTGGTTTAATGCAGGAATCATTCCAACTTACTTGAATTTAAAGACACTCGGGCTGCTTGATACTAGGACAGCCATCATTGTAGGGTTTGCGGTATCGACGTTTCTCGTTTTTATTATGAGGAGTTTTTTCCAATCGGTTCCAGACTCGTTGGAGGAATCAGCCAAAGTAGATGGAGCCAATGATTTTCAAATACTTTGGAAGATCTTCCTTCCATTATCTAAACCAGCATTGATTACAGTAGGATTATTTTACGCAGTCAACAGATGGAATGGCTATTTTTGGTCTATGATTGTGCTGACCGACGAGAGCAAAATTCCGCTTCAAGTTTTGCTGAAAAAACTGATCGTTGAAATGAGCGTGAAGGAAGATATGGCCAACTCACTTGATGTTGCATCACAATCTTCAGCTGAAACCGTTATTTATGCCACGATTATCGTTTCAATCCTTCCGATTGTAGCGGTATACCCATATTTGCAGAAGTATTTCGTGAAGGGAACAATGATCGGTGGAATTAAAGAATAGTGATTCTCAGCTGAAAGGGGGTTGTCATAAGCCCGGGAACAAAAGTGATGCGGTATGGATTTATTTAATTGTTAAAAGAACTAGAAGGGGGAAATCATTTTGAAGAAAATAGCACTCGTTTTATTTTCAAGTATGCTGCTTACGGCTGGAGCTTGTTCGAATCAAAGTGCAGGAACAGATTCAAAGCCTGCAGAAGATAGTGAAGCTTCAAAAAAACCAATGGAAATGAAAATTCATCTCCATTACAACAATGGTCTCGTCATTTTTAATGATGATTGGAAATCGTTTAAAAAAGCTGCAGAATATACAAATGTAAATTTAAAGGGAACCGCTCCGAAAACATCGACTGACAGCCAGGAAGCCTTTAATTTAATGATTGCATCAGGCGAAATTCCTGATTTGGTTCACGGGACCAAGGCTGATTTAACGAAATACGGAAAAGAGGGAGCGTTCATGCCTCTTAATGACCTTATAGAGGAGCATGCGCCAAATATTAAGAAGTATTTAGAGGACATGGATGGCTTGGAAGAATTCGCAACAGCTTCTGACGGGAATTTATATTTTGTGCCATTTTTAGCTGATGGCCAGGCACAGCAAGGCTGGTTCCTCAGACAGGATTGGATGGAAAAGCTTGGACTTAAAACACCTAATACAACGGAAGAATTATATGAAGTTTTAAAAGCATTTAAAGAAAAGGATCCTAACGGAAACGGTAAGCAGGATGAAATTCCTTACTTCTCAAGACTTCCTGAAAGTCTTGGAGATTTAACGATTTTATGGGGAGCACGCCATGACTTGTATTTAGATGGAGACAAGATTCAGTATGGCCCAAATGAAGAGAATTATGGCAAAGCACTTGAAGGTTTGGCAAAATGGTACGGAGAAAAATTGATCGACCCAGAGATTTTTACAAGAGGAGCCAAAGCAAGAGATATATTGCTTGGCGATAACACTGGAGGAATAAGCCATGACTGGTTTGGAAGCACTGCCAGCTATAACAGCCTCTTAAAAGATCAAATCGAAGGGTTTAAATGGGAAACCTTTGCTCCGCCGGAAAATACAGAAGGCGAGAGAGTGGAACCAACAGTACGTAATCCGTTTGGAGACAATGCCGGGGTTGCCATTGGGCATTCAACGAAAGATCCTGTCAGAGTCATTAAATACCTTGATTTCTTCTATTCAGAAGAAGGCCGCCGTCTTATGAACTATGGGGTTGAGGGAGAGACGTATGACCTTGTTGACGGTAAGCCTGTATTCAAAGAAGAAATTCTAAACACGCCTGATGTTCCGACAACGCTTCGCGGAGAGGGATCTCAGATTATCTTCTCCTACCATCAAGATTTCGAATATGAAAAGCAGTGGCTGAATCCGATTGCATTAAAAGGTATAGAAGAATATACCGCAAATAAATATTTTGCTGAGCCATTGCCGCCATTCTCCTTTACGGAAGAAGAAGAAAAGAAAGTGACTGAAATCGCAGCCGACTTAAAAACGTATCGTGATGAAACGATGCAAAAATGGGTCATGGGTGCTGAAAAAGTAGATTACAAGAAATTCCAAGAGCAGCTTGAGAAACTTGGTGTAAAAGAATATATCGAGCTTCATCAGAAAGCATACGAAAGAGCTAAATAAAGGGAAAGAAAGGACTGAGAGCAAAACATGATCAAGCAGCAGTCAGAAATCAGCAAGGTTGCGGACGAAGGTCTTCTTCAAAAAGAGAGGTTCTCTGTCCATCCTCAGGTAAATCGTGAATTTTACGAAGATGCAATGGCTTATATTCTCGAGAAAATCGATCAGAATCTTCATGCTTTCACTTATAAGTTTCCAAGTCCGAGCAGCAATAACCTGGTTTATCAAGCGATTGATAATGTGGAATGGACGACAAGCTTCTGGACAGGAATGCTTTGGCTAGCCTATGAATACACAGGAGATGAAAAGTACAGGAGAGTTGCTGAAGAACATGTTGATAGTTTTGATCAGAGAATTCGTAAGCAAATTGAGGTCGCCCATCATGATGTCGGATTCCTCTATACCCTTTCATCTGTCAGTGCTTACAAAGTAACTGGAGATGAAAAAGGGAAAGAAGCTGCATTAAAAGCCGCACAGCTCTTGATGACCCGCTATTACGAAAAAGCAGGCATCATCCAGGCATGGGGAGATTTAAGCGATCCAAAACAGCAAGGCAGGATGATTATTGACTGTACGATGAATCTCCCTCTCTTGTACTGGGCAAGCGAAATAACTGGAGATAAAGCCTATCGCGAGGCTGCATACAGTCACGCAAAACAGTCTGCCCATTATATTGTAAGGCCTGATGCCTCAACGTTTCATACGTTCTATATGGATCCAGTGACTGGGAAACCGCTATACGGAAACACTCATCAAGGGTTTTCAGATGACTCTTGCTGGGCGAGAGGGCAAGCATGGGGAATTTACGGTTTCCCTTTAAGCTATCATTACACAGGAGATTCAAGTTTTATAGAGGTTACGAAAAAACTGGCCAATTATTTTCTGAATCGGCTTCCCGAAGATTCCGTCTGCTACTGGGATCTCATATTTACAGAAGGTCCAGAGGAGAGAGACAGTTCAGCAGCTGCCATTGCAGCTTGCGGCTTGCTTCAATTAAGCAAAAATCTTCCGCTTGCAGATGATCTGAAACCGTACTATGAAACTAGCGCTTTGCACATGATTCATTCACTGGCTTCATATTACACAACAAAAGAAGAGCCTCATGCAAATGGCATTTTGAAGCATGCTGTGTACTACAAGGGCGGTAATCTTGGAGTAGACGAAAGCTGTATCTGGGGTGATTACTACTATATGGAAGCACTGACAAGAATATTGAAGGATTGGAAAATGTACTGGTGATTAGAAAAGCGCAAGCGCCTTGGTCAGCTCCGAAAGGCAGAAAAGGCTCTGACCGAGGAGTTAGGCGCTGGAGCTGGACATAGATGGCTAGAAGTTATCTGAATTTTGATCGCATTAGAAAAGCGCAAGCGCCTTGGTCAGCTCAGGCATGGAAGAGAAATTCTGACTAGCAGTTGGGTGATGAGCTAGGGATCTATTCGCAAAATAAAATACTTCCTTAACTCGTAAAAAGCTGACTCATAACTATTTAAATCGTTTGAGTCAGCCTTTTTTCAGAGAATCATATAAGAAGCAACTTTATATCAGAGGTCGGTCCCTTAAAAGGAGGTTTAACAATGGCAGAAAGAGGCTTGCTAAGCGGAATCTATTTATTCATGGAGTGGATTGCGCGATTTGTATATTTGCAATTTTTATGGGCTGTTTTTTCGGTAGCCGGTCTGATCGGATTCGGTTTTTTTCCGGCAACATTCACCATGTTTGCGATAACAAGGAAGTGGATTAGGGGGAATACAGATCTTTCCCTCTTTAAAACATTCAAGGAGATGTTTCGCCGTGACTTTTTAAAAACTAACGCTATTGGTTGGATGACAGCAGCAGCTGGATTCATTCTCTATTTTTATTTGCGGCAATTTCAATCACTAACCGGCACTTTATCAATCGTCCTGTTTTTTCTTGCTCTAATCCTCTGTCTTATATTCATCATGACATTATTTTTTCTTGCACCTGTTTATGCGCAATATGAGCTCTCAGTTCTTCAATCTGTAAAGATTGCAGCGATGATGGCACTTTCACATCCCTTGCATGTGATCTCGATGGGATTTACGATTTATTGTTTCATCTTGTTCATGCAGAAAATACCTGGACTTCTTCCTTTTTTCAGCTTCAGTTATCTCGTATTCGCTTTAATGTGGATTGCAAATCTTGCATTTATGAGAAAGGAAAAAGCGCCTGGCTTATAACTGCTGCTTTGTTCATCAATGGACCGAAGCGGCTATTTTTTTGCAATAGGTTTTTATCCGACTAAATTAGGGCATATAATGATTGCTATGATCTAAATTTAGGAGGAGTTTTATTGGCAATGCTGCACGTTCATAAGCTGAAAAAGAAGCGGGTTCTGCTTCTTGTTCTTATTCTTATTATTTTAATCAGCACCGTAATTTACCAAAGCTACAAACCTCTTCCGAACAATATTTCCTATGAAGGCGATGTTCATAAAGTAGAAGAAGTCACTTTTTTATATGACTTGACCTATAAAAAAGACCGCAGAGTAAAAGCAGATCAAATGATATTTGATGCGATTTTTAAAGCGATTGATGATGCTGAGGATTTTATCGTGATCGACCTGTTCTTATTCAATGGCTACTACGATAAAGGGGAAACATATCCGAAAATCAGTGAAAAATTAACGAAGAAGCTTCTTAAGAAGAAGAAAGAAAATCCTGAAATGGATATTGTTTTTATCACAGATGAAATAAATACATCGTATGGATCTCATCCTTCTAAGGAGTTAGATGCATTTAAGGAGGCAGGCATTAATGTTATTATGTCAGACTTGAATGCACTGCGGGATTCGAATCCGCTCTATTCCAGTGTATGGCGAACATTTATTCAATGGTTCGGCCAATCAGGCCCTGGCTGGCTTTCAAATCCTTTTGGAGAAACGGCTCCAGATATTAATGTAAGATCCTATTTTAAATTGTTTAATGTAAAAGCGAATCATCGTAAAGCTATTGCTACTGAGAAAACCACGATCGTCTCATCTGCCAATCCTCACGATGCGAGCGGCTACCATTCAAATACCGCTTTTCAGGTAAGCGGCAATATTATTGGTGATGTGCTCAAATCAGAGCAGGCCATATCAGATTATTCCGGAGGGCCAAAGCTTCCTGAATATAAAAAAACGGATAATGAAAAAGGAAATATTGAGGTTCAACTATTAACAGAAGGTAAAATTCATAAACATCTCTTAGAAGCCATAAACGCATCTGAAAAAGATGATACCATTTGGTTGGGGATGTTTTACCTTGCAGAGAGAAAAGTCATCGAATCTCTTATTTCTGCATCCAACAGGGGAGTAGAAATTAAAATGATTTTAGATCCTAACCAAAATGCATTCGGACAGGAAAAAATTGGCCTGCCGAATCGTCCGGTTGCAGAAGAACTTTTGGAAGACAGCAAAAACAAAATCGAAATTCGATGGTACAACACAACCAAAGAACAATATCATCCGAAAATAATCTTCATAAAAGGAAAAGAAAAATCGACAATCATAAGCGGTTCTGCCAACTTTACACAGCGAAATCTTGATGATTTAAACCTCGAAAATGACATAAAAATTGCTGCTCCTGCTAATGAAAAAGTGATGAAGGATGTAGAAAGCTATTTTAACCGTTTATGGACGAATAAAGATGCAGACTTTACTCTTGATTTTGAGGAATACAGGGATGATATGCCATTTTTCAAACGTTCCATTTATGCGGTTCAGAAGCTTTTCAGATTTACTACTTATTGAAAGGAAGGCTGCCGATCGCGCCTGTGAGCTGGATACCTGCTGCCAGCTTTTTTCTATTGATAAATTTGAGTTATTTTCATCCTCTAAAAAGGATTTTTAAAGTTGAAAATCCAATTATATAGTAGAGGTGAAAAGGATGAAATTAGTAGAATATACAGACAGAAGATTATATTGCGAAAAAGTTGAACCATTCCTATTGCAAAAGGAAGCTGAGAATAATCTGACTCTTGGATTGATCGGAACTTTTCATCGAACAGTTCCTGCTGCAAATGTTTATACGGCAATTGTTGAAGCAGATGAACAAATTGCGATGACATTGCTTATGACACCACCTCATAATTTGATTCTTTCGATTAATGAAGATGTAATGAGTGAAAGAATGATGATTGAGACAGTTCGGTCACTTGTCCAGAATGGTATGCATTTTCCCGGAGTTGTTGGTGAGCGCAAATGGACAGAAGTATTTGCAAGGGTATGGGCAGATGAAACTTCACGGAGGGCTGCCATAGCAATGGAACAAAAAATTTACATCTTGAAAGAAGTTTCCGCCATTCAGCAGAGCAGAGGTAAATTTATGCTCGCTGATTTATCGCACCATCCGCTCCTGACAGAATGGATGGTTGATTTCATGAATTACACGAACGAGCCTCCGATCAGTATAGAGAATGCTGCCGGAAGAATGAAGCAGTTTATTAAGGAAAAGTCGGTCTTTTTATGGATGGCAGATGATATTCCTGTATCGATGGCGAAAAAATCAAGATCTACTAAAAATGGAGTTTGTGTATCTCTTGTCTATACGCCGGACGAATTAAGAGGAAAGGGTTTTGCAAGCAGCTGTGTGGCAGAACTAAGCAGGCACCTTTTAGAAGACTATGCATTTTGCACACTGTACACTGACCTTGCAAATCCGACGTCGAACAGCATCTATCAAAAAATAGGCTACAGCCCAATTCAAGATTCTGTTATGATTTCATTTTCATAGATTTTAAAAAACACTTTCAGATTAGAATGAAAGTGTTTTTTAGGCTCTATTTCTGTGAACATACTTAATAAACACAAGTTGAACGGTTTCATTCTATTACAAAGGTGGAAATAAAAGGACAAAGGCGGTGAGAGAATGAACACACAGGTTTTAGTTATCGGAGGCGGAGTAGGCGGTTTAACAGCTGCTTTGAAGCTTGCCAAATGCGGAGTGGATGTATGTGTTGTCGAACAGACGAAAGGTTCTGCACTACCATATAAAGGGGAGTTACTGCAGCCGAAAAGCCTGGAAATCTTTTCTCAAATTGGGATTGAAAAGCCCATTATAGAGGCTGGTCATCAAATAAATGAAATAGAAATGCAAGAAATGAAAAGAAAAAAAGGCAGTTTCATCAAATTGGGCGCAGCCACAATGAGGTATAACATTATTGAAAGTAAATACAATTTTGCCTTGATGATTCCTCATGAAAAACTGAAGGCCGTTCTGCTCAAAAAAGCGCAGGAGCATTCAAACTTTCATTACATCCAGCCTGCCAGATTCAATGGATTTAAAGACGGATGTGCTGTTGTATTTATGAATAATGAAGAGACTATCATAAAAGCCGATTATTACATTGGAGCTGAGGGCAGAAGATCAAGGGTGAGAAACGCCATGGATATCAAATTAATTGAACATGAATATGATCATCACTTTCTAACGGTGACGTTTGAAAGGCCGCCAGAGCTTACTGAGGGAAAAATCATTTCAACGCCTCATGTCTTTTTCGGTCTTTTCCCACTGCCAAATCAAGAGGTAAAAACCGTTTATTTAATTCAATCTGGAGAATATCAATCGCTAAAAGAACGCGGAATCGAGCATATACACAAAAAGTATATCGATTTATGTCCTGAACTAGATGGATTTGTGACGAAATTGACAGACTGGAAGAAGATTCAGCTGATGATTCCTGTTCATTTTCATGCTGACACATACGTGAAAGGTAATATGGCGATTATCGGTGATTCTGCACATAATGTACATCCTATGGCAGGGGAGGGGATCAATCTTGCCATTCAGGACGGTGATGTGCTTGGGGAATTGCTTTGCTGGATGTATAAGTATAAAGAACATGATGCCAGGAATTTAAAATGGTATGAAAATGTCCGCAAATCTAGAGTAGAGTTCATCTTAAATTTAAGTCACTTAGCAGCTCTTGCCTACTCAAAACCATTTCGGTACTTTGGCTCTCTGAGAAATAGAAGTCTTCAGCAAATGACAGAAGATGAAAAACTTCATACAAAACAAATGCTCAATATATCTGGTCTTGGCATTTGGAAAGAATCCTTTTTTGATCGTCTCGTTCAGATTGGTATGCTTCCTCCCCGAACTATGCAAAATATTGAACTCCTGCATACTAGATATATGTATACGTACGAAAATGATTATCCGTGGGAATCCAAAGGGAGGTATGGATCATGATTTTAACAGAGTATTTCCGTTTGTTCAAAGCGAGAAGCTTAATGCATTCTGCAAAAAGACATTAAAGACTTCAAATAATAAATGAAATAGACCAGCTTATAAAAGCTGGTCTATTTTTTCAATCATATGGAGAAAAAAGCGTTCCGTTTCTGCAGAATCATCAAATTTGGCCTGTGCCTGCTTTTCATTTCCCCCGCCTTTGCCTTTAAAGAAAGAAAGGTACTCTTTAAATAATGTGCCGCAATGGAGTGTCCCTTTTTGTGAAAGAAAGACGCATCTTTCATCGAGTGAAGCGAGAAGAACATAAGATCTTCCTGATTCGAGTAAGCGGGCTGCAATCATTTGAAGTTCTTTTAACGATTTCTTTTCAAATAGGTTATGAACGAATTGTGCTTGCTGTTCGTTTCCAATTTTCTCAGCTATAAAAGCAGCATTATCTGCTTTCAGCTGTTCATTTTCTTTCTGTAAAAGTTTTGTTTCCTGATCAAGTGCCTGCAATCTAGAAGGAATATCTGTTTTTGAAGTTTGGAAGAATTGGCTCGTAATCTGTACGGTATCCAGGCTGGTTTGATAATCAGCAAGTGCACGGAAACCGCATTTAAAATGCAGGCGGATCCTGCCTTTTTGTTTTTCGGTTTTCATTAGCTTCAGGATTCCGATTTCTCCTGTGCGTTCAACATGTGTGCCGCAGCATGCAGAAGTATCGATGCCTGCTATTTGAACAATACGGATGTTTTCTGTTACATCTGGCAGCTTCCGTAATGGCAGGTCTGCCAGTTCATGCTGCTGAGCAAAGAAGGTATGTATGTTTCTATTTTCAAAGATATATTGATTGGCTTTTTCTTCAATTTGTTTCATTTGCTCTGCAGATATTTGTGTTGTACTTAAATCGATTGTGACCGTATCTGACCCTAAATGAAAACTTTCTGTATGAAAATCAAAGAGTTCCATGCAAACTGCAGATAACAAATGCTGTCCGGAATGATGCTGCATGTGATCAATTCTCCTGCTGCTATTCAGTTTGCATGTTACTTCATTGGTAGTCGGAAACACTGAAACGATATGGTATACATCTTCGTTTTCCTCAAGTAAACCTCTAATTTCCAAATCATTTATCGTTCCTTCATCAGAAGGCTGTCCGCCGCCCTCAGGATAAAACGCTGTTTCTTTTAATTTCACAAGCTTTTTCCCGTCACGCTCAACCTTTTCAGTTACTGCTGTTTTCCATTCAAATCGTTTAGGTGCTGTGTAATATAATTTTTCAGTCATCATCGTGTCCTTTCCGCGTATTCCATCTTCATTATATCAAACTCACCATATATAATTAAGGAAGACGGATTAGATTACTTGTATTGAAAAAATTAGGAATACGAACGAATATTTGTATCTAGATGTCTAGTTATATGTTACGCTTAAGGTATATTGAAATTTGCCGAATATTATTTCTTGACAGACTTTTTCAAAGATGAAGAAGAAATCTGATCGGTAGGTGATTTGCATGAATCCCGTTAAAGAGTTGAGTCAATTATTTATCGATGGTCAGCATAGTCTTTCATGGAATTATTTAAACAGTATGATCGAAGCTGATACAACCAGTGCAGAAGTGTATGGACTTTTGTCAGATACAATGGACACGATCGGAGAATTATGGGAAATGAACCTTGCAACAATGGCAGATGAATATGTTGCAGCAGCTGTTTGCAAATCAATGATATCAAATTATTTTTATTTAAAAGTAGATCAAGCACACAACGAAATGGTTCCAATACATTATACAACGAAGCCGCGAGTCATGCTGCTTTCTATGAGAAATGAAAAGCATACAATTGGTATGATGATGACTTCATACTTATTTAAAGAGTATGGCTGGGATGCCAGCTGTATTGAACCACAAGTATCAATGGAGAATATCCATCAATATACTGAGAAGTGGAAGCCGGATGTCATTGCTTTTTCTGCCAGTGTCATTTACAATATTCCAACTGTGATTTGCTACATAGAAGAGCTCCAAAAATTAAATTATTCTCCTACGATTATGCTTGGAGGAAAACTGACAGCTGATTTTGATCTCTATTATTACTGTCCGCCGAACACCGTGGTGATTCAAAACATTGACCAGCTCGATAGGTGGATTGAAAAATCTAACTCAGGGGACTGATCGCCATGGAAATGCAATTAATCGCAAGTAAATATGATAAAGTACCGTTTCCTTATTTTTTAGTTGATCGGAAGCTGAAAATTGTATCTGTTTCTAAGTGCACATTTAATCTATTTGATGAGGAAGCAAATTTCCTTGATATAGTAGGAATTGGAAGCAAGAAAAAAGCAGCTAAATTTATATTGGACACGCCATCCATTACAAAAATTGAGCTGAATTTAAAAACTAAATTAAACCCAATGACGTTGTTTGATGTTTATATTCAATACGAAGGAAAAAACTATATTCATATCTTCTGCATTGATAAAGAAGAATCTGTTGATCAAATCTATCAGGCTGTAAAAACACTAGAGGGTGATTTGCAGTATGCGAACCTCAATTTTTTAAAAAAACAGGAACAGCTTGAAAAATCCCTGCAGCAAATGAAAGAAATTGCGATCAATCATGAAAGCCTGGCAACTGCAGGACAAATTGCAGCAAGCATTGCACATGAAATCAGCAGCCCGCTTACTGGCGTAAAAGGATTTCTTCAGCTTATCAAACCGCACCTTATCGATATAGGAAAAGGTCATTATGCTGATGCTGCACTAGAAGAATTAAATCGTGCAAACGATGTTATATATGAGTTTTTAAATGCATCAACAGAAAAAATGCAGGAAAAACAACCTATCCTGCTTAGTAAACTAATAAATGACATCGTATCGATGTGTAAAAGCGAAGCAATTTTATTGAACTGTGATCTTTCCTATTCAATAAACACACCAGAGACAATGATTTACGTTGATGTGAAGCAATTGAAGCAGGTTTTGTTAAATATGGTCAAGAATGCCATGGAAGCCATAAAGGACAGTGATCAAAAGGATCATGGAATGATTTCAATTACAGGCACTTTAGATAATGATCATGTTACGATCAGGATTTCTGATAATGGAAAAGGAATGAGTGCAGCTGTTAAAGAATCTCTATTCAATCCATTTTTCACTACAAAAGAACAAGGCACTGGAATTGGTCTTGCTGTTTGTAATGAAATCATAAAGTCGAATAATGGAAAGATTCATGTTGAAAGCGAAGAAGGACGAGGTTCTGCTTTTGAAATTACGCTTCCATCCATGCTATAGCAAAAAACCAGATTGAATCATTCAACCTGGTTTTTTTGTGTGCTTAAAAGTTAGACAAAAACTTTTATAATTTGACTTATTTTGAAGCTGGTGAATACAAAAATAATCAATAAATCGGTATAGGGTAGAAATCGAAAAACCATTGGAACATAAGACAGAAAGAAAAGAAGTGTAATCTATTTGAATCAGGGAGGAGATTGCTTGCTTATGGAAGAATCTATCCAATATAAGACTGCATTGCCTAAAAGCCGTGTTCATGTGACAAATCAAATTAATCTGACATTCGGCGGCGACTGGTCTGCCATTGTTTTACTTTTAGGGTATGGACTTTTTCGTTTCTTAAAAAAAGATATAAATAAAAATAAATTTAAAGCGTATACTAAATAAAAAAAGGAGTTATGCTCATGTACTTTGCGAAAAAGGGTGCTGAAGAACCCGTTACAATTATTGAAGACACAACAGTATACGCTTGTGAATCAGAAGCTTGTAATGGATGGATGAGAAAAGATTTTTCAACGGCAGATATGTCCTGTCCGATGTGCGGAAGCCAAATGTCGGAAGAAGTACGTGAGCTTCCGCAAATAAAGATGGATTACAATCCTTTTAGTAAATAAACCTGGGGCTGCCAAATTTTACTGGCAGCCCTATTATGTCTACTCTGCTTATATGTATATGTATCCATGCAGGCACCTCCATAAGCAACATTGACAAATACAGTCATTTCATATAAAATAATTAAGTATTATTGCATTAAAATTCACTTTTTATAAAGAGTCATCAATTAATATGGTACTTTTTATAATTGGTGAATTTTTTTTTCCAGTTAACGTTTATGATTTTTCTAACGGCTTTACATGATACTAGAATTAAAATGCGAGAGGAGAGTCATGAATGTATAGAAAAAAACCAGAAGATATCGTAACAGAGGAAACGAAAGTTTGGATTTGCGTTTCTGAAAACTGTAAAGGGTGGGTTCGCGATAATTTTAAGAGCAGTGAAAGCGAAACCCCAGTATGTCCTCTTTGTAAAAGTGAAATGAAAGCAAGCACAAAGGTGCTTGAAGTAATAAATAATCACAAAAAATACTAACATAAAAAACTCTATTTTAGAGTTTTTTTTATTTGGAGAAAATTTGATTTTCTCGTTATGTATAGCCATTTACAGCTTTCAAATGTAAAATGGGGTTACAGTCATTTGTAAGGAGGGGTATTCCTTTGTTAGAAAAAGCGAAAGAGCATTTGCAGCATTATTTTGGATATTCATCATTTCGTCCAGGTCAAGAAGAAATTATCAGCCATGTTTTAAACGGTCATCATTCTGCGGGCATCATGCCGACAGGAGGAGGCAAGTCAATCTGCTATCAAATCCCGGCACTCTTATTTCCCGGTATTACCCTCGTCATCTCACCTCTCATCTCACTCATGAAAGATCAAGTGGATTCACTGGATCAGGCTGGTATCCCTGCAACCTTCCTTAATAGCACAATCTCTCAAACTGAAGCCAGTGCAAGGCTGGCTGATTTAGAAGCAGGTAATTATCGTATATTGTATGTTGCACCAGAACGATTGGAGTCTGCGTTTTTTTTAGAGCAGCTGCAAAAAATGAATGTTTCAATGGTTGCAGTTGACGAAGCTCACTGTATTTCACAATGGGGACATGATTTTCGTCCAAGCTATTTAAGAATCAAACAATTAAAGAATCAGCTGAAATCAAAACCTGTCTTTTTGGCATTGACAGCGACTGCAACTCCTGTAGTAAGAGAAGACATTTGTGAATCACTCGGTATTCAGGAGGAATATACAACAGTAACTGGATTTGAACGAACCAACTTATCTTTTAAAGTCAGCAAGGGAGAAAATCGATACGATTTCATCGAACGATACATAGAAAAGAATAAGACTGAGTCAGGTATTATTTATGCTGCAACAAGAAAAGAAGCAGAGCTCCTATTTGAACGCTTAACGAAAAAAGGATTTCTTGCTGGCAAATACCATGGCGGAATGAAAGATCATGAACGGGGATTACAGCAGGACTTGTTTCTAAAAGATGATATTCAAGTCATGGTAGCAACAAATGCATTTGGAATGGGCATCGACAAATCAAATGTCAGATATGTAATTCACTATCAGCTGCCAAAAAATATGGAAAGCTACTATCAAGAGGCGGGGAGAGCAGGAAGAGATGGATTGGATAGTGAATGTATTCTTTTATACTCGCCTCAGGATATTCAAATTCAGCGCTATTTAATTGAACAATCCACTTTTCAGAAAGAAAGGCAGCATGCTGAATTAACTAAGCTCCATCAAATGAGGGATTATTGCCACACTGAAGGCTGTTTGCAGACTTTTATATTGAATTATTTTGGAGATTCCAAAGCCGAGACTTGCGGAAAATGCAGCAATTGTCAGGACGAACGCACACATGAAGATGTAACGAAGGATGCTCAAATGGTTTTATCGTGCATGATCCGTATGGGACAGAGATTCGGAAAAACAATGATCAGTCAGGTATTAACGGGGTCATCCAATAAAAAAGTCATAGACTTTAAATTTAATGAACTCTCAACGTATGGCATATTAAAACACCGAACAGCAAAAGAAGTCAGTGAGTTTATTGATTATCTGACATCTGAGCAATATATCGGCATAACAGGCGGACAATTTCCTGTTCTCGCAGTAGAAGAGAAAGGGCTGAACGTCCTAAAAGGCAATGAAACGGTTCATCGAAAAGAGAAAATGAAAATTGTGGAGGTCCAGGCGAATGACGAGCTATTCGAGCAGCTGAAGGAACTGAGAAAACAGCTGGCAAAAGAAGAAAACGTTCCGCCATTTGTCATTTTTTCTGATAAATCATTAAAGGACATGAGTGCGAAAATGCCAAGTACGATTGAAGAATTTCTTTCTGTCCAAGGAGTAGGGGAGTCAAAACTGAAAAAATACGGTGAAGCATTTATTGAAAAGATCGGTGCTTTCGCAGAAAAGAATCCTAACTTGGAGAGAACATCGCATGCCCGCACATCTGGGAAAAAAGAACGGAAAGAATCTTCCCATTTGGACTCCTATCAATTATTCAATGAAGGACTGAGTACGGAAGAAATAGCGGCGAAAAGAGGTTTATCAGTAATTACGATTGAAAATCATCTTCTTCGCTGTGCAAAAGAAGGAATGATTGTTGATTTTGAATCTTGGATACCAGAGCAATATGAAGCTCAAATTGAAGAGGCCATCCGCAGCCACGGATATGGTTTGCTGAAGCCTCTAAAAGAAATTCTTCCGGATGAAGTGAGTTATTTTATGATAAAAGCAGCTATTGTAAAAAGAGAGCTTGTTCATTAAGAAAAGCGCAAGCGCCCGTTTAACGCAGGCATGACAGAAAAGAATCCGGCAGAAAAGTCCAGGTTTGACTTTTTGCCGGATTTGATCTGGCCGAGGAGCTGGGCGATTCCGCTCGCCATCAATCTGCAAAAATTTATACTTTCTTATTTCTTAAATAAAAACAGCTGGAAGTTCCAGCTGTTTTTTTCTTTAAATACAGTTCATAGTAAGGAACTGCCCCTATTAATTCAAGTTTCCTTTAATCAAAACTATTTTCTAATTCGTCAACAAGCGTTCCAACATATGCGACAGCTTTTCGAATCGCATCTGGACTAGACATGTCAACACCTGCATGCTTCAGCAAGTCAATCGGTTTCATCGTTCCGCCAGCTTTTAAAACTTGTATCCAGCGCAGAACAGCAGGTTTTCCTTCTTCTTCAATCATTTGTGAAACTAAAGTTGAAGCGGTCAGACCTGCTGAATAGGTGTAAGGATAAAGTCCCATATAATAATGCGGCTGTCTCATCCAGGTTAAGGCTGCACCTTCATCTAATGTCACAGTATCTCCCCAAAACGAAGAAAGCACAGCTCCTTTTTCTTCACATAGCATTTTTGCAGTAATCGGCTTGCCTTTTTCAGCTGATTCATAAACACGGCGCTGAAACTCTCCCTCGAGCAAGTGGGTGACAAAGTTATGATAATACGTTCCCAGCAGCTGCAGAATGACCCAGCGTCTCATCCGTTTATCTTGGGTCTTTTTCAATAAATGCTTACCTAGAAGCATTTCGTTTAAAGTTGAAGGAGCTTCAACAAAATAAGTTGACGGTCTTGTATTCATAATGCGCTGATTTTTATTTGCCAAATAAAAGTGACCTGCATGCCCAAGCTCATGTGCCAGGACAAACGCACCTCGCATCGTATCCTGCCAAGTAATCAGTATATATGGATGAACACCGTATGGGCTTGAACAGAAAGCACCTGTTGATTTGCCGATATTGTCAGCTTGATCCACCCAGCGGTCAGCTAATGCTTTTTTCATAATTTGCGTATATTCAGGTCCCATTACTTCAAGTGCTTCTAAAATGACCGCACTTGCTTCGGCGAATGTCGTTTTTGGGTTAAATTCTGTGTCAAGCGGAGCCTTTAAATCACAAAAGCGCAGTTCATCAAGCTGCAGCACTCTTTTTTTCAAAGCAGCAAACCTGCGCATATGAGGAGAGAGTTCCTTTTGAATAATATCAAGCTGATTATGATACATTTCATTTGTCACATGCTGAGGCTTAAGCAGCATGTCTGTGACTGAATCATATTTTCTTATTCGTGAAAGTGTTACTTGTTTTTTTACTTCAGTAGCATAGGCAGCAGCAAAGGTGTTTTTGTATTTTTTCAGAGTTTCTACAAACGAATCGTATGCTTTTCTCCTTACTAGTGTATTTGGTGTAAACTCATAGCGGTCTTCATATAAAGCAAATGAGTTTGGCAGCTCGTTTCCATTTTCATCTGCAATTGCTGCAAAATCCAAGTCAGCTGATTTGCTTGTTTGATAAATTCTGTAAGGGGAACTGTGAATTTCTCCTAGTGCTGCAAGGACCTCTTCTGTTTCATCTGACAGCTGATGGGGCTTTGATTCAAGCAATTCATCAAGTTTAGTTCGAAACGGCTCTAAACCGCTTTGCTGCTTTATGTATGCTTCAATCGTGCCGTTTGGAAGTGCTGTAATTTCAGATTCAATAAATGATAAATCTGCGTTTGCTTTTGAATAGATTGAAGCAAAAGTCGAGTAATTCCCTTGATGGTCAGCATTCGTACCATCAGCAGATTGCTGCAGGCTAATATATGCTGCTGCTTTCGCCATTTTTTTTGAAAGGTTCTCCTCTGCTTCAAGGCATTTTAAAAGAGAATCTGCTCCATCTCTTAGAGTGCCCTTATATTGACGTATTTGGACTGCGGTTTTTTCAATGGATCTTAATTCAGATTCCCAATCTTCATGTGTTTCAAATAAATCCTCTAAATTCCATGTTAATTTTTCAGGGACTTCACTGCGTTTTAATCGTTTCTCAATTGTTTTTTCCACTTGACATTCCTCCATACTAAAAATGGTGTTTCGTGTTCCTAAATAATTATACATGATTCTAATGGTGTGTAAAAAGATTATTCAAAATTATCGGAAAATATATCTTTATCAAGATTAATAGGTTTCAATTCTAATTCAATGCGGGTATGTATAGGATATGAAATTAAATAAACAGGAGGTAAGATCATGACTATTTATAATACAAATCAAAATAATACGCTTGGTACAGAAACTGGAACCGGAGCTGTCACTCGAATCTCTAACAAAGAGACTAGCTCAGTTAAGGCAGTGCAGGATAAAAACAACAGCAAACTAGTAAAAGGTATTCTCGCAGGAGCAGTAATCGGCGGATTGGTCACATTATTTGACAGAAAAACGAGAAATCAAGTGAAAGACTCAGCTGTAAACCTGAAAGATTCATCAGTTGATATGTTTGCACAAGTGAAAGAAAATCCAGGTGAAGTAAAGAATCAAATGGTATCTCAATTTAAAAGCGCTGCTGATTCTTTAAAAGATGCAATAAATGAAGCAAAAAACCTGTATGATCGATTGAACAAAGACGTAAAGGATAATGTTAATGACGCCGTTGAAATTTCCAATGAAACATTAGCGACAGCGAAGGGGGCACAACAAGATCTTGCATCTATCGGATCTAAAGTGAAGGAAGCGGGCAGTGAACTGACTGGAAGCTCTGGGACATCAAAATCTGTTGCACCAGAAACACCTTCAAATTCAACATCCATTCCGGGAAGCAATGTAGGAAAATTTTAATTAAGCGAGAGCGGGCTTATGTCTGCTCTTTTTTTATGCAATTTTCTAGGAATAGATGTGAATTAATACGGCTTTGATATATGAATCTCAAATTTTATAATACTGAAAAATTAGAACAATATTTCTAGGAATAGATGTGAATTAATACGGCTTGATATATGAATCAAATTTTATAAAACTTAAAAATTAGAACAATATGATAATATAAGAGATATTTAACAGAAAGTAGGGGACCAGAATGTATTTACCATCTTTTAAGCTTGACAGCAAACTCGCAGTTATTACAGGAGCAGGACGAGGAATTGGAAGAGCACTGGCCATTGGCTATGCAGAAGCAGGAGCAGACGTTGTATTGCTTTCAAGGACGAAAGAGGACCTTTTTCAGGTCGCAAATGAAATTAAAGCTATTGGAAAAAATGCATATCCGATTGTTACAGATGTAACAGATAAAACTAGTATTCAGCACGCATTTAATGAAATGAAGGAACACAATCTCTCAATCGACATTTTAGTAAATAATGCAGGAATGAATATTAGAACACCGGCATTTGATGTAACAGAGGAAGAATGGGAAAAAATCATGAATACGAACTTGAAATCTGCTTTTTTTATGTCACAGAAAGCAGGAGAGATGATGCAGCAGCAAGGAAATGGAGGACGTATCATTAATATTTCTTCTGTAGCGGGACATACGGCTTTACGTACTGGAGTAGTGTATGCGTCTACAAAAGCGGCGATGATCCAAATGACAAAGGTGCTTGCTTTTGAATGGGGTCAGCATAATATTGGCGTGAATTCCATTGGGCCATGGTATTTTGAAACACCACTTACAGAAAAAATTCTTAATGATAAAAAGTACGTTGCGGAAATTTTAGCCGTTACACCGTTAAAAAGAATTGGACAGCTGCCAGAGCTGGTAGGACCAGCCGTATTTTTGGCATCAGATGCAGCCAGCTATATTACCGGGCAAACGTTATTTGTAGACGGCGGTATGACAATACACGGTTTTTAAGGGGGAATGAATCTTGGATACATACGCTGTTATTTTTACTTCACAACGTAACGAAAAGGATTCTGCGGGCTATGAGAGAATGTCTGAGTCAATGGTTGAAGCTGCAAAAAAGCAGCCGGGATTTCTTCGGGTTGAAAGTTTAAGAAATTCTGGCGGGTTTGGAATCACCATTTCTTATTGGGATTCATTGGATGCAATCAAAAATTGGAAAGAACACTCTGAACATTTGAAGGCTCAAAAAGCAGGAAAAGAAAATTGGTACGATTCGTTCAAGGTGGAAATATGTAAAATTGAAAAAGAGTATTCCTCATCATAACAAAGAAACTGTATTTCACTTGTTTTTTTGATTGCAATTAAGGGAAATATGGCTTATTGAATAAGCAGAAAATGCCGAAAAACATGTGATTTAAATGGATGATGACTTTATTTTAGAACCTTTGTCGACTTGCAGGAAATTGTTTATGCCCGTCTCGAATGATATAAAAACTAAAATTCAGAAAAGGCGGGGTTTTAATATGGCAAAAACAATAAATATTTCAAAGGTTGCTTCATTATTAGGGGAATCAACTTATATTTTAAAAATGTGGGAGCTTGAATTCGCTGCTTTTTTAGAAATTGAGAGAGATCACAAAAATGCTCGCGTATATACAGCTGAAAATATTGAAATGCTGCGGAAGATTAAGCACTTAAAGGATAGCCAGCTTGACCAGGCCACGATTACGCAAATGCTGAATATGAATAATGGCAAATCAGAGGCCGCTGCAGTTAAAGCTGATCCAGACATTGAAATGTCTGCAAAGAAAAATATAAAGGCTGCTCTTGAAGAAATCTTTAATTTAATTGAAGAAAAAGGGAAACAGGATATTTCCATTTTAGAACTGAAAATGGATCAGCTTGAACTCACTCTTATTGAACAGATGAAGCAAACGGTGAAACAAGAGCTTGCCTCACATTCAAAAGTACAGCTGAATGCTGCTAAAGGACAATTTTCAGCTCTTCATGATAAGCTAGATGTAATCCATGAAACCTCAAGCAGTGAAAGAGACATGTATCAAGAAGAACTCAAGTATGAACGGGAGCTTGCTAAAAAGCATATTGCAGCCCGCGAACAAAAGTTCATTGCGTTTGTTCAACAGCATCAAAAAGTTAGAGATGACAGAGCAGAGCGTAAATATGGCCTTTCAATGCTGAAGCAAATCATGGGATTTGCAAAATAATTAAATGGAGGCATTACCATGAATTCAAAATTGATTAATCATTTTTTATCTCATCGTTCGATCACGTTAGAATTAATTTCAAAAATCCAGCACGATGATCCAGAATTTAAGCCCTCTGAAACTTCAATGCCGACAAAAAAACTTGTGACACACATGCTTACTTCAATGTACAAATTCACAGCAGTCGTCAAAGAGGGAAATGCAAAGCCGCTTTTGGAGAAAGAAGAGATTTCGGAAACAAATCTATTAAAATTAGCTGAAAGCTATACAGAAAAAACAGTGCAAATACTAGAATCCTTGACTGAAGAAGACTTAACTCAAGTGATTGATTTGACAGACGTATTTGGATTTAAGGTTCCAGGATCAGCCCTTATCAAAATGGGGATTGAGCATGAAGTGAATCATAAAGGAAATTTATTTGTTTATGCCCGTATGCTCGGTCATACAGATTTACCGATGTACGTTAAGAAAATCTAATTGAAAAAGCCCGCTGATTTTATAATGTCAGCAGGCTTTTTTTGATTGCCCCTTTTTTACATTTTTGTTGAATTAAATTGGAAAGCGCGCGAATTAATCTGAAATGGCAACGAATTATTCGAATTAACTGAAATAGAACACTTTAAAAGGGACTGGCAATATAAAAAATAACCCATGGCATTGGTATTGTCATCCTCTTTCTTTTTCATAAGTATAAGTATATACTGATGGTATGAAAAGGAGGTGAATGCAGCAGATGATCTTAGAATTTACACATGATTTGACCCCATATTTATCGCTGTTAAGCATATTCTTTACCGTAGCAGCGATGTTTGCTTTCGGCTACTTGCTGAATCAGTCATTAAAGAAGCATCCTTCATTAAAGCCTGTTATGGAAAAAGAGCAGGAAAATCAATTTTCCTCTCAGCGGATGCAAAATGAAACGAATGCAATATCTTTGTGGATTACGATGCAAATGAGGCGTTATGACTCAGGTGATGATGTACCATCTAATATCCTTCTTGGAAAGCTAGCTCAAAATGGAAAACACCAAGGAGGATTTAAATGGAAAAGAAAGCTGCATTCATTTCACGGAAAACATTACTTGCACTGCTCGGTATCTCACTGCTGATTTTACTTGCCGGCTGTCAGCAGTCAAATGGAAACATTCAAGATATTACAGATCAGACGCCTGGTTTTTTTAATCATTATTTTGTGTATCCGTTCTCGGTATTGCTAAAAACGTTTGCCAATTGGTTTCAGGGAAGCTACGGCTTTTCAATCATTCTTGTCACACTGATGATCCGCCTCGTCCTTTTGCCGTTTGCTATGAAGCAATCAAAGGATCAGATGCAAATGAAAAGCAAGATGGAAAAAGCACAGCCTGAACTAAAAGCGCTTCAGGAGAAAATGAAAAAAGCGAAAGATGCTGAAACAAAGTCTAAGCTACAGCAGGAGACGATGAAGATTTACCAAAAGCATAATATTAATCCGCTGGCAACACTGGGCGGGTGCTTGCCATTGCTTATCCAGCTTCCGTTTTTGACAGGTTTTTATTATGCGATTCAAAGAACACCTGAAATTGCGGAACATTCGTTTTTGTGGTTCAACCTGGGAAATCCTGATTTAACTCTGACGCTGCTTGCTGCAGGAATCTATTATTTGCAGTCAAGAGTTTCAATTATCGGACTGGACGAGGCACAAAGAAAGCAAATGGCGATGTTCAGCTATCTGTCACCAATCATGATCGGTGTATTCTCATTGACAGCACCTGCTGCCCTGCCGCTTTACTGGACAATCGGAGGTATATTCGTAATTCTCCAAACGCTGCTTACGAAAAAACTGTTTCAGACAGATGCAGCTCCATTAACTGTTGCAAAATCTTAATGATAAGGCCAATTCTAAGCGAATTGGCCTTTTTTCCTGCTCAATAAAGGATTTAGCGCTTTCAAAACAGAATGTATTAAGGTAACAAAGGTGAATACATATAAAGGAGTTATCATGATGGAAGCACAAACTTTTAATAAAACTGTGACGAAGACTATAGATGTCAAGCTTTCATACCTAATAAAATTTCCTGCCAATTATGAAAACACAGCAGAAAATGTACCGCTTGTTTTATTTCTTCATGGGGCAGGGGAAAGAGGAACAGATCCCGGGCTTGTTAAAAGAATAGGTGTTCCTGAAGTCGTTGACAAGGGAGAATATCCGTTTATTTTGCTCGCTCCTCAATGCCCAATCTCGACAACAAGGAAAGCAAATTGGATTATGGAATTAGATGGAGTTGCTGCCTTGCTTGAAGAAATTGTGGAGAAGCATCGTGTAGATAAAAAGCGCATTTATTTAACAGGGATGAGCATGGGAGGTTATGGGGCATTTGAACTGGCTTCGCGGATGCCTGATGTATTTGCTGCATTGGCACCGATATGCGGAGGGGGTTGTCCTGAAAAAGCAGAACTGCTAAAAGAAATCCCCACATGGATATTTCATGGTGAGAAGGATGATATTATTCCAATTCAAGAGAGTTTAGACATGGTCCATGCTCTTGAAGCATGCGGAGGAAATGTAAGGTTTACTTCATATCCTGAAGCAGGTCACGATTCTTGGACAGAAACGTATCATAACCCAGCCTTTTTTACATGGCTTCTGCAGCAAAAAAAATAAAATAAAAAGGAGACGCTGTAAAAACAGTCGTCTCCTTGCGTTTGAGGCGAAAGACCACATGACCACATTCATGTGTGCAGATAACCGCGTGTCTCTCGGCTTACACAAATCAGCTCATCGCTCTAGTAATATACCATTTAATAAATATATACACAAGCTTTTTTTCTAAAAAAATTAGATTGGAGGTAAAACTTTATGAATTTAAAAAAGTTCACGAAAGACTTTAAGGAGTTTTCACTGGAATACGGCTGGACAGTTGTCATGCATAAAGATCATGAGCTTTTTAGAAGCAAGGATAAATATGCAATTATTGATGGAGAAGATGATGTGTTATTAAAGTTTTACCTTGAAAATGCGGATGTTGTATGTTTTAAAAAGACGATATGGAATTTAGATTGTAAAATAAATAGTGCAAATAAAGTGATTACCGTTTTTAATGAACCGGAAGATTTTGATGAATAAAAAAGCTCTTTCAAAAGAGCCGATAATGGGTCCTCATAGAGCATGAATGAATCCCAATTTTCATGAAATACTCGTATTTGGGACCTCAATGGGAATGAATGAATCCCTTTTTTCAGCAAAGAGCCGATAATGAGTCCTCATAGAGCATAAATAAAATCCCGTTTTTTAGGAAATACTCGTATTGGGGACCTCGATGGTATGAATGAATCCTAATTTTTAGCCAATATTCTTTTTTTGTTTCAATGTTGTAATCACAAATGATTAGTGTTTCGTAGTAAAACTCCATCGTTTTTGTTAGAAACGAGTTCTTTTATACTAAAATTGAAAGACGTCACTCATATAAAATATGTATGCAGAGCAACATTGTATTAGAATTGAGCTTTGTGAAAACTGACAGTAAATAGAAGGTTATGTCGATTTATGTTGACAACATCCAGGCTGGGATGTTTAAATTATCTATAAATTAATGGAGCGTAACGTTGAAAGGAATCATAGTAATCTTATTGTCCCTGTCGCAGAGAGCTGATGGTTGGTGTAAATCAGTACATACAAAAAAGATGAATTTCAATCCTGGAGTTTTAATTCCGACCTTTTGGAAGGGATTAACGGGTTGTCCCGATAAAGACTTTAGAGCCGGAGAATACCTCGTTATTCTCAACTAGGGTGGTACCGCGATGAAAAGTCGCCCCTATATTTTATAGGGGCGGCTTTTTTGCGTTCACATTAATAATAGACAGAATTTATGAGAGGTGCATAATGAAAGAAAGTCAGCAGTGGTCTTCAAAACTTGGATTTATTTTAGCAGCAGCGGGGTCTGCCATCGGTCTTGGAGCAATTTGGAAATTCCCGTATATCGCAGGCGTAAGCGGCGGGGGCGCCTTCTTTTTCATATTCTTATTGTTCACGATCTTGCTTGGATTGCCATTGCTTCTAGCAGAATTCGCAATCGGGCGAAGCACCCAAAAAGATGCGATCGAGTCATATAAAAAAATTGCACCAAAAACAAAATGGGCTTCAATCGGGTATCTAGGCATGATTACATGTTTTATCCTGCTCTCCTTTTATAGTGTAATTGGCGGCTGGATCATTTTATATTTAGTCAAAGCTATGACAGGCGGGCTGAATGGACTTAATCAGCAGCAGTATGGGGAGTTATTCGGTGCTACGATTTCAAATCCGCTGCTTAGCGTGGGAGCACACCTTGTATTTATGATCATTACCATTGCAGTTGTTGCAAAGGGTGTTCAAAATGGAATCGAACGCACAAGCAAATTTATGATGCCGGCCTTATTTCTTTTATTCATAGTCTTGATCGTCCGTTCCCTTGCTTTAGAAGGGGCAATGGAAGGTGTACGATTTTTATTTCAGCCCGATTTTTCAAAATTAACATCAGAAGTGATTCTTGCAGCACTTGGACAATCTTTTTTCACACTAAGTGTGGGTGTTTCCGTTATGGTCACCTATAGTTCATACTTGCCAAAGGAATCAAATTTGCCTCAATCAGCGATCTCGATTGTCGGTATGAATATTTTTATCGTTGTTTTAGCAGGATTAGCGATTTTCCCGGGTGTCTTTTCCTTTGGGCTGAAGCCTGATGCTGGTCCCGTATTATTGTTTAACGTTTTGCCGACTGTTTTTAATCAAATGGCATTTGGTATGGTGTTCTTTACGGCCTTCTTGCTGCTATTCTTATTTGCATCATTAACCTCAGCATTTTCGATGCTCGAAATAATTGTATCTGTGATTTCAAAAGGAGATACGGCCAAACGGGTAAAGTGGTCCTGGATCATTGGAATCCTTATTTTCGCAGTTGGCGTACCATCAGCTTTGTCGTTTGGAATTTGGAGTGAAGTTAGCATTTTTGGAAAAACGATTTTTGATGCAGCAGATTATTTGGTCAGCAACATCTTAATGCCGATTGGTGCACTTCTTATTTCCATTTTTGTTCCTTTGAAAATGAAAAAAAAGATGCTGTACGCAGAATTGGCTCACGGTTCTGCTTTATCTAAAGGTCTCTTCAACTGCTGGTTCTTTTTAATGAGATATGTAGCTCCAATTGCGATTTTCCTTGTCCTTTTGGATGTATTAGGTGTATGGAAGCTTTTATTTAAATAGATAACATCTTTTCAGTCATCCCATCCATATGTTAAAATTGGTAAAATTCAGATTATGGAGGGGAATGTTTTGGAGCAATTATCTTTGTTTGTCATTATGTCAATTTTATTAATCCTATTGCCTGGGCCCGATACAGCTATTGCGACAAAGAACACAATTGCCGGCGGCAGAGCAGGCGGAATGAAAACAGTGCTTGGCACGTTAACTGCACTTATGATTCATACATGTGCTGCAGTATTAGGGTTATCAGCACTTATTGTGAAATCAGCCTTTCTTTTTTCTATTTTGAAGTATGCAGGAGCTTGCTATCTCATATATTTAGGTCTCAAATCATTATGGTCATTAAAGAATAAGGACACATTTCAAGATGGTAAAGTACTAAATCATGAAGCCAAGCGTGTTAACTGTTTTAGACAAGGATTTTTAACAAATCTCCTTAACCCAAAGGTAGCTGTTTTCTTTTTAACGTTTCTGCCGCAATTTTTGGAGCCTGGATCCAATACATTCATCCAATTTATGATTATGGGATTAACGTATACGCTTTTAACATTAATTTGGTTCATCGTTTACATCTATTTGATTCATCAATTAAATGCTTTTATGAAAAAACCTGCTGTTCAAAAGTGGATGGAAGGCATTACTGGAACTGTGCTCATCGGATTTGGCATTAAATTAGCTTTGGAGAGAAAGTAAAGACATCAGAAATGGTGTCTTTATTATATTTGCACCTGCACATCTGAATTGCTCAATGAACCCAATGAAGTTGGGTTTTTTTTATGTTAGGCTGTTTTCGCATTGATTGTTGTTTTGGTTATTCATTGTACCCGTGGATTTACGCTGCAGGCACTTGCTTTCCGCGGGGAGGGATGGGAGCCTCTATTCCCGCAGGAGTCAAGTGCCTTCCGCTTCAATCCACTAAAGGTTTTAACCATTTTTTCTAAAAGCAACAAACTTTACGAAAAGAGCCTTATGTTAAGATATTTGATTTACATAATAATGAACTCTGAAAGGAATAATAATCCATACCAAATAAAAAGCTCGAGGAAAACTGAGGGATTGAATATGTCAAAACAATCTATTGAATTGTCTAAATCTCTAGAAGAAAACATGGCAATGATTAAAGCGAAACTAGGTGACAGTTCAGATATCCGATTTAAAGATATTGTGAATCAGGGCTAACGCTTTTCTATCGTATACATAGATGGGATTGTAGACAGTGAGCAGCTTTAAGAATCGATTTCCGCAAATACCGCATTAATGAGAAAAATAATTAGAGATTCTTCTTTGCGAATTGAAGATCAGACAAACATTAACTCAAATACAATGTTTAAATATAGATAAATAGTTGCAATTCTATCTAGAGAAGAGTAGACTTTGTATCATCAAATCAAATAAGATCGGGAGCTTGTGGAATCAGGCTGAGAGTACGGCTAACTGCCGTAGACCGAATGAACCTGTTGGATAATGCCAGCGCAGGGATGTGATTCAGGGATACCTATGAGCACTTTGCCGCGGCAGAGTGCTCTTTATTTTTTGGGAGGGAAAAATATGATAGAACCGAAAAAGATTGGTGCGATTTTAGAAAAACTAAGAACAGAAAAACCATTGGTGCACAATATTACAAACGTAGTGGTAACGAATTATACAGCAAATGGTTTGTTAGCTATCGGAGCCTCTCCAGTTATGGCATATGCAAAAGAAGAAGTGGCTGATATGGCCAAAATTGCAGGTGCACTCGTATTAAATATTGGCACCTTAAATAAAGAAAATGTAGCATCCATGCTGCTTGCAGGTCATTCTGCCAATCAGCATGGCGTGCCAGTCATTTTTGATCCAGTTGGAGCAGGCGCTACAAAATACCGTACAGAAACGGCACAAAAAATAGTAAAGGAACTGGACATTGCTGCAGTTAGAGGGAATGCTGCTGAAGTGGCAAATGTCGTCGGGGAGAGCTGGGCTATAAAAGGAGTCGACTCCGGTGATGGCGAAGGTGACTTAATCGCACTTGCTGTGAAGGCTGCCAAGCAGTTAAACACAATCGCGGTCATAACAGGAAAACAAGATATTGTTTCAGATGGTGAAACAACATATATATGCAAAAATGGTCATTCTCTTTTAACAAAAGTAACGGGTGCAGGGTGTTTACTAACCTCTGTTATCGGAGCATTTTGTGCAGTTGAAAAGGATTATGTTCTTGCTTCAGCCGCAGCATTATCGGTTTACGGAAGTGCTGCGGAACTTGCAGCTGAAGGAATTGAAGGCCCCGGAAGCTTTCAAATCGAGTTTTTAAATATGCTTTATAATATTTCAGCAGATGATATTCAAAAACTTTCTGCCCTTGAGGAGGTCAGCCATGTCAATTTCTAAAGCACTAACAATTGCAGGCTCTGACAGCGGCGGCGGAGCAGGAATTCAGGCGGATTTAAAAACGTTTCAGGAATTGAATGTATTTGGAATGTCTGCTATTACAGCGGTTACCGCTCAAAACACACTAGGTGTACATGGTGTGTTTCCATTAACTGCGGACGCGGTTGTGCAGCAAATTGAAGCGATTGGTTCAGACCTTGGAGCTGATGCCATTAAAACAGGAATGCTTTTTAATAGTGAAATTATTGAGGCTGTCTCTGACCAAATAAAGAGGTTCAACTGGAGCAGAGTAATTGTAGACCCCGTCATGATAGCCAAGGGAGGTGCATCCCTTTTACAGGATGAAGCAGTCGAAGCATTGAAAAATCATTTGCTTCCTCTTGCTTTAGTCGTTACACCGAACATACCCGAAGCCGAAGTGCTGACAGGAATGAAAGTTAACAATCTCGATGACCGTCAAACAGCTGCTAAAATCCTGCATTCTTATGGGGTTAAGAATGTGGTCATTAAGGGAGGACATGCTGACAGTGAAGAGCAGTTAGTAGATTTGTTGTTTGATGGAACCGAATTTAGCTATTTTACGAGCAGACGTATTGATACAAAAAACACGCATGGCACTGGATGTACATTTGCAGCAGCGATCACAGCAGAAGTGGCAAAAGGAAAGTCAATCTTTGATGCTGTGGAAACTGCGGTGGACTTTATCCAAGAAGCGATTAAAGAGGATATCGGGTTAGGGCTGGGACACGGACCGACAAATCATTGGGCTTACCAAATGAAAAGGCGGGGACAGCAGTATGTGGAATGAAAATGTCCGCGAGAAGCTAAAGCTTTATTTCATTATGGGGAGCATAAACTGTACGCAAGATCCTAAACAAGTCCTGCTTGAAGCTATCAAAGGCGGCATTACAATGTTTCAGTTCAGGGAAAAAGGAACAAGTGCTTTAACCGGAAGAGAAAAAACAAATTTAGCACGAGATTTACAGGAAGTTTGCAGGAAGCATGGAATCCCATTTATCGTAAATGATGATATAGAATTAGCTGTTGCACTAAATGCAGATGGCGTTCATATTGGGCAGGATGATGCGGATGCGAAGCAGGTCAGAGAGAAAATAGGTGACAAAATTTTAGGTGTTTCTGCACATACGCTGGCTGAAGTAAAAAAAGCAATGGCTGATGGAGCGGATTATATCGGTGCGGGACCGATTTATCCGACTCTGACTAAATTGGATGCAGAACCTGTGAAAGGGACCGCTCTCATTGAAGAAGTAAGAAATTCAGGCATTCTAGTCCCAATCGTAGGCATCGGGGGAATTCAAGCGGACAATGCCCATGAAGTGATCGAAGCAGGAGCAGACGGGGTTTCGGTCATAACGGCAATCAGTCTTTCTGAAAATGTGTATGAAAGTGCAGCTGCATTGAAGAAGGCAGTGAAAAACTTATAATATCTATCATAATATCTTGTTAAAAAGAACGAGCAGATTTTTTAATCTGCTCGTTTTTAACGTTATCTGGATTTTTTAACTAATTCGACCGCTTCTTTTGAAAGGTGGAAGGACTCTTTTGTCTGAATGGTAACGCCATCAAGCTCAATTTCTTTTCCATTAAGAATGACGATATTTTTGTTTACAGGAAATTCAGCCGTTGTTTTTCCTTTTTGTACGATAAAAACTGGATTATTTGCATCTGAACGATCATCTTTTATTTTTGCGCCTATTGCTTTAAAAGCAGTTTCGGCATTTACAAACATTTTTTCATCTAATTTTTTTAAGTCAAAGCCCATAGCAGATGCCGCTTTAAGTGCGATGTCCGTATTTTCAACTAATCCTTCTGGCTTACCGGGTCCGTATGAATACATGAAAAGATCTTCACCTGTATGTCCTCCGCTCGTAAATCCTATATTCGCACGGTTTGCAAGCAATTCAACAAGTGTTTTCCCTAAGTTTGCACTTTCATTAATGGCTTTTGTTTCGTCAGCAGAAGGGCTGTCAATTCCATAAAGTGCAGCAACTTCCAGTTTGTTCGATTGATCAGGTTTTAACTGCTTCAAAGCACCTTCAAGCGTCATTTTTGATTTTTTTAAAGGATCAATGTAATCAGCAACCGGAATAGACGGATAAGAAGAGGATGTGTTTTTGTTCCCTATTGATATACCGCTGTTCCCATGATCAGATAGCGCAATAATCATGGTGTTTTTATCTTTTTTGGCATACTCAAGTGCTTCTTTTACTGCAGCATCAAAAGCAAGAGTATCACTAATCATTCCGATAGGGTCATTTGCATGTGCAGCCCAGTCAGGTTTGCTTCCTTCAACCATCAGGAAAAACCCGTCTTTATCTTTAGAAAGAGTTGAAATCCCTTTTTTAGTCATCTCAGCAAGTGTTGGTTCATTTGGATTTGTTGTGGCACGGTCCATGTCATAGGCAAGAGCAGCAGGAGCAAAAGCACCCCATAGCTTGCTTGATTTGGATTTCATCAATTCATCTCGAGTTTCAACAAGATCATAGCCTTTTTCTTCTGCAACTTCAATTAAATTTTCTCCATCTTTCCTATTGTTTTTGGCTTGTCCAGGCAACAGCGAATCTTTTCCTCCGCCTAGAACGACATCCATTTCTTGATAAAGCTGCTGTTCGGCGATATTGTCATACTCACTGCGGTGGGAAACATGAGATGAAAAAGCAGCCGGTGTTGCATGCTGGATTTCAGAAGTCGAGATAATGCCAGTTGCTTTTCCGATTGATTTTGCACCTTCCAGTACGTTAGCCACTGGTTTATAAGCATTTTTCGCAAGTGAGGGGTCTACTCCAGGGCTATTTACTGTTTCAGGAAGAACCCCGACTAATTTGTCATTTGATTTGTTGCCGGTTGCCATGGCTGTACCGGCAGGAGCTGAATCTGTAATGGCTGATTCTGCCGAATAGGTTCTGACACCGCCGCTTAAAATCTCATCCATTGCAAGCGGTTCGCCCTTATACCATCTGGCAAGTGTTGTTGTGCTTGAACTGACGCCATCCATGACAAGAACAATGACGTTTTTAGCCTGTGCCTGATCTTTTTTTGCTTCAACCTTGCCAATATTAGCTGTAAAACCAAGTGAACCAACTGCCAGGGTTCCAGCTAAAGTAACACCAATCATCTTCTTATTGAATCCCATTTTAATTCCCTCCCGATCTTGTACTAACAATCTTAAGGTTAATCATTAATTATAAAACTAGTATGTAAATAATGTTAAGTCCCCTTTTATATAGTATTACTGTTATGTTAAGGTAGTTCGGAAGGAGTGGGTGAAAATACACATATAGATTAAATAAGGATGCGTTTTTATCAATAATATTATTATGTAAACAGTAGTTGGAAAATATTGATTCTTATATTAAACCAAATTGATTGCGAAATCGCAAAAAAATCCATGAAATTAAAGCCTCCAGGAGCTTTCTTATGAAATGGAAGAAGAGGTCCTTAAAATTGCAGACTTGTCTTACATCCTCACTATTTTCGTTTAGGAATAGCTTCGTCATTACTTGCTTATTTGTTGAATATTAAGCTTTTGGTTTTCTTGAAGCAAAGGAATTAGAAGTTGCACCCGAAGTAAATATAACAGTGTTTGAAAAAGTGGGAACAGATTAATCAAAATCTGTTCTCTTTTTTGATTTTTTTAATGAAAATGATTAGGTACGATGTGCTAATTCACTAGAATTTTTCCAGTAAATTCATAGGCAGGAATGACTGATTTTTCAGAAGTCATTGACATTGATAATCATTTTCAATTAATATTCATGTGTACTCACTGACAAGACAGTAAGGAGCTGAATCACATAGAAGACGTAATTGGATTCGATGCCATTATTGATGATAAGGAAATGAAACATCATATTTTACTTCGTCCTGTTAAAATGATCGATTTCGAAGTGTTATACATCTGGATGCAACAGACTCATATCGCACCATTCTGGAAGCTGAACGTAAATAAAGAAGAGTTTCAAGTCTACTTAGAAAGGACATTAAAAGCAGAACACAAACGTGTTTTTCTATGTTTTATAGATCATATCCCTGCAGGTTATCTGATTGCGTATTCCATCGAGCATGATCCAATAAAAGAGTATTATCAGGCAGAACCCGGTGATCTTGGCATGCATTTTTTAATTGGACCAAGGGAATTGTTGAACAAAGATGATGGTTTGATGATAGCAAGGGCAATGACAGCATTTTTGATGAAAAAATACAGCTGCAGCCGAATTATAGGCGAGCCTGATATTAGAAATCGGATAGTCATTCCAATACTAAAGGAAATGGGTGGATATGTTGCTGATACTATCTCCATGCCGCATAAAAAAGCAGCGTTAATTATTGGGGAAAAAGACCGTTTCCAAAAGTATATGTCAAACGTAAATGTGAATTTTGTCAAACTTCCGAACCAAGAGAAGGATTTATTAGCTGAGGAAGGCAGGAGCGTTATGTGAAAACCCATCACCCAATTGATGATGATATGAAACAACTGCTGGAAACGATTAGAGCACGTATGCTTGAACTCAATCATCCTGCTTTGACCGATTTATCCGCAGTGCAGTCAAGATATTTTTATAAAGAAGCACGAACCTTCTTTCAAGCATGTGAAATGAAGGACATCACAGTTTACAACAAAATGATAAAGTCAGCTGATCATACCATTCCTGTGAGAATTTATCAGCCGCAATCAGAAGAAATACTGCCAGTTCTGTTATTCATGCATGGAGGAGGATGGGTATTTGGTGATATCGACAGTGCAGATTCGATATGCCGTTATTTTGCAAGGCACGCAAATTGTCTCGTCGTTTCAGTAGGATACCGTCTTGCTCCAGAGCATCATTTTCCTGCAGCACTGATGGATGTTCTTGCAGTTGCAGAGTGGGCTCCTCAAAATGTGATGAAATGGAATGGTAATCCAGAACACATTTCGATTGGAGGAGAATCTTCTGGCGCTAACCTCGCAGCCGCAGCGGTTCATTGGCTAAATGAACAAGGAAAACAAGTTTTTGAGATGCAGCTTTTAATTACGCCTGTTTTAAATCACAATTTTGAAACAGAATCTTATCAATCTGGTTATTCGTTCAACTTAACAAAAGAAAAAATGGAATGGTTTTGGAATCATTACTTAAGTGAACCGGAACAAGGACTGAATCCTTATGCATCGCCATTGCTTGCTGAAATATTTGAAAATATGCCGAAAGCATTGATCGTGACGGTAGAATATGATCCGTTAAGAGATGAAGGAATGCAGTATGCTGAAAAGCTGGCAGTTGCTAACATTCCTGTTTCACATCTGCATTATGGCAGGCTTGTTCATAGCTTTCCAAATATGATCGGACGAGTAAACCGTACAGATCTTGCCATGATTGACATAACGAAGCAGCTTCAGGGTATGCTGAGAAAAAATTTTTAATTTTTTTAAATGATAATGAGAATTATTTTCAAATAGGAAAGGTGATAGATGATGTTAACGAATGAATTTTACTTAAGCAGCCAGCGCGCACGAGAATCCAATGCAAGATCCTACCCGCGCAGAATTCCAATTGCAATCAGCGAAGCAGAAGGGATTTACGTGAAGGATGTTGAGAATAAGACATATATAGATTGTCTTGCAGGAGCAGGAACACTGGCACTTGGACATAATCACCCTGTCGTGATTGAAGCGATGGAGAATGTGATAAAAGGAAAACGTCCGCTGCATACGCTTGATCTCACGACGCCAATGAAAGAAGAGTTTGTAGAAGAACTATTTGATGCACTTCCAAAGAAGTTTGCAGAGAATGCAAAAATTCAATTTTGCGGTCCTTCAGGATCAGATGCGATTGAAGCAGCAATGAAGCTCGTAAAAACGGCGACTGGAAGGGGAGGCATGCTTTCATTCCAAGGTGGATACCATGGCATGACGAATGGATCCCTTAGCCTGATGGGAAATCTTGGACCAAAAAGCAAAATTCCTAACCTGATGTCAGATGTTCATTTCCTCCCATACCCATACTCATACCGCTGTCCGTTTGGAATCGGCGGAGAGGCAGGAGCATCGATCGGATCTACTTTTATCGAACGCACATTGAACGATCCGGAATGCGGAATTGTGAAACCGGCAGGAATGGTCATGGAAATTGTTCAAGGTGAAGGAGGCGCAATTCCAGCACCAGATGAATGGGTCAGACAAGTCAGAAATATTACAAGTGATCAGCAAATTCCGCTCATCGTCGATGAAGTGCAAACAGGGTTTGGCCGCACTGGAAAAATGTTTGCCTTTGAACATGCAGGCATACAGCCTGATGTTGTTGTTCTTTCAAAAGCGATCGGAGGCACACTTCCGCTAGCCGTTGTTGTTTATCATAAGGATCTTGATCAATGGGAACCAGGAGCACATTCCGGTACGTTCCGCGGAAATCAGATCGCGATTGCGGCTGGCACAGCAACGATGAAATGGATAAAGCAGGAAAAACTTGATGAACAGGCTGCTATCCTTGGTGACTTCCTCATGCTGCGTTTAAAACAAATGAAGCAAGAAGTATCATCCATTGGAGATGTTCGGGGGTTAGGCCTGATGGTTGGTGCTGAAATCGTAGATAATACGGCGGATGCAGATGCGATCGGCAGTTATCCTGCTCATCCAAAGCTTGCGAAGCTTATTCAGCAGGAATGCTTTAAACGTGGCCTGATCCTTGAGCTTGGAGGACGTTTTGGCAGTGTGGTCCGGTTCTTGCCGCCGTTGATTATTACAAGAGAACAGCTTGATGGAGTTTGTGATATTTTCTTCGAATCCGTTAAAGCAGCAGAACAAGCTTTAAGTCCGAGTTTAGTTTAGGATGTGAACCTATTGACAGCCATTCAAGAGAAAACTGACTTTAAACATTTATTTTTAACAAATTCAAGCATTGAAAATTATGAATCACAAATGAATCACGCGATGAATTCTGTTACAGCAATAATGACATCCAGATTTCCATACAGCGGGCACAGTCCTTTAGATGTAAAAGTTGGGATTGAACGAGCTTTTCCTGAATTTCAGCCTATGATTAAGCAAAATCATCAAGCTGTTTTTGAAAAGCTCGCGCATTCCATCGCTGCAAATACAATTCATGTAAGCCATCCGGCATGTGCAGCACATCTTCATTGTCCCCCGATGATTTCAGGGCTTGCGGCTGAGGTGATTATTTCCGGGTTAAATCAGTCGATGGATTCCTGGGATCAAAGCGGTGCGGCAACAATGGTCGAACAGTATGTGATGAATGGGCTATGCAAGATGTTTCAGCTTCCAAAAGGAGACGGCGTGATGACGAGCGGCGGAACGCAATCCAATTTAATGGGATTGCTTCTTGCCAGAGAGAAGGCTGCAGCAAAGTTATGGGGCTGGAATATTAAAAAGCAGGGCCTGCCGAGAGAACACTATCGTCTAAAAATCCTCTGCTCAGAAGTCGCGCATTTTTCAGTACAGCAGGCAGCATCCATTTTAGGTTTGGGAGAAGATGCTGTTGTATTAGTAAAGGCAGATAAAAAGTACCGAATGTGTATGGAAGACCTGGCTTCCTGCATTGGATTGCTGAAACAGCAGGGTGACTTGCCATTTGCGCTGATCGGAACTGCAGGAACAACGGACTTCGGGAGCATTGATCCGCTTGATGAAATGAGCAAATTGGCTAAAGCTCACGATCTCTGGTTTCATGCGGATGCTGCTTACGGAGGAGGTCTTGTTTTAAGTGATACAAAGAAGCAGAGATTAGCAGGTATTGAGCAAGCCGATTCGATTACAGTAGATTTTCATAAAATGTTTTATCAGCCTATCAGCTGCGGAGCATTTCTAGTGAAGGATCGTGACTCATTCTCTTTTATCAAACATCATGCGGATTACTTAAATCCGATTGAAGACGAGGATGATGACATCCCGAATTTAGTATCAAAATCGATTCAAACGACACGGCGTTTTGATGCATTAAAGCCATTTTTGTCATTTCAATTAGTAGGACAGAATGAGTGGGCGGAAATGATTGATCACACGATGGAGGTGACACAGAAAACGTATGAGGTGCTGAGAAAGGATCCTGAGTTTGCTGTCTATCATCAGCCTGAGCTTAGCACGGTCGTTTTCAGATACATCGGAACCGGCATGCTTTCAAAAGAAAAACTGAATCAATTAAACTATCATATTCGCGAAATTCTCTTAAAAAACGGAGAAGTTGTCATGGCAAGGACAAAGGTGGGGGGCGAAGCATGCCTTAAATTCACCTTTTTGAATCCATTAACAACAATAAAGGATGTTCAAACGATTATCAGTAAAATGAAAGAAATTGGAGACTATGAATCAAGGAGGCTGCAGGATGAACAGAATTGAAGCAATCGCACTTGCTGAAAAGGCTACCTTGCAAAGCTATTTAAATTGCTATTTGCGAGAGACAAACAGCGGGAACATTATATCAAGTGAAATAATACCTGAAGAAATAAGCGAGAAGCATGATGGAAAGTGGATTCATATTTCTTTAACCAATCAAAAGTCGAACCTATTTATTCCTGTATTATACGTTTCAGAAACAGAACGTCATTTGTTTGATTACCCGGTGTATTGCGAGACAGCGGCAATCGACTACATAACATGTATAGAAAAAACACTGAAAGAATTGAATGCTGATCAATCTGCATCATGCGGAAAAAATGAAGAGCTGCTTTTGCGGGTCAAGCAAAGCTGTGAATCAATGGCTCACTTTATTCACGAGCGTGCGAAGGACGAGCTTTACCAGACTGCATTTGATTTTATTGAAGCAGAACAATCCCTGCTATTTGGCCATTTGCTTCATCCCACACCAAAAAGCAGACAGGGAATGACAGAAACGGATATGAAAGCATTTTCTCCGGAATTAAAAGGGGCTTTTCCTCTTCATTATTTTAGAGCTCACGTTTCAGCTATTCTGGAAAAATCAACATTATCTCATTCAACAATTGATCTCATTAAACAGATGGTCAAAGACGATCATGAAATCAGTCAGGATTTTAAAAAGAAATACGCTGGTCAAGATGAATATGCATTGATCCCGATCCACCCATGGCAAGCAGTGTATTTGCTTAAAGATCCGAATGTTCAAGCATTGGTGCAGGAAGGTAAACTTGAAAATCTGGGGCAGCATGGACGAGCTTTTTATGCGACATCATCCTTGCGAACCGTCTATCATCCAGACGTAAACTTCATGCTGAAGTTTTCACTCAACATTAAAATAACAAATTCAGTAAGGGCAAACCTTTTAAAAGAGCTTGAACGCGGAGTCGAAGTGAAAGAGCTGATGAGTACTGAACTTGGCCAAGAGTTATCAGACCGCTTTCCTGAATTTGAAATCATACAGGATCCGGCCTTTATCACATTAAAACTGAACGATCAGCAAGAGTCAGGATTTGAAGTGATTCTTAGAGAAAATCCTTTTTACAAGAAGAATGCTAAGCATGCTACGGCCATCGTGTCTTTATGCCAGGACGGCATTCAGCCTAAAACTTCAAGACTAGTAAGCATCATTCGAAACTTGGCGAAAACGGAAAACCGAACAACTGAAGAAACTAGCACGGATTGGCTGCAGAGGTATCTTGCAATCTCGTTAAGACCGATTCTCTGGCTCTATTTTGAAAAGGGAATTGCTCTCGAAGCTCATCAGCAAAATAGTGTTGTACATTTAGAAAACGGATATCCATCCAGATTTTATTACAGAGACAATCAAGGGTTTTACTTTTGTGAATCAAAAGAGCATGAATTAAAATCATACCTGTCTGGAATTGGTTCGAAAAGTGAGACGGTTTGTTCAGATGCTGTGGCAGATGAACGTTTGCGCTACTATTTCTTTTTCAACCATTTATTTGGACTTGTGAATGCTTTTGGCGCAGGAGGATTAGCGGATGAAACGGTTTTACTGAAGCTCATTCGGGAAGAATTGGAGAATCAGTCCATTTCAGCTGAACATCCCTCTAAATTGTTGAGTACACTGCTTGAAGATGAACAACTTCCTTGCAAAGCGAATCTATTAACGAGATTTCATGATTTAGATGAACTTGTAGGACCGCTTGAAACACAGTCTGTTTATGTTCATGTCCGTAATCCTTTATTTATGAAGAAGGAGGCATTTGCCGCAAAATGAATCAACTAGAGATAGGGTTAACCATTTCTTTTCGAAAAGCAGAATTTGAAAAGGACGCTGCGATGCTGCATAAATGGCACCATGAACCACATGTCATCCCTTATTGGAATCAAAATTTTCCATTTAGTCAATTTACGAAGCATTTGAAAAAGCTATTAGCTGATGATCATCAAACACTATGGATCGGGATGATTGACGGAAATCCGATGAGCTACTGGGAATCATATTGGGCGAAAGAAGACGTGATAGGGAAGCATTATGAAACGAAACAATATGATCAGGGTGTTCATTTGCTCTTCGGTGAACCTGCTTATCTTGGAAAAGGCCTTTCACTTCCAATGCTTCGTGAAATGGTAAAGCAGATGTTTACAGACAAGCGGACTGAACGGATTGTTGCTGAACCGGATAGCCGCAATGAGAAAATGATTCATATTTTTCAAAAATGCGGATTCAACCCGCAATATGAAATAAAGCTGCCAGATAAAAAAGCACTTTTTATGATTTGTACAAGGGAAGAATTCGAAAGGAGGCTAAATGATGGTATATGACGTAATCGGCATTGGACTAGGGCCATTCAACTTAGGCATGGCAGCCTTGCTGGATGATGCAGAGGATATAAATGCCCTGTTTTTTGATCAAAAGCCCCAGTTTAATTGGCATGAAGGCCTATTAATAGAGGGGACAACCTTACAAGTTCCGTTTCTGGCAGACACGGTATCTATGGTAAAGCCGACAAGCAATTACAGCTTCCTAAACTACCTGCACCATCAAAAAAGGCTCTATCATTTCTACTTCCTCGAATCATTTCACATCCCTCGGAGAGAGTATAATCACTATCTTCAGTGGATTGCAGCTGAATTGGAAAGCTGCAGGTTCGGAAAACGTGTGACAGATGTTGCCTATGAAAATGAAGTTTATAACGTGTTCGTTGAAGATGTTCTGACAGGAGAGACGGAAAAATATGCTTCCAGACATGTCGTTTTAGGTATGGGCAGTGCTCCATATCTTCCTCAATGGACAGCAAAAGGAAACGTTGAAAGCATTTTTCACTCTGCTGAATTTTTGCATAGGAAAGAAGAGGGCTTAAAAGCAGACTCGATTACCATTATCGGATCAGGTCAAAGTGCAGCTGAAATTTTCCTTGAGCTCCTTCAGGAACAAAAAGAACAAGGCTATCAATTAAATTGGCTGACCAGGTCTCAGGGTTTCTTTCCGATGGAATATTCAAAACTCGGTCTTGAACATTTTTCGCCTGACTATACGGAATATTTCTACGGCCTGCCTCAGGGATTAAAGGATACAATTGTGCCAAATCAGGATTCTCTTTATAAGGGAATCAGTGCCGATACAATTGCGTCTATCTATGACCTTTTATATGAAAGAACAATTGCAGGAAAAAAACCAGATGTGCATTTGCTGGCAAAAACGGCGGTTTCTGATATTACATTAGATGGAACGGATTTACTCGTGCAATGCCATCAATGGGAGCAGGGTGAGTCATTTGATCTTCACTCAGATCTCGTCATTGCAGCTACTGGCTATCAAACAGTGTGGCCGAGAGCTTTTTCAAATCTATCAAACTTAATGAAGTGGGACAGCAAAAACCGTCCAGTTATTTCAAAAGATTATGAAGTAGAGCTTCTCGAAAAGAGTATAAACAAAATCTTTATCCAAAATGGTGAAATGCATACTCATGGAGTAGGGGCTCCAGATCTCGGTTTAGGTGCTTACCGTAATGCAAAGATTATTAATCAGATCGCGGGGAGAGAAGTGTACGAACTCCCTGAAAAAAATGTCTTTCAGCATTTTGGAGCAGGACATATCGTTCGCAGTAAACTAACTGTATAGGAGAGTGAGAGATGTGACTACTAAACAAGTGTGGAATGCAGAGCATTGGAAAAAAGCAAGCAGACGGCTGCTTGCTAAAATGATTTCCGAATTTTTATATGAAGAAATGATTGCGGCAGAGATAATCGATGGGAAACATATGCTTACTTTTGATAGTGGAGTCTCCTATCGATTTATCGCAGAAGAAAGATTGATGGACAGTTTTTGGGTAGACGAGCATTCAATTGAAACGAATAAAAACGGTTTATGGGAGCAAGCAGTCAACCCTATTGAATTTTTACTGGAGCTGCAGAAACAAATCAAAATCAAACCATTTACAGCAGCTTATTTAATAGAAGAATATAAAAGAACATTGCTTGCAGATACTCATATTATTGCTAATCAGCAAAATCGTTCAACCAAGGACTTAATTGATATGGATTATGCGGAGCTTGAAGGGGAAATGACAGGGCATCCATGGATTACATATAATAAAGGGCGGATTGGTTTCTCCTATTCCGACTATCTGCAATATGCACCTGAACAAAAACAGCATACTTCATTAAGCTGGATAGCTGTTTCCCGGGTATGGGGTACATTCCATTCAACGGAAGAAGTTGATTATGAAAGTTTAATAGAAAGCGAGCTAGGGGAATCTGCATCAAAGGACTTCAAAGATCAATTAAAGAATGAAGGGTTGCTTCCTGAAGGTTACTTCTTTATGCCTGTACATGAATGGCAGTGGAATCATGTAATTGTTCCATTATTTTCAGAAGAGCTTTTTGAGAAAAGAATCATCTTCCTTGGCACCGGATCTGATCAATACTTGCCTCAGCAATCCATTCGGACATTTGTGAATATGGATCATAAAGAAAAGTACCATGTAAAACTGCCTATGAGTATTTTGAATACACTTGTTTATCGGGGATTGCCATCAGAGCGGGTGGTCCTGGCACCGGAAATAACAGCCCATATTCAAGGAATCCAGGATAACGATTCTTTTCTGAAAAATACTTGCCGCGTCATCCTGCCTGGAGAAGTAGCAAGCATGAATTACCATCATCCTGATTATGTCAAACTGAATGGCGCTCCATATCAATTTTTGGAAATGCTAGGAGTCATTTGGCGTGAAAGCATTTACTCATTTCTAGACGAAGGCGAACAGGCGATCACACTCGCTGCCCTTTTATATGTAGGGGAGGATGGAAAGTCGTATACACTTGAAATGGTTGAAAAGTCTGGACTTACGGTCAAGGAGTGGACAAAGCAGCTGTTTGACGTCCTATTGTCGCCGCTGCTTCATTATCTCTATCAATATGGAACTGTTTTTTCACCGCACGGGCAAAATACAGTTGTCATCTTAAAAGACTATAAACCGCATCGTTTAGCTGTAAAGGATTTCGTAGATGATGTGAACATCAGCGATCAGCCTTTGCCAGAGCTGAATGCAATTTCTGCAGACCTTAAACATGTGCTGAGAAGTGAAGCTCCGGAAGGATTATGCCAATTTATCTTTACAGGCTTATTTGTCTGTCATTTCAGATATTTATCAGATATCCTTCATAGAAAGGGAAATCTTGACGAGAAGGAATTTTGGAGTTTACTAAGGTCTACGATTCTTTCCTATCAGGAGCAATTCCCGCATCTTCAAGATCGCTTCCGGCTATTTGATTTACTGCGGCCTTCATTTAAAAAGCTGTGCCTGAATCGAAATCGCATGATCGAGTACGGTTACGGTGATGGAGATGACCGTCCGCATGCATCCGAATTTGGAAGAGTGAGGAATCCGTTGTCTGCTCCTGAAACTGTCATTGTATAAATTTAGAAAGGCTCTTTTCGAAAAGTTTGTTGCTTTTAGAGAAATGGTTAAAATCTTTAGTGGATTGTAGCGGAAGGCACTTGACTCCTGCGGGAAATATGGGGAATGGGAGACCCCACAGACATAGCCGAGGAGGTTCCCATCCCTCCCCGCAGAAAGCAAGTGCCCGCAGCGGAAATCCACGGGTAAAATCAAAAACAACAATCAATGCGAAAACAGCCATTAGAAAAAAAGAAGAGGCCTTCAAGGTCTCTTCTTTTTTATGCATAACACTTACCAAACTGCATAAATAACTTACATAACATTATTAAAACTTGAATATATTGTGCATAACAATTATAATCGCTTATAAGAGCTTAAATCTTAAATTATTGTACAAACATTTCTGAAAGTTAGGTGAGCATTTTGTATCAGGAAGAACGGTTAATTTCCATTCTTGACTATTTAAAAGAAAATAAACGAATCACAGCAGATCAAATCTGTTCCCTTTATGATGTTTCAAAGGACACAGCTCGCCGTGACCTTGTGAAGCTTGAAGAACAAAAGCTGATTATCCGCACAAGAGGCGGAGCCATATTGCCAAGTTCGCATAAAGAAATCAAAGATTACCACAATCGCCTTCTAACGGTGTCACATGAAAAAGAATTAATTGGACGGAAAGCTGCAAGCCTTATCCGGGAAGGAGACCGAATTATATTAGATGCATCAACAACTGTTCAGGCTTGTGCGGAATTTATTGACGTTACAAATGCTGCAATTATTACAAATTCAATCAATCAGGCCGATATTCTATCAACAAAGCCTGGGATACAGATTCATTTACTGGGTGGTGAGCTTCAGAAGGAGCATCGATTTTTATATGGATCCTCTGTTGTAGAAAAGCTTTCTAAATATCAGGTTGATAAAGTCTTTATCGGGGTTGTCGGTATATCAGAGAGAGGGTTATCGATTGCCCATGAAGAGGATGGCATGGTTAAACGGAAGATGATTAATCAGGCTAATCAGGTAATTGCGCTCGCCGATCATTCTAAGCTTGGTGTAACAGACTTTTTCTTATATGCAGATTTGCATGAAATTGATTTGCTTATAACAGATAAAGAACCTGAGAAGGCATTTAGAGACTTACTGGATAAAAATAACGTGGAATTGCTCGTAGCAGAGGAGGAAATGGAATGACAAAACTAATAGCCATTGATTTAGATGGAACATTATTAAACAGTCACAATGAAATAAGCGCTGAAAATCTGAAAGCGATAAAAGCTGCACAAAAAGAGGGAATCGAAGTTGTCGTAGCAACGGGGAGAGCGCAGTTTGATGTTGTTGAAATTTTTAAGAATTCAGGGGTTAAAACATGGATTATCGCTGCAAATGGAGCAACGATTCATAATCCGAATGGCGAATTGTTTCATTCTCAGCCAATGGAAAAGGAGACTGCAGGAGAAGCCCTTCAATTCCTGGAAGAAAATGATTATTATTACGAAGTGTTCGGCAAAGATGCCATCTATACCCCTCAAAGCGGAAGAGAGCTTTTAAGCATAGAAATAGACCGGGTGAAAAGTGCGAATCCCAAAACGGATCGAGCCATGCTTCTGCAGGCAGCTGAAAAACAGTATAGTCAGTCAGGCTTTGAGTTTGTCGATTCATTTACGAGTATTCTTGATAAAACAAGCGATATCTATAATATTTTAGCCTTTTCTTTTCATAAGGAAAAACTTGAAGCTGGCTGGGAAAGATTTAAAGACCGCGAAAATGTAACGCTTGTTACATCAGCAGCTCACAACTTTGAATTGGAGCACAGATTAGCTTCGAAGGGGATTGCACTTGAAAAACTGTCTGCACATCTGGGCATTGATCTTAAGGATACGGCAGCAATCGGCGACAGCATGAACGACAAATCGATGCTGGAGATTGCCGGTAAAAGCATTGCAATGGGAAATGCCCGCCCTGAAATAAAAGCGATCTGCCAGGATATTACCCTGACAAATGACCAGGACGGGGTAGAGCTTGCGATTAAACGAATGTTGGATGCTTTGCATCACGTATGACCTAATAATATCGTATTTTGTCGAATCGTCTTTATATTGAAAAATTCGGGCTTTAAATCTGGAATTTGGGGCTTTATATTTAAAAAATTCGAGCATATATTCTAGATTTTGGGCTATATTCAAAATTCCTGGCATAAAAGGAAGCACCTTTTAAACATTAAACCTATAAAAACAAAAAAGACCGGCCTCATGTCAGGCTGGTCTTCGTTATGTCCGCTGAACATCCTCATTTGCTAAAGGATACCGCAACCCTCGAACTGTTGTATGTCGCTGCGCTGTCTTGCTTTATGAGATTGTCTTTGCAAGCTGCAAGGATTCGCTTGTATCTGAAAAGATATTGACAGAGCTGTTTCATGATATTTGGCACAATCCTTTAAAATTTTCACAAGTACATATGTAACTGCAGCTATTCTTGCTGCCTGTAAGGAAAAAGTAAGAGAATGTCAGAACAGCCTTAAATCCTGCAAAACGAGTTAGCCTTCATTGCTTTGATAAATAGGTAGAAAAATTGTAAACGAAGTACCTGAATCAGGTTTACTTTTCACATGAATAGTTCCCTTCATCGCTTCAATGATGCTGTAAGACACCATCATTCCTAGACCTGTACCATTTGTTTTCGTCGAAAAATAAGGTTCTCCAAGGCGAATCACCTGTTCTTCAGACATGCCTTTCCCCTGATCTGAAATAATAATTTTAACGTGTGTGAGCCCTTTTGTTGTCTTCACCTCTAATGTACCTCCGGCAGAGTGGGACTCAATGCCATTTTTAATTAAATTAATCAGTGATTGTTTTAGCTTTAAAGGGTCGCCAAGAACTAGAATGTCATCTGAACAAAAATGTTCTATTAATTGCACGTTTTCCATTTGGGCAAGTGGACTCATAACATTCAGGCAGTTTTTGAGTTCTGAGTGAACATCAATTGGGTCATTATTTTCAGCTTCAGGCCTTGCAAATGTTAAATAGTCTTTAATGATGTTTGTCGCACGATCCAGCTCATTTAACGAAATTTCTATGTATTCTTCTTTTTTTTCCTGACTGATATCATCATCACGAAGAAGCTGCAAAAATCCCTTTGTAGTCGTTAAAGGGTTACGAACCTCATGAGAAATGCTGGCTGCTAAATGGCTGACTACTTCGAGCTTTTCAGCTTTGATGATCCTTTTTAAGAGATTGAAGTTTTGAACAATCGTTTCAAATAAGACGGTACCTATTACTGTGGCAATCAAATGCAAAACGAAGAGTTCAATGTAAAATTCTGAATGGAATGATAATCCATATGACAAATATATTTGAATGATCGTTAGTAGCATAGACAGCAAAACAATGGATACCGCTAGAATTAATTTCTTTCTCAGCCGGCTTTTTAAATAATAGGAAGAAAGCATTGGCACGAAAAGAACAAGCAAACCTGCCATCACAACGGTCGTAATGATGCCATTTCCTCCTATGATCACCCTGGTCGTAGTCGTAACAGCAAATAAAAAGATTCCGAGCGGATATCCACCGTACAATAACCCCATCACTAACGGAATTCTCCTGAAATCAAAGAAAAATTCATCTTCAATCTTAAATGGATAAAGCATGCTTAGAATGACCGCAAGAGCTGGCAATAAAGCAAATAACCATTTGTTCATTTTTTTGTTTGTCTCTTTTCTCATATACAACAGCTGTATAATCAACAGCGGGGAAAAAACGAGTAAAAAATTAAGTAATACGTCCTTCATATCCATTTCGCTTTCACCGTACCTGCATCAGTATAGGAAAATAAATCTATCTATTAAAATATATATCATATTCACTAGAGAATGATAGAATATTCTAAAAGACTTATAAAATCATAATCCAGGAGAGAATAAATGGGCCAACATTTTATAAAGCTGATAGATAAAGAAGAATACTCTCATGCAGCTGTGTTATTACAGACAGATCATGTCTTGAATGCCTTAATCATAGAAGACTTAACAGAAGAACATATGATGATTTACGGTCAATATCAGGAGGGCCATTTGAATGCTATTTTGATGATTTACCCAGAGAAAATCTATTATTACTGCGCAGTTCCAGATCTGCCATTGGGTGATTTTACAGTGATCATTCAGGAAAGCGGCATCCGGAAAATTGTTGGGAAAAAAGAAATAGTCGATCGCTTTAAAGATCACTTCAAAATGGATCTTGAAAGCGAATCCTGCATGCTTCGGTACAGCGGTTCCTATGATTTGCAATTTCCAAAAGGGGTCAAAAAGATTACCAGCCTTGAAGAGTGCAGGAGGCTATATGACTTGTTCATGGAGGTCGATGAATATAAAATGATTGGCCCGAATGAGGATTTCTTTGCCAGTGATCATTTTCAAAACATTGAATCAGGCAAATTAATAGTATTCTACCGGGAGGAAGAAGGAAAAATGGTGTCGACTGCTGGAGTTTTCATCGAAAGCAGTGAAACAGCGATTATTGTTGGTGTAGCTACTCCGCTCGTTTATCGCAGAAAGGGCTATGCATCAGACGTCATACAGGCGATCTGTCATGATCTGGCTGGAGAAAATAAGTCTATATATTTGTTTTATAACAACCCGGAAGCTGAAAATCTCTATAAGAATCTTGGATTCTATGAAGCTGCAAAGTGGAAGGTGCTAAGCATATCAGAAGAGTCCCTAAGCTGAAAATTCAATTGTAGTTTAGGAAATAATAAAAGGTAATAGATTGTGGAAAATAAAATAAAGTTATCTGCGTCGAGCTACCGCGCCAACCTCCCCGGCCAGAGCGGATCTGCCATGCCTGCGCTGACCAAGGCGCCTGCGCTTTTGTTCTGATGGTCTTAGTGTCAGATAATCTGCGATAAAATACTTGCACGAAAGCGAAACTTCAGATATGCTTAAAAACAATTATTCATTTATTTAAAAAATTTAATATTTTTAAGCGATAGGTGCTAATGGCAAGAAGAAGATTCTGTCTTAGCTTAAAAGGGAAGATCGGTGAAAATCCGACGCGGTCGCGCCACTGTAATGGGGAGAATTCTATAAGAGCCCACTGTTTTTCCGAATGAAAAATGGGAAGGGAATAGAATACAATGAACCTGAGTCAGGAGACCTGCCTATCGTATGCACTTCATGCCTACGCGAAATAGGGAGGGTGATGCGATATGTTGAAACCTGTCTTGTGTCTCAACACAAGTTAACTGTGTCCATCAAACTCTCTTCATGCAAGAGAGTTTTTTTATGCACATTGAAGTTGAGTAACGTTAAGAAATGGGGGAACGGCTATGAGCATTGTAAATTCAAATTTAGGCTATCCGAGAATTGGTGAAAAGAGAGAATGGAAAAAGACGCTTGAAACGTTCTGGAGAGGTGATTTATCCGAGGAGCAATTTGAACAATCCATGAAAGAAATCAGACTGACTCATTTGCAGAAGCAAAAGGATAATGGCATTAATCTCATTCCGATTGGAGATTTCAGTTATTACGATCATGTGTTGGATACGGCGGTCTTATTCGGCTTGATTCCAGAAAGATTTAAAGAGAAAGATGCCAATTCACTGCGTACATATTTTGAAATAGCCCGCGGAAGTAAAGAAGAAGTGGCAGCTGAAATGACAAAATGGTTTAACACAAACTATCATTATATTGTTCCTGAGCTTGATGAGTCAAAACCTAAGCTAACAAATAATCGGCTGCTGAAGCTATACCATGAGGCAAAAGAAGAACTGGGTATTAACGGCAAGCCTGTTATTGTAGGTCCGCTAACTTTAATCACTCTATCAAAAGGGACGAATAAGGAATCCGTCCTGGATAAACTAATTCCTCTCTATATCCAAGTGCTTCAGGACCTTGCAGATGCAGGTGCAGAATGGATTCAGATCGATGAACCTGTATTTGTAACACCAGCTGCAGATGCTTCTCTTTTTGCAAAAGCAAAAACTGTTTATGGAACCATTCGAAAAAAGGTAACAAAGACAAAGCTTCTTGTACAGACTTATTTTGAAACTGTTGACCACTTTAGCGAACTAGTTAGTCTGCCGGTAGATGGAATTGGTCTTGATTTTATTCATGACAGCGGAGCGTCGCTGGAAAAGCTGAAAACAGCTGGGTTTCCAAAGGATAAAGTACTTGCTGCAGGCATTATTGATGGACGAAATGTTTGGAAAGCGCCCCTTCAAAATACAGTAAAACTAGTAAACAGCATTCTAGAGACAGTTGACCGGGAACGATTGATCCTTCAGCCTTCATGCAGTCTTATTCATGTGCCGGTGACAGTCAAATCCGAAGAGAATCTTGATCATCTTGTCAAAGAAGGTCTTTCTTTTGCAGATGAAAAGCTTGCTGAACTAGAGCTTTTAACGAGATTTTTAAACTTTGAAGCTGAGGATGGAGCACTTTCCGATTACGATAAGGCGACTGAGAATTTATCTTCTTCTTCACTTAGAAACCAGATCGAAGTTGAGAAAGCGATGAAGCAGTTAGATACGTTCACAACTGAAAGACCCGAAGCTGAGCTTCGCAAAAAGCTTCAAAGCAAGCGATTTAACCTTCCGCTGCTGCCTACAACGACAATCGGGAGCTTTCCGCAAACAAAAGAGGTTCGTGCTGAACGGTTAAAATGGAGAAAAGGAGAACGTTCAGATGAGCAATATAATCATTATATAGAACAAGAAATAAAAAAATGGATTGATATTCAGGAAAATCTGGAATTAGACGTTTTTGTTCACGGAGAGTTTGAACGAACTGATATGGTAGAATTTTTTGGCGAAAAGTTAACTGGAATTGCGATTACAACGTTTGGCTGGGTTCAATCCTATGGCTCGCGGTGTGTCAGACCGCCAGTTATTTACGGAGATGTTTTACTTGAGGAGCCGATGACAGTAAAAGAAACCATTTTCGCTCAAAGTTTGACTGATAAACCAGTTAAAGGAATGCTGACGGGTCCTGTTACAATCTTAAACTGGTCATTCGTGCGAAATGATATTCCTAAAACGGATGTGCTCAACCAATTGTCGCTCAGTATCCGTAAAGAGGTTGAAGCTCTTGAACAGGCAGGAATTGCGATGATTCAAGTGGATGAACCTGCTATCCGCGAAGGTCTCCCATTAAAAACGCAGAACTGGGAGCAGTACTTATCAAATGCAGTAACAGCCTTTAAACGTTCAACTGCGTCCGTTCAGCCGGACACACAAATTCATACTCATATGTGTTATTCTAATTTTGAAGATATTATCGAAGCAATCGATGCTTTAGATGCAGATGTGATTTCGATTGAAACATCAAGAAGTCACGGTGAACTTATTGATTCTTTTGAGAAATACTCATATGAAAAAGGCATTGGACTTGGTGTCTATGATATTCATAGTCCGAGAGTGCCGACAGCAGAAGAGCTGGTCAAAAATATTGAAAGAGCCCTGCAAGTGTTAGATCCCGAGCTCTTTTGGGTCAACCCGGATTGCGGTTTAAAAACAAGGGGAATATCAGAAACTGTTGAAGCATTAAAAGTAATGGTTGAAGCAGCTAAAAGCTGCAGAGAAAAAGCTGGGAAAGCGGCAACTGTATAAGTAAAAAAGCAGCAGGGGTTAGAACCTGCTGCTTTTTTAAATTTATATTCCTAGCCTTTTTTGACATTTATAAAAAGGCCGTTAATTAATTCTAATTAACTGATTTCACCCTTTTTTCTATGCCGGGTTTTTCTTATAGAAGGGTTTTTAGAGAATATGCAGAATTTTTAAGTGAATAGAGAAGAGGGAAGCCGAACATGAAAATAGGATTGATCCGCCATTTTAAAGTGAAAAACAAACCGCCGCGTAAATGGATGACACCAACTGAACTGGACCAATGGTTTAGTGATTATGACACGTCAGATATTGAAATAGGAATAACAGAACCCTGTTCTGAATGGGATATATGCTATAGCAGTGACTTATTTAGAGCTGAAAAAACAGCGCAATCTATATATAAAGGAGAAATAATTACAGCTGAAGAATTAAGAGAAATTCCAGCTTATTCCCTGTTTCATGAGAAAATAAGACTTCCTTATTTTCTATGGATGGTTACGGTCAGAATAGCATGGCTTTTTAATCATAAATCACAGCTTGAGAGCAAAATAAATGCCAATAAAAGAGCTGAAGCCATTATTGATGTGATTTTATCGAAACAAAACAGGAATATTCTCATTGTAAGCCATGGGGGATTCATTCTTTTCATAAAAAGAGTCCTTTTGAAAAGAGGATTTAAAGGTCCTGGCATTCTGAGTCCAATAAACGGAAAGATGTATGTGTTTGAAAAGAAATAAAGCCTGTCCCGATAAGTGGGACAGGCTTTATTTAGGTGCCTTAACGAACACCTTTCATGTAACTTTGAATTTTAGGAGAAAGAATTAACATGAGAACTCCTAAAAGAACGGCAATACCGCCAATGACACCAAAATAGATCATTTCAGTTTCAGGCTTATAAAATTTAACAATTTGTGCGTTAATAGCTTGAGCAGATGCACTTGTCAGGAACCAAAGACTCATTGTCTGTGCTGAGAATGCAGCAGGAGCAAGCTTTGTCGTTGTAGATAGCCCAACTGGTGATAGGCAAAGCTCTCCAAGCACTACCAGGAAGAAGCTAAGTACGAGCCATAATGGGTTAGTCAGTGTATCTGTACCGTTCACGTATGCAGGAATAATCATAATCAAGAATGATAAACCGGCAAAAAACAATCCAAACGCAAATTTTTTCGATGTAGATGGCTGACGGTTGCCAAGCTTTACCCAAAGCCAAGCAAACACTGGCGCCAGGAAGACAACAAATAATGGATTTAACGATTGAAAAAATGATGATGGAATTTCGAAACCGCCAAATGTTAAATCAGTACGAGTATCAGCATAAGCTCCAAGAATAGTAGCACCCTGTTCCTGAATCGCCCAGAACACCATTGCCGCAATGAACAACGGAATATAAGCGATTAAACGAGAACGTTCAACATCTGTTGACTTAGGGCTGTTGTACATCACAATGAAGTATACCGTCGGGATTAGAATACCTAAGATACTAATTATGAATGTGAATTTAGAGATTGTCAGATAGCCGGTAGTAATTGAAATTGCGCCTAAGATAACAATGACGGCAAGTCCAATAGCTAATCTTCCGAAAACTTTCTTTCTCTCAGCAGGAGTCAGGGGATTCGGAACGGCAGTACCTGCCAATCCAAGGTTTTTCTTTTTCGTCAGCAAGAAGACGACTAATCCTAAGAACATACCTACAGCAGCTACACCAAAACCAAGATGGAAATTGTACTTTTGGCCAATTGTACCTACAATTAGCGGTGCAAGCAGTCCGCCCAAGTTGATCCCCATGTAGAAAATACTGAATCCAGAGTCGCGGCGGTTATCATCTTTACTGTAAAGATCACCAACGATATTTGAAATATTTGGTTTAAGCAATCCTGTACCGATTACGATGAAGAACATCGACACGAAGAACGCTGAAATACTTCCTGGGAAAGCAAGTATGATATGACCAAGCATAATGAGAACTCCACCATAAAAAACGGTGCGCGAATTCCCGAGCAATCTGTCAGAAATCCAGCCTCCGATGATTCCGGACATATAAACGAGGGAACCATAGATCGACATAATGGAAAGAGCAGTAGTCTGATCAAGACCAAGTCCGCCATCTTTCATGGAATAATACATATAATACAGTAGAATAGCTCTCATCCCATAATAAGAAAAACGTTCCCAGAATTCTGTGAAGAACAGGGTGAATAGTCCTTTAGGATGACCGAAAAAACCTTTTTGCGGTACACTTTGAACAATTTTATCTTTGTCAATCATTGACATGATGCAAGAAGCCTCCTTTTTACCATGTATAATAATACTACTATTAAAATTGAATTGTCAAAAAAAATGAGAGAAAATGCTATTCTATATGTTTTTTTAATATAATTTAACAAAAATAACAAATACACCAAAAAAATATTTATACATCAGCTGCTTTTCATTTTTTTTATAAGAAAAGCTCGAAATCAGGAGAGTTCAAAGTCAATAAACTTCAATTTCGGACATGATTCTCCTTTACAAACCATTGGTCTGTTTTCTACAATGTAGAAAGGAGGCATAAAAAGATGAAACAATTCGAAAAAAGAGTCCGTTCTGAAAAAATCCTGCTGGAAGCAACTTCAGCTCTAATAGTAGAAATCGGTTGTGCCAAAACGACACTTGCTCAGATCATGAAGCGAACAGGACTGTCGAAAGGGGCAATCTATCACTATATAAAAAGCAAAGACGAACTTCTCGCAAAAGTCCTTGAAACCAGAATTCATGAAACAAATGACCGATTTTTTGAGAGGATGGGCAGAAACAAACAAAAGATGGAGGATCCAATTAACGTTCTATCGGAGAGTTTTGAGGCGCTTCATCATCCAACGAACATTGCAAACCAAATCCTGATGTATTTTATAGGAAGGAAGGATCAGCCTGAAGCAATGAATGCACTTCGTGAATTTGATGAATGGATGTACGAGTTTTCTAAGCTTTGGATACGTTCAGGGCAGAAAAACGGTGTCATCAGTGATCAAATTGATGCCGATCAGACCTCTGAGCTCTTCGTCCTGATGTCATCAGGGTTTCGAATGAGAAGAGTACATAGCGATGACGACTTTTCTTTCCAGACAAGTCAATTTTCGTCTTTTATGAAAGATATATTTAAAGAAAGTCCTGTTTTAATGAAATAATCTTTATATTGAAATTATTGTTTGTACTAATACTTCAGATTTGATAGATAGATAGAAAGACAAAAAAAGAGAACCAGATAAGTTCTCTTTTTCTATTAATCCAGTATTTCAATCTTTACCGTTTTACGGCCCCATTTTCTTGCTTCTGCACTGTTTGGCATCAGAACATCAATCTTGTGATTAATAATGGCCCCGCCAGTGTCACCGGCTATTGCAACACCATATCCTTCAACCCAAACCTTCTTCCCTAAAGGAATGATTTTTGGATCAACTGCAATCAGCTTGATATTCGGGTTTTCTTTTATGTTGATGCCTGTCGCAGTAAAATCACTGGCTGTGTCTTCGTGACTATAAGCTGTTGCGCTTACATAAAAGATATTTCCTTCGTTGCTTTCTTCAGCAGGTTTTTCTTGTACAGGTTTGTTAGAAACTGGTTTTACCGCAGCTTCCTGCTTTTTAGCAGCTGCAATCTTGGCTGCTTCTTCTCTTGCTTTTGCTTCAGCAAGCATTGCTTCCTGTTCTTTCTTTTTAGCGGCTGCTATGCTTGCAGCTCTAGCTTTAGCAGCTTCCTGCTCTTTTTTTATGCTGTCTTCAATCGCTTTCATTTGGGCTTGTAGAGCTGATTTTTCCTGCTGGGCAAGTGTTACTTCAGCAGAGACTTTTTGATATTCCGTCTGCAGTGCGGCCATCTTGTTCTGTCGGTTCAATAACGCTTCCTCGAGCTTAGCTCCGCTCGCAGCAAGAGTTTGCTGCTGCTGCACCAATAGGGTTTCTTGCTTATCAATTTCTTTTTTATCTTCTTCAATTTTTTTTAAATCAGCCTGCTGCTGCTCTAAAATGTCATTGTCCGCATTGAGCAAAGTGGCAACTGCTCCAAGTCTTTCAAAAAAGTTAGAAAAACTTTCCGCATTAACTAACGTATGAATAACAATGTCAGCATGATCATTTTCCTGAAGGGCAACAAGTCTTGCATGCATGATTTCCCCGCGGCTGAATACCTTATCCTGCAATTCAACAATTTCCATTTTCTTTTCTTCGATAATCTGATTCGTCTTGTCGATATCTTTCTGAATATCTGCATATTCTTTTTCATTCTTTGCAACAAGAGATTCCATTACCTGCAGTTCGCTTTGCATTTTTTGAACAGCTGTATGTACAGATTGTTTCTCTTTTTCTTTTTGCTGGAGCACTTCCTGATGTTCATTCAGCTGCTTTTCTGCATGATGTAAAGTATCTTGGTTCGTTTGCGCTAAAACAGTATTATAGCTTGATAGAGTAGCGAAACCAACAGAAAGCGCGGCAATCATACGCATTGAAACTCTCATAAAACAACCCCTTTCTTGTATTTCAGTTATACCACAAAAAGGGGTGCTTTTAGATTACAAATCTGTTAAATAGTTCAAAATGCGACAAAATATCCAAAAGCGAGGCGCCTTGGTCAGCTGGAATTGACCAGGGAAGTCGCTTTTTGCCTTCTCTGGGCAATTGTCTTTTTCACAGCGAGCTAGGTGTAGGAGCTAGACGTAGATACCCTGAATTAGTTCATCACACTTAATAATATTATTTTCATCATATTAAAATGATGAAAAAACCTCTGGCTAAAAGTCATAGGCTGTCGGTTATTGATGCCATTCTCTTAACGTTTGATCGCCCGGAAGGAGGAATGCAAGCATACCTAAAACAGGAAGAACGGAAATGCCGATCATAACGGAAGTTAACCCGAAGGAATCGATTAATGAGCCTAAAGCAACCGATCCAATGGCACCCATTCCAAAAGCGAGGCCAACTGTCAGTCCAGACATCGTTCCGATTTTTCCAGGGATAAGTTCCTGTGCATAAACGACTGTAACAGAAAAACTGGAGCTTAAGATAAATCCAATGACCGCGATAAGCCCATATGCCGCGATTGGACCAGCAAAAGGCAGGATGAGTGCAAATGGAGCTGTAGCAAGCAAGGAACCAAGGATAATCGTACGTTTTCCAAATCGATCGGCAAGCGGACCGCCAGCAAAAGTCCCAAGTGCTCCCATGACAAGGAAGATAAAGATATACACTTGTGACTGGGCGATGCTCACATCATATTTTTCAATTACATAGAACGTATAGAAGTTTGAAATCGCGCTGCCATACCATGATCTGGCGAAAACGAGAAAGACAATGACAATAAGTGCAGAAACAATCGCTCTAGTCAGTTTGACTTCTTTTTTCTTTGATCCATTTTTCTTTTCTTCTTTTCTGATGGCTGCGAGTTTATATGTATACCAGTTAGCGATGTAAAAAAGGAAAATCACCGCGAGTGCAGCTGCAATCGTAAACCAGATGGCTCCAAACTGACCAAATGGAACGAGGATGAGTGCTGTAATGAGCGGCGCCGCAGAAGAACCTGTATTACCGCCCACCTGATAGATTGATTGAGCAAGGCCTCTTCTTTCACCAGCTGCCATATAGGCAACACGGGACCCTTCAGGATGAAATACGGCAGAACCAAGTCCGATAAAAAAGACACTTAATAAAATGGTTGAAAAGGAGGATGCAAAAGCGAGCCCTAATATTCCGAACAAGCTGCTCATCAGCCCAATAGGCAAGGCATAGGGCATTGGTTTTTTGTCTGTATACCAGCCAACAACAGGCTGCATGACTGAGGAAACCATGTTTAGCGTAAAAGCGATAAGGCCGAGCTGTGTAAACGTTAATCCCATCGATTTTTCCAAAATTGGAAACATAGCCGGAATAACCGATTGGATCGAATCATTCAATAAATGGCATAAACCAATAATAAAAAGAATGTTATATACGGTAGGTGATGGATTTTGAATCGGTTTTTTTAAAGAAGCTGCCTGGCTCATTTGCTACGTCCTTTCTCGGGTCTAATATTTCGGAATACGAAGATTATCTACTAGTCATAATATTATCAACGAATTGGAAAAATTCAAGTGAAAAAAGGCAGAAACAGGGCATGATAAAAACTCTCTGTAAAATTGTTAAAGAAATCCTTGATTGTTCCCATAAAAGGAGTAAAATAGATTTTAAAATTTACCTAAAAATTTAAAAATATTAGGGGATGTTCGCATGAAAGTTGTGAAGTTTGGCGGAAGTTCTTTAGCTTCCGGAGAACAGGTCGAAAAAGTGTTTGATATAGTCGTCTCCGATCCTGAACGGAAAATTGTTGTCGTCTCTGCACCTGGAAAACGATTTGCGGAAGATCGCAAGGTGACAGATTTACTTATTGAAATAGGAGAAAAGTGTCTGCAGGGACAAGATGCACCAGAATATACAGCTGCTGTTATTGCCAGGTACGCTCAACTTGCAGAGGAATTGAAATTAGGGCATGAAATCGTTTTCAATATCGAAAAGAACCTTCAGCAGCTTCTAAATGGAAATCAATCAAATCCAGCCAGATACATAGATGCCATTAAAGCAAGCGGAGAAGATAACAACGCAAAACTGATTGCGGCGTACTTTAAAAGCAAAGGAAATGAAGCTTCCTATATAAATCCGAAAGACGCCGGTTTGATTGTAAAAGAGATTGGCGGAACAGCTCAAGTGCTGGAAAAGTCTTATAAAAACCTTCAATCTTTAAAGAATCTCCCTGGTATTTTAATCTTTCCCGGTTTCTTTGGGTATAACGAAGATGGCGAAGTTGTTACATTTTCCCGAAGCGGGTCGGACATTACAGGTTCTATTTTAGCGAATGGCACTGGCGCAGGCCTGTACGAAAATTTTACTGACGTTGATGCAGTCTTTTCGGTTAACCCAAACGTTGTGCCAAATCCAAAAGAAATCCGTGAGCTGACCTATAAAGAAATGCGGGAATTATCTTATGCCGGATTTTCTGTGTTTCATGATGAAGCATTAATTCCGGCCTTTAAAGCAGGAATACCAGTTCATATTAAAAATACAAACAATCCGCAAGCAGATGGAACAAGAATTGTGAACGAACGAAAACATACAAACGGGCCGGTTATTGGGATTGCAAGCGATGATGATTTTTGCAGCATTTACGTGAATAAATATTTAATGAACAAAGAAGTGGGATTTGGCCGAAAACTGCTGTCTATTATAGAGGAGTTTGGTTTAACCTATGAACATAGCCCGTCTGGAATTGATGATCTCAGCATTATTTTAAGGCAAAAACAAATGGATGCAGAAACTGAAAAAAAGATTTTGGAACGCATTTATTCCGGTCTTCATCCTGATGAAGTGAAGGTTGAACATAATTTATCTCTCATTATGATGGTGGGAGAAGGGATGCGTCACAACATCGGAACGGCTGCCAGGGCTTCAAAGGCACTGGCTGATGCTGGAGTCAATATTGAGATGATCAATCAAGGCTCCTCTGAAGTAAGCATGATGTTTGGTGTGAAGGAAGCGCAGGAGAAAAAAGCCGTTCAGGCACTGTATGCAGAATTTTTTGTTGGGGTATATGCTTAATAGTGAGAGGGAGCACTGCTAATGTTGATTAGCAGTGCTTTATTTTATTCTTTTTTAATACCGATCAACATTAGCAGCAAATATGAGGAGACTTATACCTACACTCTTATCCTAATTAAGATATAATAAGAGAATATACCGATAATTCAGAAATAAGGAGTGAGCAGGAGATTGATAAAGAAGGTGGCTGTTATTGGATCTGGAACAATGGGACATGGCATTGCTCAAGTGTTTGCAAGTGCTCAATGTGCCGTTGCGGTTTTTGATTTGAAAGAAGAGCTTGTTATAAAAGCAGAGCGGATGATCGTCAAGAATTTAGATGTGATGAAAAATGAATCTTATATTAGTGACAAGGAGATACAGGAAACACTTAATAATCTTTCTTTTACTGCAGATCTCGAAGAAGCAGTTCAAGATGCCGATCTTGTTATTGAAGCAATTCCGGAAGTTCTGGACTATAAGCTGCAATTATTTAAAACTCTTGAACGATTAATAAAACCAACAGCCATCATAGCTTCAAATACTTCAACGTTTCCAATCACAAAGCTTGTTGCCCAATGTTCGTTTGCTGAGCGTATGCTCATTACCCATTTTTTTAACCCTGCACATTTAGTTAAGCTTGTTGAAATTGTTAAAACAGAGCAAACACTTCCATGGGTACTTGAAGAGGTTTTTATTCTATTAAACGCTGCCGGAAAAGAAGTTGTTGTACTGAATAAAGATATTCCCGGTTTTATTGCAAATCGCCTGCAGGCTGCTGTCATCAGGGAAGCTTTTTATCTGCTTGAGGAAGGAATTGCAAACGCAGATGACATTGATAGAGTCATGACTGAAGGGCCTGGAATGAGATGGGCCTTAAATGGACCGCTGCGCATCGCAGATTTAGGAGGACTTGATATATGGGAAAAAGTTACCGCTCATCTTTTCCCGGAGCTTGATGCCAGAACAGCACCGCCTGACTTTATTGTAGAAAGTGTAAAGCAAGGCAATCTTGGAGCTAAAACAGGGAAAGGCATCTATGAATATAGCGATAGTAAAAACATGACAGCTTTCAAACGAGATAAACAGCTGATCCATTTGCTTAAAATGAGTTTATAAATGTAAGCGTTTAATTACAAGGAGGGGAAAGATTGAACACTTTTTCAGTTTTAAGAACTCCAAAAACCATTATATACGGAAGAAATTCTTTTCAAAAAGCGGGACTAGAATCCACCCAATATGGCAAAAAAGTACTTATTATCAGTGACACAATAATGAAGGATCTTGGTTATGTGAAAGAGGCAGAAAAACTTATTCACGAGTGCGGCGGGGAGAGCAGCGTATACTTAGGTGTTGTTTCAGAACCGACCGACCTCTTTGTTCATGAGGCACTGGAACAATTCGAGAAGGATAATTGTGATGTGATTATGGCTCTCGGAGGCGGCAGCTGCATTGATACGGCCAAAGCCGTCGCCGTACTTGCTGCGAATGGCGGATATATAGGAGACTATATGGGAGGAAAAAAGATCGCAGATCAAGCTCCAATTCCGCTCATCGCTATCCCGACAACTGCAGGAACGGGGTCTGAAGCAACAGATGTTACCATCATTACAAACACAAATAATGATGTAAAAATGATGATTAAGCAGCCTGCATTTATGCCAGCATGTGCAATTATTGATCCGATTTTAACGATCTCATCTCCTAAACAAATCACTGCAGCAACAGGAATTGATGCACTGAGTCATGCACTTGAGGCATACATATCGAGAAAAGCACACCCAATGACGGATATGCTTGCGTTATCTGCCATAAAAAACATTCTGCCTCATATGCGGAATGTTTATGAAGATGGTCATCATATGCAGTCAAGAGAGGCGATGTCTTTAGGTTCTCTTCAGGGCGGAATGGCGTTTTCAAATGCTTCTGTTTGTCTCGTACATGGCATGTCCCGCCCAATCGGCGCGCTGTTTCACGTACCGCACGGCATATCGAATGCAATGCTGCTGCCGGCAGTACTTGAGTTCAGCATGGATCATTGCATTGAAAGACTGGCTGATGTCGGCAGAATTTTTTCAGAAGATAAAATGTCAGACAAAGAAGCTGCACAGCACGCCATCGATGAAATTAAAGCCCTTTGTCAGGAATTAAATATTCCAAACCTTAAAGGCTGGGGAATTCACCAGCAGGCATTTGAAAAGGCAATCCCTAAAATGGCCTATGACGCAATCGCAAGCGGAAGTCCGGGCAATAATCCAAAGGTACCGACATTGGAAGAAATAACGGAGCTTTATAAACAATCTTATACGTATTCCTTTCATTCTACAAAACTAGCTGCAGGAGGGGAAAAATATGAAAACAATTGAAAATTATAGGAACGGTGAATGGGTTGCTTCTCGTACAGGGAAATTTGATGAAGTTCCAAATCCTGCAACAGGAGATATTCTAGCGAGTGTCGCCATTTCTGGTAAAGAAGATGTAGATCTCGCAGTAAAATCCGCAAAAGAAGCATTTGAATCATGGAGCAAAACTCCCGTTCCAAAACGGGCTAGAGTTCTTTTCAGCTATCAGCAGCTGCTGATCAAACACGCAGAAGAGCTTGCAGAATTAATTACCTCTGAAAATGGGAAAAGCTTAGAGGAAGCACGCGGCGAGGTGCAAAGAGGAATTGAATGTGTAGAATTTGCAGCAGGAGCTCCGACTTTAATGATGGGGTCTGTTTTGCCTGACATCGCAACAGATATTGAGTCTGCAATGTATCGTTACCCTGTTGGAGTTGTAGGCGGAATTACTCCCTTTAATTTTCCGATGATGGTCCCATGCTGGATGTTTCCTCTGGCCATAGCGTGCGGAAATACATTTGTGCTGAAGCCTTCAGAACGAACACCGATTTTAGCATCCAGACTGGCAGAGCTCTTTTCAGAAGCAGGACTGCCTGCTGGTGTGTTAAATATCGTCAATGGAGCGCATGATGTTGTAAATGGCATACTGGAGCATAAAGGCATTAAAGCTATATCATTTGTAGGCTCACAGCCTGTAGCAGAATATGTTTATAAAACAGCTGCCTCGCATGGGAAACGTGTTCAAGCACTTGCTGGCGCAAAAAATCATTCGATTGTATTGTCTGACTGTGACATTGAAAAAGCGGTCACAGGGATTATTGGTGCAGCTTTTGGAAGTGCCGGCGAAAGATGCATGGCATGCTCAGTAGTGGCAGTTGTCGATGGAATTGCAGACGAATTCGTAGATAAACTCGTACAATCAGCCAATCAGCTGGCCATGGGAAATGGTCTAGATGATGATGTTTTCCTTGGTCCTGTCATTCGAAGCTCACATCTTGATAAGGTCTTAAACTATATTGAACTGGGAGAAAAGGAAAAAGCAAAACTAGTGAAAGATGGAAGAATCGATTCAAAGAAACATGAGAAAGGCTATTTTATCGGAGCAACCATTTTTGATAATGTCACGAAAGAAATGACCATTTGGAAGGATGAAATTTTTGCTCCCGTTCTGAGTGTTGTCCGAGTGAAAAGTCTGCAAGAAGCAATCGAACTGACAAATGAATCCGACTTTGCTAATGGAGCCGTTCTTTATACGTCAAGCGGCAAAGCAGTTCGGGAATTTCGTGAAAAAATCGAAGCGGGGATGCTCGGAGTAAATGTAAATGTGCCCGCACCTATGGCCTTTTTCCCTTTTTCAGGCTGGAAAAATTCATTTTATGGTGACCTGCATGCAAACGGGAAAGATGGCGTTGAGTTTTACACAAGGAAAAAAGTGGTTACACAGCGCTGGTTTAATTAACATGACTGTATAAGGTGTATCATGTATACTAAATAGTTCAGGCAGGCAAGCTCAGAAACAGGAGCTTGCCTCTTTTAAATGAACGGGGAAGTGGCAAGATGACAACAAGCACGTATTTAAAAGAATGGCAGCAGGCTCTCCAAATGGAGATCGGCTATTTAAAAAAATATGGCAGTACAAAATATCGGGTTACAAATGGTCACCTATTATCAAGTAATGATGCTTTTACTTATTATTTTGAAACAAACGGCTCAATTAAAATTCCAATAGGATCTGCAATTAAATTAGAATGGGACGGTGTCAAGCATGATGGACGAGTTTTGTCCTCTGAGGGAAAAAGCATTATTCTTTCATTTGAAAGAACGTTCGGCGATTTAATCCATGAAGCTTTTCTTTTCCATGATCCGTGGGAACTGCTTGAAGAATTAATTGCACGTTTAGATGAAATAAAGAAAAGCAAGAAAAAGCGCTCCAGAATTAAAAGATTGATGGATCCTTCAATGCCTGCGAAACATCCGGCAGACAAGGTTAAAAGCAATGTCCATGAATTGCTGCTAAGGTCAAAATACAATACTGTCACATTCGTTTGGGGACCTCCTGGTACAGGGAAAACTTATACACTGGCAAGAACAGCTGCAAATCATTATTTCAAAGGAAAACGAGTACTCATTCTATCCCACAGTAATAGCGCAGTTGATGTGTTAATGAAGGAAATCTCTGCTTTTATTCAAAAAAAGGAAAGATTTAAAGAAGGGGAACTCCTTCGCTACGGGTCTGGGAGCGGGGAAACCAGTTTCCCTGTTCCGATTACAACAAGTGACCTGCTGATTCAAAAAGATCCTGCTTTATCTGCGAACAAACAACAGCTTCTTGAAGAAAGAAAGCATTTAAAAAAGGATTTATCAGATTCGTTCAGCAAGAGGGATTCAAATCAGCTGCTTGATCTGGAAACGAAAATAAGCCGAGTGCTTGAGAAAATCCGCAAGCAGGAATCTGAGTTTGTAAAAGAAGCATTTGTAATCGGTGCAACGCTAGCAAAGGCAGCCAGTGATCCAGCTATCTATGAAGATGAATATGATGTGGTGATTGTAGATGAGACGAGCATGGCATACGTTCCCCAGGCGGCATTCGCTGCATCTCTTGCAAAGCGCGTGATCGTATGCGGTGATTTTAAACAGCTGCCTCCAATTGCCTCTTCTCGCCATTCCTTAGTAGAAAAGTGGTTAAAAGAAGATATTTTTATTCGGTCAGGAGTGGCTGATTTTACGAAACACTTGCACCCGCACATGCTTTTATTAAAAGAACAGCGAAGAATGCATCCTGATATATCAGCCTTTACCAATCAATATATCTATCAAAAAAAGGTAGGAGATCATGAAAGTGTAAAGAAAAGCCGAAATAAGATTGTTTCAGAAGCGCCTTTCCCTAACCGTGCTTCAATCCTGCTTGATACGAGCCATACGGGTGAACATTGTATGAAAGAAAAGACATCACATTCAAAATTCAACCTTTGGCAGCTGCTCCTGTCTTTTCAAAGCATTCATGAAACCTATCTTTCAGGAACACGTTCAATTGGATATGTAACCCCATACCGGGCACAGGCTGTTCTCATGCAGCAGCTGTTAGGAGACTTATATCAAGAAGAACTTCAAAATGCTGACATTCTTGCGGCAACGGTTCACAAATTCCAAGGCAGCGAGCGGGATGTAATGATTTTTGATACAGTTGATAGTTTTCCTGAGAACCGAGCAGGGATGCTGACAACCGGCAAAGACAGCGCGAGACTCATCAATGTTGCGATTACGAGAACGAAAGGCAAGTTCATCCATGTCAGTGATGCGGCTTTTATCCGTGAAAAAGTGTATCGCAGCAAACCGCTAAGGCAGCTTGTGGACCATCAGGAGGAAAATCATCAAAGCATTCCTCATCAGCAAATCGGCACATGGGTTAAACATCAGCATCAAAAGCTAAGGTGGATTCATGCTTTAAAAGATGATCAGCTCTTTGCTGACATTCAATCTGCTAAACAATCGGTTATCATTTCATTGCCTAAGTCTATGAACTTCTCAAATAAATGGCTGGAAGAACTTGCAAATGTAAAGCGTTCTATCAGACTTCACATTATTTCTGAAAACGACCCGCAAAATGAATTCAGATGTCAGTGGATACAGGAAAATCTTTCGTTTCCATTTGTCATAATCGATGATCATCTTTTATGGCTCGGTCAGCCCTTTGAAGGAGCAAACCGAGTTAAGCCTCCTTTTGTGTCAGCAAGACTTGAATCTAAAAATACGGTGAAGCATTTTATAAGTCAGATCCCCCTTTCGTGAAAAGAGGAACATTGGATTTTTTCACGAATTATTACCTTTTATAGACGTATTCAAAGGGTGAACTATCAATGGACTACAATGTAAAGCTCGCTGATGTTTCTGAAAAAATAATCGTGGAAAATTTACTGCAATATTACTTTTACGATTTCACAGAGTTTAACTCCGCAAAAGTAAACGAACAAGGCAGATTCAATGACTATCCATATTTCGAAAACTATTGGACCGAAGAAGGGAGATTTCCTTATTTGGTTAAGGTCAATGGAGAATATGCAGGTTTTGTGCTGGTAAGATATGATGCTCCAGGGGATTATTTTTCAATAGCGGAATTTTTTATTATGAAAAAATTCCGCCGATCTGGACTTGGAAAAAACATAGCTCAAGACATTTTTCGTTTGCACAAAGGAAAGTGGGAAGTCTTGCAAATTGAAAAGAACATATCGGCACAGGTTTTTTGGAAGAAAGTTATCCGAGAATTTACAGCTGGCCATTTTATTGAACGTGAGGAAAATGGCAATAGAGTTCAAGAGTTTCAGAATCCAGCAATATAAAAAACTAAATGGTTATTAAACAATCAACACTTCTGGCAAGAAGATTTAGCATTTATTTATAGATAAGGAGTGTCATCTCATGTTCCATACAGTAATTGAACCAAGAGTCTCTGAAACGGATGGAGTCGGCCACATAAACAATACAACCATTCCGGTCTGGTTTGAAGCAGGGCGCAATCAGCTTTTTTCCTTATTTAATCCAGACCTGTCTTTTCATAACTGGAAAATGATCATCCTGAATATGAATGTCGATTTTGTCAGCCAAATTTATTACGGAAAACAGGTAGATGTATATTCTTGGGTTAAAAGAATCGGAAACTCCAGTTTAGAACTCTATGAAGAAATGCATCAGAATGGGCAATTATGTGCAAAAGGCACGGTCATTTACGTTCATTACAATGTTCCACTGAAAAAATCGGAGCCTATACCTGATCCTATAAGGCAGCAATTAGAAACCCATCTATATAGAAACGAATGAAAAGATTAAATTTAAAGCTTGTTTTTTCTGAAATTTCAAAATACACTAGTAACATACCAACTGGTTAGTATTTTTATAATGGAAAGGATTGAAGGTTATGCACTTACGTTTAACTGACGAGCAAAGAATGGTTCAAAAAACAATTCGGAAATTTGTTGAAAATGAATTAATGCCGCTCGAAAATACCGTTCTAAGAAATGAATTAGAAGGAAAACCAAGTCTGTCAAAAGAAAAAATGGTGGAGCTTCAGCAAAAAGCGAAGCAGTCCGGCTTCTGGGGCATCAATACACCAGAAGAATACGGGGGTGCCGACATTGGCCAAATGATGCTTGCGATTGTGCAAATGGAAGTCTCCAAAACTTTCGTCCCATTCCGTTTTGGCGGATCTGCAGACAATATTCTTTATTATGCAAATGAAGAACAAAAACAAAAATATTTAATCCCAACGATCAATGGAGACAAAAAATCATGCTTTGCAATGACAGAACCAGCAGCCGGTTCTGATACAAGAAATATTCAAATGACGGCTGTAAAAGATGGGAATGAATGGGTATTAAACGGTGAAAAAACCTTTATCACTGGCGGTAACGAAGCTGATTTCGTCATGGTTATTGCGATTACAGACAAAGAAAAGCACCGGGCAACAGGCCGTGATGGCGTGACATGTTTTATCGTCGACCGCGACATGGGCTGGACATCTGAATACATTCATACAATGGGCGAATGGGGTCCTGCAAGCTTATTTTTCGATGGAGTCCGAGTGCCGGAAGAAAATATTCTAGGTGAATTGCACGGAGGCTACAAGCTTGGACTTGAGTGGATCGGATTTGCAAGATGGATTGTAGGCGCGACAGCTGTCGGAGCGGCAGAGCGTCTGCTTCAGATGGCGATTGACTATTCAAAAGAACGTGAAACATTTGGGAGACCAATCGCTGATCGCCAGGCAATCCAATGGCAAATCGCTGACTCGGCAACCGAAATCGAAGCTGCCAAATGGCTCGTATTAAATGCAGCTTTCACGCTTGATCAAGGAGAAGACAACCGTCACTTAGCCTCAATGGCTAAATTATATGGCTCAAATATGGGGAATCGCGTCGTTGACCGCGTCCTGCAAATTCATGGAGGCATGGGCTATACACGTGAACTGCCGATTGAACGCTGGTACCGCGAAGCACGCCTTTGGAGAATTTACGATGGAACCGATGAAATTCAGCGCTTAATCCTCTCCCGCAATCTCTTAAAAGGTAATGTAAAGATTGGTCAGTTTATTTAAAAGAGGGGGCGAGGTATCATGTTCAAGCAATTAATTGGAAGCGCTTCCGTTAGTGTGAAAAATACAATTGAAAGAGGAGCCGTCATCAAATTTGCTGATGCAATTGGTGATCTCAATCCGCTTTTTATAAACGAAGAAGCAGGTGCAAACTCGAAATACAAACGAAATCTTGCACCTCCTACATTTCCAATTACATTAAACTACGGAACAATTGAAGGCTTAGAGCTCCCTAAAAAAGGACTTATACATGGCGAACAATCGTTTCGCTATAACATTCCTCTTTTTGTAGGTGATATTGTTTTCTGCTCTGCCAGACTTGTAAACTACAAGGAACGATCGGGCAGCGGAGGAAGAATGGGTATGCTCACAATTGAAAGAATGGGAGAATCCGCTGAAGGCGAACGGATCTTTACAATGATACAAACTGTCATCATTACAGAAGCAGTCAGAAAGGTGATGAACGTATGATGATAGCTGACTTTAAAGTAGGACAACAATTAGAGAACATCACTCTGCCGCCGGTCTCAAGGCTTGATCTCATCAAATATGCAGGAGCTTCAGGCGATTACAACCCGATTCATACGATAGATGATGAAGCAGAAAAAGCAGAGTTGCCGGGTATTATTGCTCATGGAATGTGGACGATGGGCAATTTATCAAAGCTCTTTTCTCCATATTATGATGCAGGTTATATCGAAGACTACTCCATTCGCTTTAAGGGAATGGTGTTTTTAGAGGATGTCATAACGCTGCAGGCTGATGTTTATGAAATAAATGAAACAAAGGCAGCATTTCATGTCAGAGCAATTAACCAAGATGGGGCAGAGGTTGTGAAGGGAACCGCTGTGTTTAGAATCATTTAATAATCAAAATAAATAAGCCTCTTATCCAATGGATGGGAGGCCTTCTTTATCAAAACTGAAAACAGGTTATTTAAGATCAGGCAGCTTATCATCCAGCATAAATTCAGATATCTGCTTTTTTCCATGCTTCCACTTTTTAAATTTCATATACTCCTGAAAATCCTTAAAATCCTCTTTGCTTAGTCCATCTTTTATGGCCTTATTTAATAACGCTTTCCATTCCTCATCAATTGAGACCTCAGAAACACTCTTCTCAGTACCTAGAAGATATTCCAGATCAACATCGAGAGTAAATGAGATTTTTTGCAAAAACTGAATCGATGGGTTTTTTTGAATATCACGTTCAATGTAACTCAAATATGATTTAGAAACACCCGCCAGTTCAGCCAGCTCGCTTATTGAATATCCTTTTTCCTGCCGAAGCTCTCTTAATCGATCACCAACCATTTCTTGTCTCCTTAATCAGAAATAATGTAAATTGCTCTTTCATTATAAAAGACAAATCGTTCTTTATAAAATATCATAATTGTACGATAGAACGAGATATTAAGAGAAATAGAGCGGAAAATGTTCTTTTTAACGAAAAAACAATGAATTTTGGAAGTTTTTACAACTGGGTAAAATAGCATACATTTATAACATGAACTTTTCCTTCAACCGAGAGAAATGTCATTAATAGCAGAAAAGAAAAATAGAAAGAAAGAATATTTACAAAAAATTCATAATAATATAGAACTATTCGCTTGACACGTTCTTTATAAAGAACTAGAATAAAGAACATATAAAAGAAACGGACCAATCATTTTTTTGAATCTTACGTTCTTTATGAAGAACTATTCTTGTTTTGAAAGGTGGAACCTATGAAAAATCCAAATTTCCATGATGAGCCCATAATCTCCGGCAAAGAAAAGGAAATCGATTTAAAAGAGATCTTTACAGTCATCAAAAGGCGTTTCTGGATGATTGCCGTCATAACCATTCTTACAACTTTTGCAGCAGGTTTTTACAGCTTTATGTATACAAGCCCTTTATATGCAACTTCTACACGTATTGCACTAAATACAAATGCAGAGACACTTAATACATTAAATGTCATCATAAAGGATCCGGCAGTGCTTGAAAAAGTGTCTGCAAAGCTGAAACTAAATCGTTCAGGTGAAGCATTAAGCGGTCAAATAAATGTAGAAACGATCGGAACCTCACAAGTTATTAATATCTCTGTCATTGACTCTAATGCTGTTCTTGCAGCAGATATTGCAAACACAATTGCTGAAATCTTTCAGGATGAAATCCCTGATTTTATTGTCATTGATGGAATGAAGATAATGGCTGAAGCAAAACCTAACTATTATCCGATTAATGAAAACCACTCACGATACATCATGATGGGTGTCATTGCCGGCATCATCATCGGAGTAGGACTTGTCTTTTTGCTGGATTCATTGGATGACAGCATCCGCAGTAAGAGAGAGGTAGAAGAGATCTTTGATGCTCCAATTCTGGGTGCCGTTTCAAAAATGTCGAAGAGAAATACAACGAAAGGCAATTTAAAAAAGAAGCAGCCCTTAAGGAGTGAAACCATTGGTTCAAAATCCATTTAATACAGTTCCGCCGAGAAAGAAAAGCTTAATTTCTTACTTCAACCCAAACAGCATGATTTCTGATCAGTATCGGACGATTCTTACAAATCTGCAATTTGCATCCATTGACCAAAAGTACAGGTCGCTTCTTGTTACATCCCCAGGATACGGGGAGGGCAAATCTACAACTGTCACAAACCTAGCCGTTTCCTTTGCTTTACAGGGGGAAAAAGTTCTTCTAATCGATGGAGATTTAAGGAAGCCTGCGATACATAATGCTTTTAAACTTGAAAATAACATTGGATTAACAAACGTTCTTATTGGAAATGCAACACTAAAGGAAACCATTCACCAAACGGAGATCGGCAGGCTGGCCATTTTAACAAGCGGATCAATCCCGCATAATCCTTCCGAAATTATTGCATCCCAAGCAATGAAAGACTTAATGATAAAGCTGCTTGATCAATATGATTTAGTCTTGTTCGATTGTCCGCCAGTTTTGGATGTTGTGGACACCAAAATTTTAGCAAATGAATGTGATGGAGTTGTTTTAGTCGTAAATAATGGAAAAACAGATAAAGAGGAAGCTCTTGAAGCAAATAAGATTTTAACAATGGCCAGAGCTACATTGCTGGGAGTCGTCTTAAACGAATATAAATAAAAAATTTTACCATAATCGTTCTTGATAAAGAATAACTGGTGATGTCTCCTATCCACTATCAATGGAGGCACTCGATCACGCTGTGGGTTTAAAAACCTTAGACGCAAGTCGTCGGTAGTGTGGTGTGAGGAGGGGTTAAATGCCCCAATTAATATAGATTTTAACTTTATGCTTTTCGTTAGAAGAACATAAAGTTAAAACCTATATCCAATTAATAGCAGAAAGGAGTGTACACCTGGTGAAAGAGTTTGATACCTATCCGAAGTCATTAAAAAAAATGGTTCGCTATATAAAACAGGATGCAAGCTTGGAACAATTATATGAAATAAAGAAGCTCATTGATGGTTCGATTTATAAAAGATCCTTAATGCTTGAAAAAGGGATCCAGCGAAAAAAACAATATATAGGAGGGTAAGCTGATGACCTATCATCGGAGGCTGTCATTATTAATTATTATTGATTCCGTTATTGTTCTTTCAGCCATCTTCTTTAGCCGCTTTCTTCTAGAGGCAGATCTGCATGTTCTTACATGGCCATTAATCATCAGCTCATTGACCCTGTTAATAAGTCATCATATTTTTTCTTTTCTATATAAGCTTTATAACAAAGCATGGGAATACGCAAGCATCGGAGAACTTTTCATCATTTTTAAGGCGATTACCTTTTCCATTTTAACAACGGCTGTCATGCAGCAGCTTATTGAACAAGAAGCCCATTTCAGGCTGCTTGCAGTAACCTGGATGATACACATGCTGCTGATTGGGGGTTCGCGTTTTTTCTGGAGAATGTATCGGGACACTTACATAAACCGATCAAGCAGCAAGAAAAGAACGTTAATTATCGGGGCAGGTTCAGCGGGAACGATGGTTGCAAGACAGCTGAATAAGAGTGCAGATGCAGATATGCATCCTGTCGCATTTATTGATGATAATGTAAACAAACAAAAGCTCGACATACTTGGCATACCAGTTGTTGGCGGTGTCGCCACCATAGAAGAAAAGGTCCGCGATCTTGAAATTGAGAATATTATCATTGCCATTCCTTCTCTAAGCAAAAAAGGATTGCAGAACATTTTTAATGAATGCTTAAAAACAAAAGCAAAAACACAAATTATCCCGATGCTGGAAGATTTAATTACCGGTAAAGTTTCGGTTAATCAAATTCGCGAGGTTCGTGTTGAAGATCTTTTAGGACGCAAGCCAGTTGAACTTGACATAGACAGCATCTCTGAAAACATATCAGAAAAGACAGTGCTCGTAACTGGTGCTGGAGGGTCAATAGGATCTGAGATTTGCAGACAAATCATAAAATTCAGACCTAGCAAACTAGTTCTTCTGGGACATGGAGAAAACAGCATTTATTCGATTGAAATGGAGCTACGTGGCGAGGCAGAAGAACAAAAAATTGAACTAGTCACCGAAATCGCCGATCTTCAAGATGAGAAAAAAATGTATGACGTCATGAGCAGACATCAGCCTTATATCGTCTACCATGCAGCTGCACATAAACACGTGCCGTTAATGGAACGAAATCCTGAAGAAGCTGTGAAAAATAATGTGATCGGCACGCGCAATGTAGCAAGTGCTGCAAGATGGGCAAATGTTGGAATATTCGTCATGGTTTCAACGGATAAAGCAGTAAATCCAACAAGTGTAATGGGTGCTACGAAAAAACTGGCAGAAATGCTTGTTCAGCACTTCGATCAAATCAGTAAAACCAAATTTGTAGCCGTTCGCTTTGGAAATGTATTAGGCAGCAGGGGAAGCGTCATCCCTCTTTTCAAGAAGCAAATAGAAAAAGGCGGACCTGTAACTATCACTCATCCTGACATGGTTCGGTATTTTATGACCATTCCCGAAGCTTCAAGACTTGTCTTGCAGGCAGGAGCACTTGCACGAGGCGGGGAAATATTCGTACTTGATATGGGAGAGCCTGTGAAAATCATTGACCTTGCTAAAAACCTAATAAAAATGTCAGGTCACACACTGGATGACATTGACATCGAAGTAACAGGGATGAGACCAGGAGAAAAACTATTTGAAGAATTACTGAAGGATGATGAAGTTCATGATCATCAAGTATATCCGAAAATCTACGTCGGAAAAACGGCTACTCTTTATATAGAAGAAATACAGCATATCATTGATTCATTTTCAAAAATGGAAAAAAGTGAACTGCGTGAAAAACTTCTTAATCTGGCAAACCAAAGGGTGCCTGAAAAAGAACTATTGTCGATACCTAGTTAAAAAGGAGAGTACCTATGAAAGTCAAAAAAGCCATTATTCCAGCCGCTGGATTGGGGACAAGATTTCTTCCAGCAACTAAAGCAATGCCAAAAGAAATGCTCCCAATTGTAGACAAACCAACAATCCAATACATTGTAGAAGAAGCAGTAGAATCTGGGATTGAGGATATTATCATCGTAACAGGCAAAGGAAAACGAGCCATCGAAGATCACTTCGATAACTCATTTGAGCTCGAGCAAAACCTCCTTGAAAAAGGAAAGCTGGAGCTATTAAATGAAGTTCAAAAATCTTCAAAACTAGTAGATATTCATTATATCCGTCAAAAAGAACCAAAAGGATTAGGACACGCCATCTGGTGTGCCCGCAAATTTATCGGAAACGAACCATTCGCCGTTTTGCTTGGAGACGATATCGTGACAGCCGAAAAGCCTTGCCTAAAACAAATGATTGAACAATACGAACGCTATAACGCCTCTATTATCGGAGTACAGCATGTACCGGACGAAGAAGTTTCAAGATATGGCATTGTAGACGGATCCAAAATAGGAGAACGATTCTATAACGTCAACCACTTAGTCGAAAAGCCAAAGCTTGAGGAAGCACCATCTAATTTGGCCATCCTGGGCAGATACATTTTAAGCCCAAGAATCTTCGACCTATTAAACAATCAAAAACCAGGTGCAGGCGGAGAAATTCAGCTTACCGATGCCATTGCAGCACTCAATCAGATTGAAGCCGTATACGCCTATGACTTCGAAGGAATCCGCTATGATGTTGGCGAAAAGCTCGGCTTCATCAAAACAACCATTGAATTTGCCCTAAAACATGGCGAACTGAAATATGATTTACTTCACTACTTATCCGATCTCATGGAAAAAGAATTATCAAAAAAATAACGAAACGAAAACACTCCATTTTATGTGAGTGTTTTTCTTTCAAGTAGGGTGATAAACATGCCGAAAAAAGTGCTGTTCTCTGCAACGGTTGATTACCACTTTAAAAGCTTTCATCTTCCCATCTTAAAATGGTTCAAAGAACAAGGCTGGGAAGTTCATGTCGCTGCACTCGGTAATATCGAACTCCCATACGTTGATCAAAAATTCAACCTGCCGATTCAGCGGTCACCATTTAATAGAAGAAACTCAGCAGCATTTCGCCAGCTAAGGGACATTATCAATCAAAATCAATACAAAATCATCCATTGCCATACCCCAGTCGGAGGTGTTCTCACCCGGCTTGCTGCAAAAGAAGCAAGAAAACAAGGCACAAAAGTAATCTACACCGCACACGGCTTTCACTTTTGCAAAGGAGCACCCCTTCAAAATTGGCTGACTTATTATCCAATTGAAAAATGGCTATCTAATTATACGGATTGTCTGATTACGATTAACGAAGAAGATTATCAGCTGGCAACTGAGCGCCGATTTGGAGCGGGATCAGTTGAGCATGTCCATGGGGTTGGGGTGGATACTGAAAAGTTCAAACCTATATCGGAAGCAGAAAGAGCAGCTAGAAGGGAATCCTTCGGATATAAATCGGATGATTTCTTACTTTTTTATGCAGCGGAATTTAACAAGAATAAGAACCAGCAACTCTTGCTGAATGCAATTTCACGAATAAAAGAAAAGCTGCCAAACGCCAAACTTCTATTGGCTGGCGAAGGCACTCTATTAGATGAATGCAAACAGATGGCTAAAACGAAAGGCATTGAGAAAATGGTTCATTTCCTAGGATTTAGAAATGATATCGATACCATCTTGCCGATGTGCGACTTAGCCGTTGGATCAAGTCTTCGTGAAGGGCTGCCAGTGAATATTATGGAGGCTATGGCTTGTGGGCTGCCAGTTGTGGCTACTGAGAATCGGGGGCATGGGGAACTGGTGGAGGATGGCGTGAATGGATACCTTATTAAAAATCAAGATATTGACCTGTTTTCAAGGAAAATCAATGACATCTCACAATCAAAACTATTACACAGGAATTTAGGATCGATGAGTATAAAAAGAGTGAAAAATTATCAAATATCAAGTGTCAGTATAGAGCTTTCAGAAATCTACGCCAGATATATGTTGAGGGATACCAATGAAACCAAAGATCAGTATAATCGTGCCTATCTATAATGTGGAAAAATATTTATCCAGATGCTTGGACAGCCTTCTTTTGCAGTCATTTAAAGATTTTGAGATTATAGCCATCAATGATGGTTCAACAGATTCAAGCGGATGTATTTTAGATGAATATGCTAAGAGGCATAATGAAATTATTGCTATACACAAAAAGAATAATGGAGTATCCTCAGCTAGAAACGATGGATTACAAAAAGCAACGGGAACATATATAGGATTTGTTGATCCGGATGATTGGATTGACGAAAACATGTACCAAGTACTTTATCAAACTGCAGAAAAAGAACAAGCTGATATTGTCATGTGTTCGTACATTCGTGAATTCGGTACCCATTCAAAAGAGAAGATATTCGAAGTTGCTGACAATAGAAAATATGTGAATGAGGAATTGAAAACGAATATACTAAGAAGGCTTATTGGACCAATTGAAAAAGAAGTATCAAATCCAGAATATCTTGATGCCTGGGGTACTGTTTGGTCGAAGCTATATAAATCGGAACTGATTAAAGAAAATAAACTAGAGTTTGTCGATTTAAATGAAATTGGAAGCAATGAAGATACATTGTTTAATATCCAAGTTTTTTATCATGCCACTTCTTTTGTATTCCTTAATCAGCCCTTATATCATTACTGGCGTATGAACGAGACATCTGTAACATCAAAGTATAATCAAAAACTTGTTCATCAATTTGGAACTCTCTATACTAAAATGGAGATTTTCCTTCAAGAAAAAGAACTCAAAGGTGTATTTCAAACAGCATTAACGAATAGAATAAGCATAAATACACTAGGACTAGGGTTAAATACAATCAGCATAGGGAATAAAAGCTCAATTATAAAAAAAATAATTGAGTTAAATCATATATTAAAAAGCAAGCATATAAAACGTTCTTTAAACCAATTTGACATGCAGCACTGTCCAATTGTTTGGAAAACGTTTTTTTTCTTTGCAAAAAAACGCATTGCATTAGGATTATTTATGATGTTAACATCCATAGAATTTCTAAGAAAAACGGTGCGTTAGGAGGGAAAAGATGAAACCGATGCGTGTTTTGCAGGTAGTTACTATCATGAATCGCGGTGGACTTGAGACTATGCTGATGAATTATTACAGGAAGATGGATAGGAACAAGATTCAATTTGATTTTATGGTACATAGAAATGAAAGAGGAGATTATGATTCGGAGATTGAGAAATTAGGTGGAAGAATTTACAGATTGCCTTCTATAAGACCTGGAAATTACAAAAAATATTTTAAATCCTTGGACCAATTTTTTATAAAAAACTCTGGCTATAAAATAGTTCATTCTCATATAAATGAAAACAGCTCATTTGTATTAAGAGCAGCAAAAAAAGCAAACATTCCTTGTAGAATTTCTCATAGTCATTTGGCAGGTTTGCCAATAGATTATAAATATCCTTTTAGATTATTCGCCAAAAGATACTTAAATGAAAATGCAAATAAATATTTTGCTTGTTCAGATGAAGCAGGCAAGTGGTTGTTTGGAAAAGGTATTAATTCTATCATATTTAAAAATGCAATCGACTGTACCGAATTCGAATTCAATCAAGATACAAGATTGAGAATGAGATCTGAGCTAAATATAGAAGATAAATTTGTTATTGGACATGTAGGAAGATTTAATCCTCAAAAAAATCATAAGTTTCTAATAGAAGTTTTCAATGAAATTTATAAGAAAAATAAAAAGGCAGTTCTCATGTTAGTTGGTGAAGGAGATCTTCTAAATGATTCAAAAAGACAGGTCTCTAAGTTGGGGCTTGATAAAGTAGTAAGGTTTTTAGGTTTAAGAAATGATGTTGCCAATTTAATGCAATCAATGGACCTATTTTTATTTCCTTCGTTATATGAAGGCTTAGGTGTCGTGTTAATAGAAGCACAAGCAAACGGCTTACACTGTATTACCTCTACAGGAACACCTTTAGAAGCGAAAGTAACAGAATCTATAGAATTTCTTAGTTTAAACATGACAGTACATGAATGGGCGGAACACATTATTAATATCCGAACAAAAAGATATATTCAGAAAATTAATATTGCAGACAGAGGATATGATGTCAACGATAATGTAAAATGGTTAAGTGAATTTTACACCCAGCAATCAAACTTAAGTGAGGTGAATTGAATTTGGCAACTCTTACAATTTTCACACCAACTTATAATAGATCGTACACTTTATACAAATGTTATGAAAGTTTGTTAAGACAAAGCTCTCATGACTTTGTTTGGCTTATTATTGATGATGGATCTACAGATGATACAGGAAAACTTGTAGATGGATGGATAAATGAAAATAAGATAAAAATAACTTACTTCTACCAAGATAATCAAGGGATGCATGGAGCTCACAATACTGCATATGAAAAAATAGAAACCGAATTAAATGTTTGTATTGATTCAGATGATTATTTGGCTGATGACGCTGTTGAAAAGATTGTTGAATATTGGAAGAAGTACGGTGGTGAAAAATATGCAGGACTTGTCGGTCTTGATGCTACTCCTGATGGGGAAATTATCGGAACTAAAATGCCTGGTAATTTAAATGAGTCAACATTATCTAATTTGTATGCGAAATATAAAGTAAAAGGGGATAAGAAATTAGTTTATAGAACTGAACTTATCAAAAAGACACCTCCTTATCCTATCTTTCCGGGGGAAAAATATTGTCCGTTAAGTTACAAGTACGTGCTTATTGACCAGATGTATCCATTATTAGTTATGAATAAAATTTTATGTCATGTTGAATATTTGCCAGATGGTTCTAGCATGAACATGATGAGTCAATATAAAAGAAATCCCAAAGGGTTTGCTTTTTATAGGAAAATTGGTATTCAATATTCACCGACTTTTAAAGACCGTTTTAGAGAATCGGTCCATTACGTTTCGAGTAGCTTGATGATAAAAAATAAGAGGTTTCTTATAGATTCACCGAGGTTTCTAACTACACTTTTAACCGTACCACTGGGTATAGTCTTGTATTTTTATATTATAAACTCTGAAAAAAGAATATTTTAATAAGGGAATTATTATCGAAAGGATGTAGATATGACAATATTGTGGATAAATTTAACTGCTGTATACATTTTTTCTTTTTTTGCACGATATTTTTCTAAACCCCTTTCATTTAATAATACATATCAAAAGCTCAATCCATTTTTAGTAATACTAACAATTTCTTGTTTAGTAATTGTATCTGGACTTAGAAATAATATTGGTGACACTCCATTTTATGTGCACTCTTATATCCTTTTCAATTATAGTCTCTATGAACTAGATTATACTGGTGACTTCGGCTTTAGTATTTTACAACTTTTATTGAAAAATATTTCTAATGATCCTCAAATACTATTATTTGTTACAGCTCTTATAACGAACAGCTTAATTGTAATAGTTCTTTATAGATATTCACGAATCTTCGAACTTTCAATATATGTATACATTACTTCTGGTATGTACACCGTTTCCATGAATGGTATTCGTCAATATTTCGCTGCAGCAATAGTTTTCTTGGGTACAAAATTTATATTGAATGGAGAAATAAAAAAATATCTATTAACAATAATTATTGCTTCAACTTTTCATAAGAGTGCCATAGTGTTATTACCTATTTATTTTATAGTAAGAAGAGAAGCTTGGACTAAAATGACTGTTAGTATTCTTTTAACTTCTATTCTAATAGTTATTGGTTACAATGAATTTTCAACAATTCTATTTACAGCGCTTAAGACCACACAATATGCCCATTATAGTGAATTCCAAGAAGGAGGAGCTAGCTATCTTCGGGTAGCTGTAAATATTGTACCTCTAATCATTGCTTATATAGGAAAAGAGAAACTTAAATCTCTATGGCCAAAAAGTGGCTATATCGTAAACTTATCAATTATTAATTTTTTATTCTTAGTAATCTCTACCCAAAACTGGATTTTCGCAAGATTTAGTATTTACTTTGGACTATATAATTTAATTTTAATATCATGGTTAATAGTTTTGTTTAAAAATAGAAATAAAAGAATAATATATTATTGTATTTTGATATTTTATATAATTTATTTTTATTACGAACATGTTTTAGCACTTGATGTTTTTTATGAGAGCAACTACTTATGACAAATAATTTAGGGAGAAAAATATGGTTCAAAAAAAAATTAAGGTCGTACAAGTTCTTGGAGGGTTATTTTGTGGTGGTACTGAAGCTTTTGTAATGAATATTGCTAGAAATATTGATAGAGAAAAAACAGAAGTTGATTATATTATTCATGATGCATCTAAAGGACATTATGATGATGAAGTTTTATCCTTGGGAAGCAAAATTATCAGAATTCCGGATAGGACTGAAGTAGGGGTGTTTAAATACTTCAAAGTTTTGTTTAAAACTCTTAAAGAGATTAAACCAGACGTCGTTCATGCACACGCAATGTTCAATTCGGGTGCAGTAATGCTAGCGGCTAAATTAGCAGGAGTAAAAATACGTATTTGTCATGCTCATGGTGGAGGAGATGAGGGAGAAAAAAAGATAAGCAGAAAAATTCATAGGTTTTTTATGAGGAAGTTAATAAATTTTTGCTCTTCATCTAGAGTTGCTTGTAACGAGAAATCTGCTTACTTTTTATTCGGAAAACACAGTCTACTAAAGGATGTAAATTTTTTATCCAATAGTATAGATGTTGATAGGTTTACAATAATAGATAATAATTCAATAACCAAACTTCGAAAAGAATTAAATATTTCAGAAGATAAATATGTTATTGGATTTGTTGGAAGATTAGTTGATGTAAAAAACATACTATTCTATGTAAAGCTTTTTGACAAAGTAAAATCTTTAAACGAAAAAAGTGTATTAATAATCGTTGGTGAGGGACCACATAGATCAAAAATAGAGGAGATATTGATTAGTAAAGATTTGCAAAGTAATTCAAGAATCTTAGGCAATCGTAGTGATGTTCCTGATTTAATGGCTCTATTCGACCTTCTAATTCTTCCTTCTCGTTTTGAAGGTATTCCTTTTGTTGCTATTGAAGCACAGGCTAAAGGAATACCTTGTTTAATTTCAAGTAATATTGAAAAAACAGTTGATCTGGGATTAGGATTGATAAATTTTTTACCATTGGAAAAAAGGGATGAATGGATTAAATATTCAACTGGATTTTTAAAAAAGGAGAAAGATGTAAAGAGAATAAAATCCGTCTTTGAGAAAGAGGGCTATGATTTTAGTAAAACTTTAAAGCAAATTTCAAGATTATACGAACTAGAAAGATAGATGCCCACGGTCTTAAAGAATTAATACAAAGTAAAAAGCAGATGATTAGAGCCTTAATTGAAAATCATACAAGAAGGGAGCTATATATGACTAGTATTGAAACGTTAGATTCAGCTGCTAAGATTCCTAAGATAATCCATTATTGTTGGTTTGGTAAAAAAGAAAAACCAGCAATTATAAACAAATGTATTGAAAGCTGGAGGAAGAATTTACATGGTTATGAAATTATAGAGTGGAACGAAGATAATTATGATATTAATTCTTATTCATACGTAAAAGATGCATATCACGCAGGGAAGTATGCATTTGTAAGTGATTATGTGAGATTATACGCACTTTATCATTTTGGCGGAATATATTTAGATACTGATGTTGAAGTTTTTAAACCATTCGATGATATTCTTTATCATGAATCATTTTGGGGATTTGAGCAAGAAAACTTCATAGCTACCAGCACTATAGGAGCTGTTAAGGGAAACCGTTTCATTAAGAATTTTTTAGATTCATATGAAAGTAAGAAGTTCATAAAGCAAGATGGATCATTTGACAGCTTAACAAACGTTGCTGTAGTTACAAAATTATTAGAAAGTAAAAAACTAATGCTTAACGGAGAGTATCAAGTAATAGACGGAATAGGTGCCTTTTTTCCTCAAACATATTTTTCACCTTATGACTATATAAACGGAAGAAAATTCTTAAGTGAAAACACATATGCAATCCATTATTTTTATAAGAGTTGGCTACCACTAAGGGTTAAAGTTAAGGGAGTTATCAAAGGGAATATTGTAAAAGTATTAGGAGGAAATAACTTTGCATATCTTAGAGAACTTATTACTAGAAGTGGGAGATAAAGATGAGAAAAGTATTGTTCACTTCGTTTGATATGGAAATTGGCGGTGTAGAGAGAAGTTTAATTAGTTTATTGGATAACTTTAATTATCAAGATAATCAAACTGATCTAATGTTATTTAGACATAAAGGTGATTTACTGAATTTGGTTTCAAAGAATGTAAATATGTTGGATGAAATACCCAAATACACTTCTTTTAGAAAATCTATTATGGAAGTATTTAGTGAAAGGTACTATTCACTTGGATTCATGAGAATTATTGCAAAATTGATTGCTACGAGCAAATCTAGAAAAATGACTGACTCTGGATATTTACAGATGCAGCTTATGTGGAAATATTCATTGCGATTTCTTCCAAAGTTAAATAAAGAATATGATGTTGCAATAAGTTACCTTTGGCCACATTATTTTGTAGCAGAAAAGGTTAAGGCTAAAAAAAAGATTGCTTGGATTCATACTGATTATTCCGTCATTGAAACAGATATAGACTCAGATATCAAAATGTGGAAAAAATTCGACTGTATTGTAGCAGTTTCTGAAGACTGTAAAAAAGCATTCTTATCTAAATACAAAGAATTTGCTGAAAAAATTATAGTTATAGAAAATATAAATGAACCAAATTTTGTAAGAAATTTAGCGGGAGAAACGGTTAATAATCCAATGCTTTTAGATAATCGTTTTAAAATTGTCACAGTTGCAAGGTTATCTCATGCTAAGGGAATTGATATGGCTGTTGAAGCATTAAAAAGAGTAAAAGAACAAGGTAATAACGACATCTGCTGGTATGTCGTAGGATACGGCGGAGATGAGAAAAAAATAAAAAACTTAATAAAGTTATATAATTTAGAAGACAGTTTTATCTTATTAGGAAAAAAAAGTAATCCATACCCATATATTAAAGCTGCGAATTTATATGTTCAGCCTTCAAGATATGAAGGTAAAGCTGTTACTGTGACAGAAGCGAAAATATTAGGTAAACCGATTCTCATTACTAAATATCCTACAGCATCTAGTCAAATTCTAAATGGCGTCGAAGGAATAATATGTGATCTAAGTATTGAAGGTTTATCCGACGGAATAGAAAAACTTTATTCAGAAACAGACATCCGTAATGAATTTATAGAAAACGTTTCAAATCGTAATTACGGTAATACTATAGAATTAGAAAAACTATATAAAATAGTAAGTGCATAAAGGTGAGATTTATATGAAAATTAAAGTGAGTGTTATCATACCTGTCTATAATGCAGAAAAATATTTAAGTGAATGTATTGATTCACTTCTAAATCAGTCCCTTAAAGAATGTGAATTTATTTTTGTGAATGATGGCTCTCATGACAAGAGTAAAGAAATAATTGAAAGTTATAGAATTATTTCAAATAAAATCAGACTTATTAACCAGAAGAATAGAGGAGTAAGTGCAGCAAGAAATGTTGGTTTAAAAATAGCTTCAGGTGAGTATATAGGGTTTGTAGATGCTGACGATTCCATTAATACAGACATGTTTGAAACTTTATATAACAAAGGTTCAATAAGTAATTGTGATGTTGTCATTTCCAATATAATAAGCCAAATAAATGATAAAAAATTAATAACTAAGTATTCTTTTCCTGAAAACACTATTATAAATGAAAAATTTATTAAAAATGAAATTTTAACTCATCTTATAAAATCCGACAACTTCAATAGTGTAGTTAATAAAATATTTAAAAGCAGTATTTTGAAAAGTAGAAATGTAATGTTCCCGGAAAATGTAGTATTAGGAGAGGATGGATTATTTAATATTAATTTCTTTAAAATTGCATCAAGTGCAATATACATAGATTACGCCGGGTATAACTATAGAGAGGTAGAAGGCAGTGCCACAAGAAATATTTCAGAAAAAGATTACTTTAAAAGAGTTTTAGAAATATACAGTGATAATATAACGGAATCTCTTTTACCGCATTTGGAAAAAGAAAAGATCAAGAAATTGAAATCAATGAAATTTATTAATAATATTTTATCAATTATTCATATTTATCTATCACCCAGTAAAGATATTAACTTAATTAAAAGATATAAATATGTAGAAAATATGATAGGGAATAGTTCTACTATAGAAGCATTGTCTATTTTTTATAAAGAAAATTATGATGCATTAGGAAGATATGAAAAATTTATTATTAAAATGATAGAGAAAAAATTTACTCTTGGGATATATTGTGCTGTATTTTACAGCAGATTCAGAAATCGATACTAAAGGTGGTAATACTCATGGAAATCATGATGTTTGCTCATGGTGGCAGCACTAACAGAGGCTGTGAAGCAATAGTTCGTTCTTCAACAACAATAATAAAAGAAAAAATAAATGATTCTAGAGTTTACTTAGCATCTTATAGACCGGAGACAGATACAATAATAAATAATCTAGATGGTATATATGATGGTTCTAATAGTCCGATTAAAAAATTTTCATTTGATTGGGCTGTTTCCTCATTGAAAGTAAAATTATTCAGAGATGAATCTTATGCTTATGGGAAGATTCATCAGAAAGTCATCAAACTGATAAAAAATAAAGATGTCTGTCTTTCAATTGGAGGAGACAATTACTGCTATGGGGAACAACCTGGCTGGTATGAGGTGAATAAAAGAGTAAAAGCTCAAGGGAAAAATCTAGTCTTGTGGGGATGCTCTATTGGTGAAGAGGATATGTCTTCTAGAAAGTTAGAGGATTTAATGCTTTTTGATCTTATTCTTGCCAGAGAGTCTTTAACATACAAAATGTTACTCAGGAAAGGCCTTAAAAATGTTAGATTATGTGCGGACCCAGCTTTTACAATGGAAAAAGAAGAATTAGAATTACCTGCAGGTTGGCAAGAAGAAAATACTGTAGGCCTGAATTTCAGTCCCCTTGTAATGAATCGAAATAAACAGTCTAAATCTTCAGTAAGAGAATTAATTGAACATATTTTATCGACAACTTCAATGACAATCGCATTAACACCTCATGTAATTGATCAAGGAAACAATGATCATGAAATATTAAACGAGTATTATATGGAATTTGAAAGCTCTGGCAGAGTCATTCTTTTACCGGACCATTTAAATGCAATCCAATATAAGGGGTACATAGCAAGAATGAGATTTTTCATTGGAGCCAGAACACATGCTACAATTGCAGCTTATTCCAATTGCGTACCCACAATCGTATTAGGATATAGTGTCAAATCGAAAGGAATTGCACTAGATTTATTTGGAGAAGAAAAGCTAGTGTTAAATCTAAATGAAATATCAAATAGCAAAAAATTAATTACTGCTTTTAATGAAATGGTAAATGAAGAAAAAGAACTGAAAAACAAGTTACAAGAGACGATTCCTAAAATAAAAGAAATGTCGTATAAAGCTGTTGATTACTTATATGAGATTTCTAAGTAACTGAGGATGCCCATGAAAAAGAACTTATTATTTGTTATCCCGGGTTTAGATGCTGGAGGCGGAGAAAAGAGTTTAGTAAATTTATTAACTCAAATTGATTATACATTATACAATGTTGACTTATTATTATTTAACCAAAACGGGATTTTTATGAAATATCTCCCTAAAGAAGTTATCATATTGCCATTGCCAAAAGAGTATATCGATTTTGCATTGCCAGCAACTGAATCTATAAAAAAATTTTTCTTGTCTGCAAATTTATATATGGCCTACCAGAGGATATTATTCGCAATAACTAATAAAACTATAAAAAACATTTCCAGAAAAGAACAATATAGTTGGAAGTATTTTTCAAAGTCATTTCCGATAATTAACAAAAAATACGATGTAGCCATAGGGTTTTTAGAAAAATCATCGACTTATTTTTGCGTGGATAAAGTCCAAGCATGCAAGAAAATTGGGTGGGTGCATATTGATTATGACAAGCTGGGAATGGATCCTAAATATGATATAAGCTATTTTGAACAATTAGATCATATCATTACAGTATCAGAAGAGTGCAGCAATATTTTGTCATCAAGATTTCCAAGTCAAAAAGAAAAAATTGGTGTGATTTATAATATCGTTTCCCCTAAAGTGATTATGGATATGTCTTCTCAATTAGTAGATGATGATTTGTTCAACAAAAAAGCTGATGAAATATCTATCCTTTCAATTGGAAGGCTTCACTATCAAAAAGGATTTGATTTGGCGATCGAAGCCTGCAAAATTTTAAAAGATAGAGGAATAAATATTAGATGGAATATCATTGGAGAAGGTGAAGAAAGAGATAAACTTGAAAAGTTGATAAAAATAAATCAATTAGAAAAACAATTTATTCTATTAGGATTAAAACCAAATCCTTATCCTTATATTAAAAAAGCTGATATTTACGCACAAACATCAAAATTCGAAGGTAAATCAATTGCTATAGACGAAGCAAAAATACTAAAAAAACCAATTATTGTCACTAATTTCAGTACTGCAAAAGATCAAATAGAAAATGAATTTGATGGTCTGGTAGTAGATATGAATTCAATGGCAGTAGCAGATGGTATAGAAAAATTGATAGAATATCCAGACCTAAGAAACAACTTATCAATGAATCTATCTCAGCAAAAACTCGGCACTGAGAATGAAATTAATAAACTTTACAATTTAATTAGGATGTGATTATTTTGAAAAAAATGTTATTCGTTATGAATAATTTAAGCTCAGGAGGAGCAGAGAAGTCTCTGAGTTCGTTATTAAGAAATATTGATTTTTCAAAATATGAGGTAGATTTGTTGTTGTTTAAATCTGGAGGGATATTTTTTCAAGACCTTCCCAATAAAATTAATATACTTAATGAACCAGAAGAATATAAATTTTTTGATATGTCTATAAAAAAAGCTATTAAAGATAGTATAAAAATGGGTAGAGCAGACATTGCATTTTTACGTGCTAAAGCAAGCTATATTTTTAGAATGGAACAAAATAAAGCTAGATGTGAGCAGCGTGCATGGAAGTATGTAGGTGCCACTTTAAAAAGAATGGATAAAAGATATGATGTGGCGATTGGCTATTTAGAAAAATCTTCAATATATTACGTTATTGAAAAAGTAAATGCAAAAAAAAAAATTGGGTGGATCCACACTCACTATACAAATTCAGGAATGGACAGAAAAATAGATGTTCCTTACTTTCAACAACTTGATCATATAGTTACAGTTTCCGAAGAATGTGCAAATTCATTATATGAGAACTTTGAGTATCTTAAACCAAGAATAAAGGTAATAAAAAATATAGTATCACCAACTACTATTAAGGCATTATCTAAAATTGAAAAAAATTTACTGAATTTTGACCCTAGATACATAAACATTGTTACTGTTGCAAGATTGAGTTTTGAAAAAGGGATTGATATGGCGGTTGAGTCATGCAAAATACTAGTTAATAAAGGGCTAAAAATAAAGTGGTATGTGATTGGTTTTGGAAATAATACAGAACTTGATGAAATTAACAAACTGATTGCTCAGAAAGACTTGAAAGAGTCATTCTTATTATTAGGTGTGCATGGAAATCCTTATCCATATATAAAAAACGCAGATATTTATGTTCAGCCATCAAGATATGAAGGAAAATCAATTGCGATAGATGAAGCTAAGATTCTTGAAAAACCAATAATTGTTACTAATTACTCCTCAGCGAAAGATCAAATCGAGAATAATGTAAATGGAATGATAGTAGAGATGTCTGCTAAATGCATAAGTGAGGGTATTAATACTCTTTTAAAAAATAAGAACAAGATGGATTTTTTTTCAAAATCATTATCAAAAGAAAATTTAGGTACTGAGTCTGAAATAAAAAAGCTGTATGAAATTAGTTAAAAAGTTAAACTAATTTTACAGGGAGGAATTATATTCCATATGGATTTATTATTACTAAGCATTGTAATATTGGTTTTTATTATTCTGTTCATTGACATTTTCCCCATACTAAAAAATTGGACATTAAGAATTCACATAGGAAGATATAATAACTATGATGAATGGGAAAATGCAATTACAGAAAGAGGAATAAAATGGCTTTCTAAAACACCGAAAATAAAATTAAAAGATCAGTCTAGATTAATATTATTGGATATCATAAGAGGGAATTATTCCAAAGATGCTATACAGCATTGGCAGCAGGCAGCATTATTACTAGGATTAACAGAAAATTACAAATTAACAGATAATAATAAAATTTATGTTGAAATAGTCCGATTTTTAGACATGAATTTTGACAAAGATGGTAACTGGATAAAAAAACCTGAATATGTGGATGCTGCAATTCTTTCATATTCCGTTATGAACTTAGAGAATGTTGACTTAGATAAATATAAACCTGGATTTGATCAAATATGGGAAATGATTAACTCTCATATTGGAGAAGACGGAACGGTTAAATACAGAATATTTATGAGTAATTACAGGTATGTTGATACTATTGGTTTTATTTGTCCATTTTTAATTAAATATGGAACAAAATTTAATAAAAATGAGTGTATTGATTTAGCAATAAATCAAATTAAAAAATTTAACGAATATGGAATGGTTGATTCTTTTAAACTGCCATTTCATGTATATAAAATAAACGACGATAAAGCACCTATTGGAATGATGGGGTGGGGGAGGGGACTAGGATGGTATGCAATAGGATTAATTGATGCATGGGGTGAACTATCGGCTGGCAGTGAAAATAAACCAATACTAGAAAAACTCATAATTGAATTTGCTAACAAAGCTCTTAAACTTCAGCAGAAAAACGGAAGTTGGAATTGGACGGTAACCAGAAATGAATCAAGAGCGGATTCTTCTGCAACAGCCACTATTGGATGGTTTATGATAAAAGCTTCTGAAATTGAAATTGAGGAAGTTTCAAAAGAATGCTTAGAAAGTGCAGAAAGAGCGATATCATACTTGATGCAAGTTACAAGAAAAAATGGATCTGTGGACTTTTCTCAAGGTGATACAAAAGACATTGGAGTATATTCATCCTCATTTGATATCTTACCATTTACACAAGGATTTTGTATGCGATTAATTAGCTACTACAATAAAAAGAAAAAACATGAATATGAAGCTGAAAAAAGGTTCTTACAACTTAAAAAATAAAATCATATTCAAATTAAGCATCAAATAATAATGAAGGTGCTACAAACATAGATAAAACAATGAGTACTTTATCATTTTTATGTCATACTTAAAATCGGAGAATATATATGAGAGTAAAAAATTCATTAATAAATATATCCGCAGGCCTAGGAAATCAAGTCATAATTACTCTACTAAGCTTTTTTTCAAGGACTGTTTTTATCTATAGCTTAGGAATAGAGTACCTTGGTTTGAATGGCTTACTAACTAATGTTCTTGGAATGCTGACATTGGTCGAGGCTGGTTTTGGGGCCAGCATTATGTACAGCTTATATAAACCTGTAGCAGATAATGATCAAAAAAAGATAAGTGCATTAATGAATTTATACAAAAGAGTTTATTTAGTGATAGCTTTTGTGGTTCTTGCTCTTGGTTTGCTGCTTCTGCCGTTTTTAAGTTTTATTATTAAAGATATAAACATTGAAAACGTTACGTTAATCTATCTCATTTTTCTTTTAAATACTGTTCTGCCATACCTTTATGTACATAACAGCTCTTTTCTGAATGTTTGCCAAAAGAACTATATTGTTACTGGTTTTTATACAGTTTCAGCCATTATATCTACATTGCTCAAAATTCTGATTTTGCACTACACACAAAATTATTTGCTGTTTTTAGGGATAGAAAGTGTTATTACATTTGTTACATCGGTTTCATTAGCTTTGGTAGTAAATAGGATGTACCCTTTCTTAAAAAGTAAATCAAGCCAGAGAATTGATAAGGATACAAGTGATCATATTATTAAAAATGTTAAAGCTATTATACTCCAGAATATTGGTGTTTTTCTTATTTTCGGAACAGATAATATCATTATTTCTTCCTTTGTGAGTGTAGCTGCTGTCGGATTGTACTCTAATTATCACATGCTCATCGAAATTTTCAGAACATTCACTTATCAAATCTTTAACAACCTTTATCACAGTGTAGGAAACTTGGTGGCGAATGAAAGGAAGGAAAAAGTATATCAAATCTTTAAAGTTACTATGTTTTTGAATTTTTGGCTGTATTCCTTTTTTTCAATAATAATGTTTATCCTCATAGAGCCTTTTATTTCTTTGTGGATAGGGTCTGAGTATTTGTTGGGAACAGGGGTTTTAATCGTTCTCATTATCCTTTTTTACGAAAGAGGTATGAGAAACTCAATAACTACTGTGAAGACAACCGCAGGGATTTTTCATGAAGATCGATTTGCACCTCTTATTCAGGCTTGTATTAATCTTTTCTTTTCAATTTTGCTTGTTAAACATTTAGGGCTAATCGGGGTTTTTATAGGAACGTTAATTAGTACAGTACTTGTTCCTTTCTGGACTACGCCGTACCTTGTTTATAGAAGGTTTTTCAAAATTTCCATTTGGAAATATTACAAAAGTTATACTTTTTTCACTTTAATTGCAATTGCTGCTTTCTTTCTAACTTATACCTTATCAAGCTTTATTAAAGCAGATACCTTTTTAATGCTCGCTCTTAAAGGAATCGTTTGTTTTATCGTACCAAATGCTTTGTACATTATATTATTTAGAAAAAGTGAGGAATATATTTATCTGTCTAATATCTTAAAAGGTTTATTTTACAAGCTTTCAAGAAAAATAAAAGGAAATGTGAAAAATTCTCAAATCAGCCAAAGGTTAGATGTGTAGGAGGACGAAATGAAAAAGATGATCTTTGATGTTACTTTGGCATTTATTTCTCTTATCTTTCTTTTTTTAGCAATAATCATCATTGCAGTATTGGTTAAGTATAAACTTGGTTCTCCTGTTATCTTTAAACAAGTAAGGCCAGGTTTAAATAATAAACCATTTTCTCTTTATAAATTCCGCACGATGACGGATGAAAAAGATGAAAATGGTTTATTATTATCTGATGAAGAGAGGTTAACATCTTTTGGGTTTTTCCTGAGAAAGTATAGTCTGGATGAATTGCCTCAATTGTTTAATGTTCTTAAAGGGGAACTAAGTTTAGTCGGTCCAAGACCTTTGCTGATGGAGTATTTGCCTTTGTATACGGAGGAACAAGCAAAAAGGCATCTAGTGAGGCCGGGTATTACAGGATGGGCCCAAGTTAATGGCAGAAACGCAATTTCATGGGAAGAAAAATTCGATTTGGATGTTTGGTATGTAAACAATAAAAGCTTATTACTGGATATAAAGATTTTGCTATTAACGATAATGAAAGTAATTAAATCTGATGGAATCAATCAAGCAGGTTTTGCAACCATACAAAAGTTTAAAGGAGCAGGACATGAATGAAAAAGTGAAAATTGCTGTTATTGGCCATGGGGGACACAGTAAAGTTGTCTGTGACATTATAAAGGAGCAAAATATCTACCAGATTGCTGCAGTGCTTGATGATAAATTTAAAACGACTAAAGAATTTGAAAGTGTAATATATGGTCAGCTCACAATCTATTATACACTTTTAAGCGAGTACCCGGATATTAAATTTATTGTTGCTATTGGAAATAACAATATTCGTATGAAGATTGTAAGAGAGTTAAACCTGAACTCAAATCAATTTGCAACTCTCATTCATCCTGCTGCAATTGTAAGTCAATCTGCTGAAATAGGACCAGGAACTGTATTAATGCCGGGCTGCGTTGTAAATGCAGACACAAAAATTGGTGAACATTCCATAATAAACACAGGGTCTATCATAGAACATGATAACTTTATTCATGATTTTGTGCACATTTCACCCAATGCAACTTTAACAGGCAGTGTGTCTGTAGGAACGGGTTCTCATATAGGAGCTTCAGCAACCATTATACCAAATAAAACGATTGGAGAATGGGCTGTTGTAGGAGCCGGGTCAGTAGTGATTCATGATATCTCAAAACACAGAACAGCTGTGGGGAATCCGGCGAGGTACCTTTCAAATAATGGCAGAAAGGAGAATATATATGAAGAAGAGAATCTACTTGTCTCCTCCGCACATGAGCGGACGTGAGCAAAAGTATATAAACCAGGCTTTTGAAAGCAATTGGATCGCGCCTCTAGGACCAAATGTAGATGCATTTGAAAAGGAAATGGCAGACTATGTGGGGGCCAAGAGTGCTGTAGCACTGAGTTCAGGAACAGCTGCAATCCATTTAGCCCTTAAATTATTGGAAGTGAAAAAGGGGGATTATGTTTTCTGCTCTACACTTACATTTGTGGCGAGTGCAAATCCAATCCTTTATGAGGGCGCCATCCCAGTTTTTATAGATTCTGAACCTGACACTTGGAACATGTCTCCTGAAGCATTAACACAAGCACTTATTGATGCAGAAAAAAGAAATCAATTACCTAAAGCTATCATTGTGGTAAATCTTTACGGACAAAGTGCAAAAATGGATGAAATTACTGCCATTTGCGACTTTTACGCTGTTCCAATCATTGAAGATGCAGCAGAATCACTCGGCTCCACTTATAAAGGGAAAAACAGCGGCACTTTTGGTAAATTCGGCATTTTTTCCTTTAATGGAAATAAGATTATTACCACATCGGGTGGGGGTATGCTTATTTCTGATGAAGCTGAGTTGCTTGAGAAAGCTAGATTTCTTGCTACTCAAGCTAGAGACACTGCTCCTTACTATGAACACAGTGAGACAGGATACAACTATCGTTTGAGTAACATTCTTGCTGGTATTGGGAGAGGACAGTTAGAGGTTTTAGATGATCGAGTGAGGTCAAGAAGAGAAATCTTTGAATTTTACAAGGAACAACTTTCTGAACTCCCAGGAGTTCATTTAATGCCAGAGTTAGCTGAAACAAAATCAAATAGGTGGCTTACAGCTATAACCATTAATGAAGAAGAATTTGGAAAGAATGCAGCGGCATTAATTCAATTGCTTGAAAAAGAAAACATTGAGGCGAGGCACATTTGGAAGCCATTGCATATGCAGCCATTATTCTCAGATGCATTATTTTATCCTCACAGTGAAAAACAAATTGTCTCCGAAGAACTTTTTAACAGAGGAATTTGTCTTCCCTCAGGATCGGGAATGGCGAGAGAAGATCAATTGATCATTATTAACTGTATCAAATCAGCTATAGTTACAAGTTCTATTGCCGGATAAAAATATATGATCTATACATTTTTCAACATGTCATATTTGATGAGATGTTTATTTGCATTTGCTGGAAGGAGCGAGAGTATTGAAAATTTTAGTGACAGGCGGAGCTGGATATATCGGATCTCATATTTGTGTGGAATTGCTGGATGCCGGGTACGACATAGTTGTAGTTGACAATTTCTGCAATAGTCATCCTGAGGCCCTTGATCGTGTAAAGTTGATTACTGGCAAAGATTTTGTAAGTTATGATTGTGATTTAGGTCATAAGGAGGAAGTAGAAAAAGTTTTTTCTAAGAATGATATAACTGCTGTAATCCATCTTGCAGGGTTAAAAGCAGTTGGTGAATCCGTTACAATACCTTTAAAGTATTACCAGAATAACCTGATAAGCACGCTTAATCTTTGTGAAGTGATGGAAAAATATGAAGTCTATAATCTGGTTTTTAGTTCTTCTGCAACTGTTTATGGTACAAATGTTAGTATGCCACTTAAAGAGGAATTACCTTTGCAAGCAACTAATCCATACGGACGAACAAAATTGATGTCAGAAGAAATTCTAAGAGATTTGGGAATTTCAAATAGTAGATGGAGTATTTCAATTTTAAGATACTTCAATCCTGTTGGTGCACACATCAGCGGCCTAATAGGCGAGGACCCGAATGGTTTACCAAATAATCTTGTTCCATATATCACACAAGTAGCAGTTGGAAAGCTGAAAGAATTAAGCGTATTCGGCAACAATTATCCAACCCCAGATGGCACTGGCATTAGAGACTATATCCATGTTGTTGACTTAGCTGAAGGTCACTTAAAAGCTTTAGAGAAAACATTAATAACTAACGGTGTTGAGTCCTATAATCTTGGTACTGGAAGCGGATCAAGCGTTTTAGAAGTAATAAATGTATTTGAGAATGTATCACAAAAGAAGATCCCCTTTACTGTTACAGATCGCAGAAAAGGAGATATTGCCATTAGTTATGCAAATTCAGAAAAAGCAGAAGCAGAGTTAAACTGGAAAGCAGCTAAATCTCTCCATGATATGATTGAAGATTCTTGGAGGTGGCAAATAAGGAATCCCAATGGATACTCAGACCCAGTAAAAGTATTACAGTCTTAATAGCTGTGCAAAATTATTGCTTTTTAAACATCTTTTCTACAAAAAAACGTTGTGTTCTTTTTAAAAGTATAGTATCGTTCTTAATATAGAATATATTTAATATTCGAGTCTTTAGTACTATGGGAAATAGTTGGTTAGTTGTCTCAAATGTAAGTAATTAAAATCTTTTTGTTCTCTATTGAGAATGAGTTAAGGGTGTAATAATGAGCGCTATCACAGGAATTTACCAGTTTAATAATGCTCCGATCAAACATAATCATGTGAGAGTAATGATGGCTGGATTCAATAATTTTCCATCTGATGATATCCAAATATGGATAAATCAGCATATATTTTTGGGATGCCATGCTCAATGGATAACTCCAGAGTCGATATGTGAAATTTTACCTTATTATGATTCAACAAGAAAACTGGCGATAACAGCTGATGCGATCATTGATAATCGTGAGGATTTATTTAATAGGCTTGGAGTAAAGCAAGACCAAAGAAAAACGATGACAGATAGTGAATTAATCTTACTTTCCTATGAGAGATGGAAGGAGGATTCCCCAAAATATTTGGCAGGTGATTTTGCCTTTGTCATCTGGGATGAAAAACAGGAAATGATTTTTGGAGCAAGGGATTTCTCAGGAAGCAGAACTCTTTATTATTCTCACAGTAATAATGAATTTTGCTTTAGCAGTACCATTAAACCTTTAATAAAAATAAGCCAAAATAAAAAGAAACTTAACGAGCAATGGATAGCTGAGTTTTTGGCTATTTCAGGCATGGTTGATACAGTAGACAATTCAATCACTCCCTACCAAAATATTAATCAATTGCAGCCATCGCACAGTTTCATAGTTAAGAATGGAAAGGTCTATACTCATCAATTTTGCACTTTGAGTGATTTTAAAACCATTCGCTATAAAAACGACAAAGATTACATTGAATCATTTAAGGAAGTTTTTCAGGAAGCGGTTTCATCACGTTTAAGATCACATAAGGAAATTGGCGCTCAATTAAGCGGTGGATTAGATTCTGGAGCAATTGTAGGATTTGCTTCTAGAGATTTAAAAAGGACTGGGAAAAAACTTTATACATATAGTTATGTACCTCCTGAAGATTTTGTTGACTTTACACCGAGTAACCTAATGCCAGATGAAACGCCTTTAATCAAATCAACTGTAAATTTTGTAGGCAACATTAAAGACTACTATCTTTCTTTTGAAGGAAGGGATCCCTACTCAGAGATAGATCCTTTTTTAGATGTTATGGAAATGCCTTATAAATTCTTCGAAAATTCATTTTGGCTTAAAGGAATGTTTGAAGAAGCTGCAAAAAATAATGTTGGAATTCTTTTAAATGGGGGAAGAGGGAATTTAACCATTTCATGGGGTTCTGCAATGGATTACTATTCCAGCCTTCTTAAGAAGTTAAAATGGATTAAATTAATGCGGGAACTTCATTTATATAGTCTAAACGTAGGGGGCAGCAGGTATAAAAGAATTCCCAGTATTGCTCAAACTGCATTTCCTGCACTTAATAAAATCTTACCAAGTAGATCACCTTATGAAATTCCTAATCCTCTGAATGATGACTTAGCCATTAAAACAAGAGTATATGAAAAACTTAAACATTATGGATTTGGAGATAATGGCTGGTTTCTTGATGATAATATTTTTAATCAAAGAAAAAGCCACTTTAAAGAGGTTTTTCATTGGAATGCTAGCAACACGCTTGCTTCTAAGTTATCTATGCATTACTCATTGTGGAAGCGGGATCCATCAAATGATTTGCGAGTAGTTCGCTATTGTTTATCTCTGCCGGAAGAACAGTATGTACAAAACGGTTTAGACAGAGCTTTGATCAGAAATGCTACAAAAAACTATTTGCCAAATGATATCCGATTAAATCAAAAAGTAAGAGGTGTACAAGGGGCAGATTGGGTACACCGCATGAATAGTCAATGGAAGAAACTAAGAATTGAAATAGATGAAATGGTAAATGACCATAGTACAGAACACATTTTCAATGTTCCTGTTCTTAAAGAAGCCGCTGAGAATTTGAATTTTGGACCAATTCCAGAAAAGGCAATTGATCCAAATTATAAATCTTTAATGAGATGCTTAGTTGTATACCGGTTTATTAAAAATTTTATTTGAAGGGAGGTGAGAAAATGAAAAAAGAGTGGCAAGCTCCTGTATTAGAAGTTCTTGATGTGAAAATGACTATGGCTTCAACTGTACATGGCCCATATACTGATGAGGCTTATGTTCCAGGTACTCCTGTGGATCCTAATAACCAAGGAACATGGAAGAGATTCACAAGCTAATACTAAATATTTTAAATACTTATAACTAGCAATAATAGGTTTGGAAGTCCCCTGGTAAAGTTTTTAGGGGACTTCATTCACAAAATAATTAGATAATATTGGAGTGAGTCATTTGAGTGAAGTAATAAGATATTTAGCTTTCGGATATACAATCTATAGTGATATTAGATTTGAGGAACTTCCGATTAATAAAAATCAAATTAACTTCCCTGAACTAAATATCTTATTAGTTGACTTAAGCTGTGAGATGAAAAGGTTTATTGAGAATGAAGAAATTCAGTTTCTTATAAACGAGGAGCAAGTGTGGCTTTTCATTCCAAACATAGCCGTTTTTTACATAGCGCGTGCCTGTACAATAAAAGTCCATATCTTAGATGAACAGAGAATGGATGTTGTAAAGATGTTTATTTTGGGAACTTGTATTGGCATCTGTCTGCTGCAAAACAAAATCCTGCCTCTACATGGAAGTGCCATTGAAATAAATGGAAAAGCTTATGCGTTTATTGGCCATTCCGGAGCTGGTAAGTCAACTCTTGCTTCTGCTTTTATTCAAAAGGGCTACAAACTTATCTCGGATGATGTAATACCTGTGAAATTAGATGACAGAAATATACCTGTTGTAATTCCAGCATATCCGCAACAAAAACTCTGGAAAGAAAGCTTAGATCAATTTGGAATTGATTCAATGCGCTTAACTCCTCTCTTTGAAAGGGAAACAAAGTTTGCAATTCCTGCAGGTGATCATTTTTTAAACAAAGAGGTTCCATTAGGCGGAGTTTTTGAGCTAACCAAAACAGCAGAAAATAATGTAATAGGAATTAATTCAATAACTAAATTACTTGCATTTAAAACACTTTATGTGCATACGTATAGGAATTTCCTACTCAACGACATGTGTCTGTTAGAGTGGCACTTTAAGTTTACTGCAAACATAATAGAGAGAACTTTTGTTCATCAAATCATCAGACCGATTTCAAGGTTCACACCAAATGAACTAGTGAATCAAGTTTTAGCAAATATACCTAAGGAGGAAATGCAAGTTGCAAACATTTAATCTTGAACTGCAAAGCATTGTCTGTCAAAAGCCTGGTTTTATAGTAAGTGATATGGATGGAGATAAAGTCATGATGAGTGTTGAAAACGGAAAATATTATAGTCTCGGATATGTAGGCGGAGAAATTTGGGATATTATTTCTGAACCAATCGTAATAGAAACAATTATTGAAAAACTTACTTCAAGTTATAAAGTTGAAGCTGCTCAGTGTAAAGAGCAAGTCGTTTCCTTTTTATCATCTCTGCATATGGAGCATCTAATTATTGTGAAAAATTAGGGGATATAAATGAATCGAGTAAAAAACATATTAACACTTAATAGACAAATGAAATTATTAATAGTGGAAGCTTTTATTTTTTTAGCGTTTGCCAGAGTAATTAAATGCCTGCCATTCTCCAAAACTTCTAAATACCTAGGTGAAAGGAATAAAGAATCTTCAATAACAAATTATGAGGCGAATTTAGATACTTTGAAAAATATATCTAGTGCCATCCATGTAGCTTCTAAGTATGCTCCATGGGAAACCATGTGCTTAGTAAGGGCAATTGCTTCTATGAAAATGCTACAGCGCAGAGGGATTGAAAGTACATTATATTTGGGCACTTCTAGAAACCATTTAAAGGAACTAACGGCTCATGCTTGGCTTCGGAGCGGAAAATACTATGTTACAGGGGCAGATGAAAGGCATCTTTTTACTATTACATGTACATTTGCAAAACGATTTGGCTGAAATTAGGTGAAAATATGGAGAAAATAAAATTAAATACTGATCAACTATCCTATGAACTGACATTAATTCTTCAAATCATAAAAAATGAAAATGATATGCTGAGAATTGACCCTGCCAAAAATATTGACTGGGACCTATTCGTCGAATTGGCTCTGCACCATCGTGTTTATACACTTCTTTATCCAAAGTTGAAATTAATTGACGGAGTTCCTACTAATACTTTGAATACCTTAGCATTTTTCTTCAAACAAAATTCAATTAATATGCTGCATCTTAGTGGACAAATGAAAAAAATCAGTCAATATCTTCTTGAAGAAAGTGTAAATGTGCTTTTTTTGAAGGGACCTGTATTGTCAGTAGATCTATATGGAGATCTTTCCCTTAGGACATCCAGCGATATTGATATACTTATCCCAATAGGTGATTTGCAAAAAGTTGACATGTTACTTACTAAAATAGGTTTTATAAAAGATGAATATATTACTAGTATTCTTGATGATTGGAAATGGAGACACCATCATGTCAATTATGAACACCCAGACACCGGAGTGAAATTAGAAGTGCACTGGAGACTCAATCCTGGCCCGGCTAAAGAGCCTCCTTTCTTCAATTTATGGGAAAGGAAAAGAAAAAGCAGTTTAACAGATTATCCTATTTATTATCTGGGCAGAGAAGATCTTTTTATGTTTCTTTTAACTCATGGTGCAAGACATGGCTGGTCGAGGTTAAGATGGTTAATTGATATTGACAGGCTTTTAAAACAAAACGTGGACTGGATATTATTATTGAAGTTGTTAAGAAAGTACCAATATTCACATATTTGCGGTAAAGCGATTATTTTAGCAAACTCTCTTCTTCAAACTCCTGTACCTAATCAATCTAGACAATTAATTACTAAACACACATTGAAATTATCTGATCTTACTATATTCTATCTAGAGAGAATGGTTAACCTCCATTCACCGCCTTTACCTGAGGCTGTAGAAAAGTACCATGCCAGGTATCTATTTTTAATTAAGTCTCTCAGTCACAAAGCTCTTTATTTAGTAAGCTGTCTATTTCCATACCCTAAGGATAAGGAAGTAATCAAGCTGCCGTCCTGCATGCACTTCTTGTATATTCCCTTGAGGCCTATAATATGGGCTATGAGAAAAAGCAGAAAAATTGCTTGAAGAGAGGAGGGGATTTTTATGGAGTCTGTGTCTTACTTTATGAAACAGCTTCACAAATTTGCAGGCAGATCCCTCTATTACAGTTTTTTTGGAATGATTGTCATAGGCTTTTTAGATAGTATAGGAATTTTTTTACTAATTCCTTTATTATCAATAACAGGAATTTTTAATATGGAAACCAATCAGTCATTTCCCTTGTCAGATTTTTTTACCTTCTTTCAAACTTTTCCGCCAAAGTATAGTTTAATCATTGTATTGGGATTATACATATCTATTATCCTTGCGCAAAATATTTTTCAGCGTCAGCTGTCTATGCTAAGCACAAGTATACAACAGGGTTACCTAAGGCATTTAAAAGAAGAGGTTTATAGAGGGCTATTACAGGCTAGGTGGAAATATTTTCTTTATAAGAGAAAATCAGATTTGAATAATATTATGGCCTCAGAAATCAATAGAGTAGCTGGGGGGACTCATTTTTTTCTTCAGTTCATTGCTTCGCTTTTATTTACAGCAGTACAAGTAGCTATAGCCTTGTGGTTATCGCCTTTGTTAACTGGGCTTGTCATATTTTTTGGAATTATATTAAGCTTCTTCTCCCGAAAATTGATTAAACAGTCCAAAAATCTTGGCGGGGAAACATATGAGCTATCAAAAGCCTATTTCGCAGGTATATCCGATCATATGAATGGAATCAAAGATATTAAAAGCAATAACCTTGAAGGATTTCATTACAACTGGTTTAGAAATATATCAATTAAAATGGAATCAAATGTTAATGAATTGGCAAAAGTCCGGGCAAATTCACAATTTCTTTATAAAGTGTCTTCTGGCACTTTGATAGCAATATTTATGTACTTTGCTATATCGCTGTTTTATGCGAAAACAGCAGAATTGATGCTTATCGTTCTGATTTTTTCAAGGCTATGGCCAAAATTTACTGGAATTCAGTCAGATTTAGAGCAAATTGCTGCCACTATTCCTTCTTTTAAAGCTCTCATTTCACTTTTGAAAACATGTGAAGAAGAAAGAGAAATTCTAAATTGGGATCAGAATTCAGAACATTCCTTGGAAGTTAATATAGAAATAAAATGCACAAACGTAAGTTTCAGATATCATGAAAATGATTCTGAATACGCATTACGTAATATTAATCTGTCGATTCCGTCTAATCAAATGACTGCTATTGTAGGCCGTTCCGGTGCGGGCAAAAGTACACTTATCGATATCTTAATGGGATTAATGACTCCGAAAGAAGGTCTGGTGAGCATCGATGGTACTCCTTTAGGCGATAAAAACTTGTTGATGTTAAGGAGAACCATAAGTTATGTCCCTCAAGATCCTTTCTTATTTAATACAACAATCAGGGAAAACCTGCTGCTTATTCGACAAGATGCTACAGATGTAGAAATATGGGAGTCGCTAGAATTCTCTTCTGCAGCTGATTTCGTAAAAAAACTGCCAAATGGGTTAGATACAATGATAGGTGATCGAGGTATCAGGCTATCAGGAGGAGAGAGACAAAGACTCGTTTTAGCTAGGGCCATATTAAAAAAGCCTTCCATTTTAGTTTTAGATGAAGCAACGAGTGCTCTTGACACTGTTAATGAAGCCAAAATACAACAAGCTCTTACAAGAATAAAAGGAAAAATGACAATTATTGTAATCGCTCATCGAATGTCCACCATTAGAAATGCCGACCAAGTTATAGTTTTGGAGAACGGAGAAGTTATACAGACCGGGGGATATCACCAGCTTTCTCTGGATAAAAAAGGTATGTTCCGTCAGCTTCTAGGAAATCAGTTAAAGGCTAATTCTTAAGGCACTCAAATAAGAGTGCCTTTTACTTTAATAAATATCTTTTGTCCAATCACCTTATTATTAAATTCATATTTTATATAAACTACTTTAATAAGGATTGATATGTTAACTATTCTTATTTTGAAAGGGAAATTTGTATGTATTTAATAGAATTGGTGAGATGGAACATTACACAAGGAATTCCTAACAAACCTTATACTAATGCAGACTATGTAAAAGCAGACACTAATATACAAGGCATTAACAACGCTATTCAGTATGCAAAAAACAACGGTTACTCTGGTGTTATCCTACCAAAAGGCACATATGCAATTTGCTATCCTAGAGTAATAAAAATGGTAAGTAACTTAACATTTGATCTTAACGGATCTACGTTAAAGGTTATTTACGATTCAGATAGAAAATCTCCCTTTGATACAAGAACAACTTCTGATTACTATAATTTTAAAGGTAATAGTATCGAATTCGACAATGTTAGTGATGCCCATTTGACTGGAGGAACTATCATTGGCTGCAGAGATGATAGAAGCTTCTCAAATGCTGCTCAGGAGCGGCGTATGGAACACACATATGGTGTGGTCTTTACGAAGAGCACAAGATATTGTTCAATTAAAAACTGTATTGTAAGAGATTATATGGGGGACAATGTTACATTTACAAGTTCATCTATAAGAGAACTAGCGGAATTTAATCTAGGCCTAACTTTAAATAACTTAGACTATACCTCTGGACAACCGATTTCTTCCTCGAACACTTTAGCCTCTTCTTTTATCACTATACCAATTGATGCAACATTTTCATCGTTCCTTATAGCTGGAGCTGGATATACGAGATTGACTGCTTTAACAACAAAAGATGTAGATGTCTTTTTTTACAGATCAGACAATTCTTTTATTGGCGTTTTGAAAAAAAGAAAGATATACAATGACATCTCAATACCACTTGGTGCCGCTAAAATGAGATTTGTCTTTTTTAATGAAACCAATCCTCTTAAAAACATGCAAATTACCCTTAAATTTGGTTTAATTCCACATCATAACATTGTTGAATACAACGAAATCTTTAACGGACATCGTGGAGGAATCTCTCTTGGAGGCAGTTACAATATTGTTCAGCACAACACAATACGAGATAATGGGAAGGGCACCAACAGTTTCTTGGATGGAAAACCCATCTTTAGTGATCCTACAAGATATGGAATTAATCAGGAAGACTCATACGGGGATAATTGTATTATTAGAAATAATTTAATTTATGGAAGCAATCATGGCATTTTAGCAGGCTGTTATTCGATACAAATTGAAAACAACCATATTTACAATATGGACGGGATTGGGATTAATTTGTATAGTTTACTGTTCGCAAATATTAAAGGAAATGTAATATATAATTGTACAACCAATATAGGTCTTATGAGCTCAAACTTTGGAAATGCGTTTGTAAACATTAAAGGAAATAGTTTTACAGGCGGCAACCTGTCATTTTTCGGAAACACTTCTTACCAAGTGAATTTTACAGATAACAATCTTATAGACGTGACTAATGTAAATATGGGTACTAATATTGTAAATAATGTCTTTAGAAATAACCGATTAAAGTTTACAAATGTTTCTGGAACCCCTTCGATTACTGCTAATGTGATAGAAGATTGTATCATTGACTCAGCTGTTCCTAGAGATTTTCTGTTGCGTGTATACAAGTACAAAAATTGTATATTTAATAATTTAAGAATGACTGTTCAAACGGTTAATGGTACTACAGTTAGTGAGAAGGTTAAAATTAACGACTGCGAATTCTTAAATTGCACTCTTACAAATTTAGTGTTTGGGACGAAAGATCGAGAAATGCATATAATCAATTCAAAACTTACTGATACAATTGTTAAAGTTGGAAATATAAATACTCAGGGATTTCCAGCACAAACATTTCTAGATAAATGTGAAATCATTTCAAACTCACTGACATATCTATTTGCTACAGACTTTAACCAGCCTAATGGTTTGATCAAAATTGTTGATTGTTGGATTACTATTTCAAATTCTTCTTTTTCTTACTTCATCCACCACGATAAACCAACTGTATGGTCAGTGTTCACCTTTTTCATGAAAAATTCAAAAGTGCATTATACAGGTTCAAACTCGTTATCTCCCAATTATTACAATAACCCAAGACCGATAATTAATTTTATTTCTGCAAACAACAGCTACAATAATATCAATCTCCCACCAGGAGAAGCTGGTATCTATATAGGATATGATGTGGACGACACGTATAAATCAGCCATTTCTTTACTGCCTGATGGTAATGGGTTTTCAGCTACCGTTAATCATAATCTTGGTTCATCAGAATTGTATGTAATATGTTTGTCATCGTCTAATGAAATCGTTTATCCTGCTATCACCTTATTAAATTCAAACTCATTATTAATCAAATCATCTACAAATATTCCTCTGAACCTTACTGTCAAAAAAATATAAATTTATCTCACTCACTTGGTGAAAGGGAGTGAATTCTTTTGGTATAAAACTCTTTAACAGTTCTAAATCTATGTTTTCCATTTTCATAACTAAGATATTCAAAGTCGAAAAAATCCAAATAAACCCTCAAACTCCGATACTCCCGATCCCTAATCTTCTTATATTCCCACCATTTACCGTAATTCTTTGGTACCGATAGTTGTTCTGGATATTTTATTTCACCAAATACCCTATAAACGATTCTCAACGTTCTCTGAACTCTTTTCAAAGTTTTATCTTTTTTTGCTTGTATAAACAGAGATTCAAAGCAAATCTTGTTAGCTAAAACGTACACCGTTTGAATCACATCAATAAAATGCCTCAGTGAATCTAAATTATGACGCCATGCATGAAGCACAATCATATAAAAAGCTTGCTGGTGGGAGAGTTCTTTAATATGCTGATAAGCCATTATAGGAACCGCATCATTCCAAAACTCAATAATGTCCAGATCTGAGGTATTTTCTTTTAATAGGTTCCAATGTATTTCGACTCTTAATGGAATGGAGGAACCAGGAAAATCCAATCTGTAGATGCAGTGAAAGTGATCTTTAGGACCCTCATCTTCATAGATAAATCCTCGGTTTCTTAGTATTCCATCAACCGTTTGTCTGTCTTTTTGATGGATCAGTAAGTCAATATCAGAAGTAGATCTTGCAGCGATATGTCCAAAGTATTTTTCCGCAAAATAGACACCTTTTAAAGGGATGGTGTCTATTTTTTGAGTTTCAAATAATTTTAATATCTTTTCCATTTGCACTTTAATAAAAAGGTTTTGAAGCAAGATTTGATCTGTTGCTTTCTTTAAGTAGTCAGTGAAAAAAGCAGGTGTTTCATTCAGACGGTCATGTTGTTTTAATAGATGATAAACTTGAGGTTCAATTGAAAAGTGATGGATGTCTTCTATTAAAATTTGATAATCGCTTTCTTTTTTTGGTAATTTAGTTTGATTATATAATGATTGTAAAAAGTGTATGATCATCTTTCATCCACCCCTTATTGAGAGATTGCTTGTAATGAAGGTAGCTTTTCTTTTGCTTTAAATTGCAGGTGTGATAATTTCCTATATAGACCATCTTGAGTAATCAACTCCTCATGTCTCCCCATCTGAACAATTTTTCCCTCATCCATAACAACAATTAGGTCTGCATCCTGAATCGTTGATAATCGATGGGCGATAATGAGTGTCGTTTTGTTTTTGATTGCGGCTAATGCTACTTTGACAAATTGTTCACTCTCACTGTCCAAAGCAGAGGTTGCTTCATCTAATAACAGAATAGGTGCATTTTTCAGGATGGCTCGTGCGATAGAAAGTCTTTGTTTCTGCCCTCCTGAAAGGCGGACGCCTCTTTCTCCGACTTGCGTGTCATATTGATTTGGCAATGTCATGATAAAATCATGGATATTTGCTTGTTTTGCTGCAGTGACGAGTTCTGAATTTGAAATACTTGGCTTAGCGAGCAGAAGGTTATCTTTGATTGTTCCAGAGAAAAGGAATGTTTCTTGCGCAACAAATGCGAAAGAACTTCTTACCACAAAGGGCGGAAGGTGTTCTGCTGGAGTGTGATCCAGCATGATCATTCCACTTTCTGGCTTATAGAACCCTTGGATGAGGTGAAAGAGTGTTGATTTTCCTGCACCGCTTGGACCGACAATCGCAACTGTTTTTCCTTCAGGTATGTCTATTGTGAAGTTTTCTATTGCCTTTTTTTGCTGCTCGTAGCTAAAATGAACGTTTTTTAGTTGTAAAGATCCTTTGATTGACTTAGCTGAAACATATTCTGGCAGGTTTTCTACTTCAGTAGTCTCGTTTAATATGCTTGAAAGTCTTTCAACTGCTGTTGCTGAACTTTGGAAGCTGCCCCAAATTCCTGCTAAACCAGTAAGCGGGGAGATCAGATGATGCATCAGAGTAACGAAGGTGAGCAGCGAACCAACTGTAATCATTGATTTAGAAACAAAATAAGCACCTAGGCAAAGTCCAGTTATATAAGTGATGGAAGTAATGGCTTCTCCGCCAATATAAAAAAAGCCGCGAAGCTTCGTATTTTTCATTTCTAATTCAAAGAGTTCCTGGTTTTGGGTGTTTTGCTTTAGAGACATCTTTTTCTCTAATAGAAAAGATCGAATAACGGATAACCCCTGAAAGATTTCATTAAGAGTACTGTTTATGTCACTGATTTGAGTAAACATTTTTCTGCTGCTGTTTCGGAGAAGGATGCCAAAAACAGCTCCGATAACAATAGCCAGTGGAATAACGGTGAATCCTATAAAAGCTAACTGCCAGTTGATCATAAACATGTAAATAGAAACAGCCGTAAATGTTAAAGGGAGCTGAATGAGGTACAGCAGGTTGCTCCCGATGACTCCTTCGATACAGTTGACATCGTTTGTGAAATGAGTCATAAGGTCTCCTGTTCGCATGCTTGATGTTTTTTTTACAGGCAGAAGGAGAATGTGTTTTAATAATAGTTCTTTAAGTTCAAGCTTAACTGTATTGATTGTCTTGGACTCTAGATAAGTATAAAAATAGGAAGCTGCTAGGCTTACACCTATTAAGCTGATGCCAATCGGCACGAGCCATTTAAGTTTTTCTGCCTCGTTTTGAACAGCAGCATCTGTAATGGTTCCGAAAAACCATGCAAAACCGATTGTAAGAAAGATTTGAGCGAACATAATCAAAAAAAGACATGCATAGGATTTTTTATACTTTAATAGATAAGGCCCTAGCAGAGTATATGTTCTATGAATATCTTCTATTAAAAACATGTTTTTGAAAGTAATTAATTTCTTAATAATCATGAGAGATCCCCAAGTTTTCTTCTTAAATAATACCGAAAAAGCCGTGCTGAAAAAGGGAAACCAACAATTACTTTACTAAGCAGGGAAGCAAAAGGCTTATGCATACTCATCATTTGTTTTTGCTTTTGAACAGACTCCAAGTATCCTATAACTTGAGAAGGCAGTACTGGCTCATCCAGGCATTCGTTTGTATCGCCTTTAAGTAAGAGCTGACCTTTATCCACTCGGTAGAATCGGTGAGCAATCAACTGCCCTAATTTTGTGTGAAAAAGAAGGATATCACCTTTTTTTAATGCGTTATCATTAAATTTCGTAAATCTGCAAATCTCACCTTTCTGAATAAAGGGATACATGCTGAAGCCTTCAGCAGGAAGGTCTATCCATCCATGCTTTTCAATTGTCGCTTTCAAGAGATTAATTGTTTTCTGGTCAAACTGCATGTTCAATCAGTCCGCATTCTACTAGTTCTGAAAGAAAGCCCTGAAGCTCATTTTTTGTTTTATGATTGTTCTTCTTATACTGATTTTCATAAGACAGAACCAGTTCGTCAATTGTGAGTGCTTCTTTTAGCAATGACCAGCAGAATCCGCCAGTTTCATTTAACTTCGTAATGGTGAATTGTTCGGAGTGCAGAATCATCCATTCGCCATCGACTTCTACTGTCTCGCAATCCGGTGCTTGTTTATAATGTGTTGTCATGAAATCATCTCCCAAAATTGATTATTCTTTTGAAAATAAAGATCATAGATGTCAACTTGTTCTACAAGAAATCGCAGCATGGTTAGAATTCTTTTCGTTTCTTCTTTATTGCTGGGCCAATAGAATACTTTATCAAATAGTGCTAAAAGGGCAGATGATTTATCAACCCGGTTTCTTTTTATTGAAAGAGATTGATGGAGAAGGTCAATGCTCAGCAGTTTAATATTAGAAACAGGAGCGTGTCCATACAATTCGCTTCTGAATGGTGAGTCATAGGCTAGAATTCTGTCTTTATCAATTTTTATAATGGTTGCCTCATCTGACAAAAGAGGGCGGGGAGCTGATAGTTTGGCTGCTGTTGATTTTCCTGCACCGGAATGTCCTGTAAAGATGTGAGCCCCGTCATTTTCAAGGACACAAGATGAGTGTAGAAGTATGCCCCAGTTTTTATAAACGATAAAAGAGCTGTAAAGATTCATTATGGCATGTTTCAAAGCTAAATCGCTGTGAGCTAATATTTGGGCTGATTTGTATGCATAATCAACATTAATTTTGTAATCCGCTCTTATAAATTCAATTATATTTGAGTGGTTTTGTATGTAGACGTCATAACTTGTAAAAGGCAGTTCAGATCCTTTATGAATTGTTATCGTCATGTCTAAAAAAGGATTTCCATTAAAAGGAGTAAATTGTTTTGTTAACAGATTAAATATTTTCTCTTCTATCCATACAAACTTTATATAGTGATCTCCGATTCTAACGTTTAAGTCTTTCATAAGCAGCTCCTTGGATTAAAAATAGAAAAGGCCAAGATAAAACTTGCCTTTTCTGATTTCATTTTGTTACTTTTTACCATGACCTTTACCCGGAGTTCCCGCGCCACCAGGGGGATTTGGATTCCCCGGTGGAAAGTTAATACCATCATTTCCTGTCCCAGGATGATCTCGATTTCCTCTGCCGGGATTCCAACTCTGAGCAGTCTCAAATCGAACCGTTTGATGACTCAAAACCATTGGACGAGAAACAGTTATCCCATGTTTATCACTCATACTTGGTCCTCTTTTCTGTAATAAAATTCTTTATAAAGAACAAACAGAGCAAACATCATTAAGTAAAATAAATGAATCCATCCTATTCGTTCTTTATAAAATCAATTATAGTTCTTAAAAACGTTCATTGGTAGTGTTATTATTCGACAAATAAGACTAATTTCAAGAATTAATGTATTTCATGGTTCTTTATATAATAGAACAATCTAAAAGTTTGACCATACAATCGAACTCCTGCTATATTAGCTTATATAATCGAACTTTCAGGAGGTACCCCACATGCCCCAACACCCAGCATCAATCTTCATCATGGACATCCAAAACTCCTCCCAGGAAGGAATTGGAGAAGAACTTTCTGCCTATTTAGAAAAAATGGTAAAATGGATAAAGACATGGACAACCGATGATCTTATCGTCAAACACCGCAGGGGAGATGAAATCATCTTGATTGCTGATGGATATTCTGCTGCCTATACAATCGCTCATTTCATCAGTATCATCTGGAAATTTCCAAACAATCCGCCATATTTCGGACTATCTTACGGAGAGATAAACAAAGAGCTGAAGGATATTGATATCGAGGCCTGGATTCATCCTATTATCAAACAGGCTCGCGAAGCCAATGAAACTTTGAAAAGTGAGGCAGCCAACAGAGCCCAATTCAGGTTTCATTTAAATGAAAAACAAGCTGAATTTCAAATGTTAATTAATTCTCTGTTGATTTTGCAGAAAAAACTTATCAATGAACAAACAGACATACAGAGGTTCGTTTTTTCCTTATTTGAGATTTTCAACCAGCAAAGAAAAGTCGCCAGTTTCCTGGAAAAATCACCATCCACCATTTCAAGTCATTTCAAAAAAGGCAGCGGCGAGGAATTATTAATGATTTTCAACAATTTAATTAGTGTCATGCAATCCATGCAAGTAAAAGCTTTCCCAGATTCTAGTTCCAATCATGATTCACTTCAAAACTCAATCCGAACCCATTTACAGCAGCATATCAACGAAATATATCCAAAAGAGTAACGAAAGGGGAACCTATGATTTTATTAAGTCTCATTCTGGCTCATTTAATCGCTGATTTTTTTCTCCAATCGGATGAGATGGTGAGAGAAAAGCTAAAGAATTTGAAAAAGCATATGCTGCATCACTTTATTGTGCTATTGCCAGTAACTATCCTGTTTTGGGGTCTGTCATTTGATTTTGTTAATCCCCTGCAATACGTTGTGCTGCCAATTCTGTTCTTGTTAGGTACTCATTTTATAATCGACTTTCTAAAAATAAAACTGCTGGACAAGACAACAGACCAGCAAAACATGAAGAAGCTGCTTTATTTCATAACGGATCAGTTTCTTCATTTAGTCATGATTATTTTAGCTTGTCATTTGTTCTTCATGCTTCCGATTAATCGACTGCTGGAAAAGGGAATTGCGCTATTAACAGAGAATTCTTCTTTAAGTGTATTCAATTCTGTTCTTTTTATTTTCATCATTGTGATTCTGGTGACAAGTGTGAGCGGTCATATTATCCGCATTTTGCTTGGGACGCTGCCGACTCAGCTGCTTTCGTTTGAGGGAAGATATGCGTTTAAGAATGAGAGAAGAGAGGAGCAGATGAATTCTGCCGGCGGGCTGATTGAAGAGTACAATTATTTTACATTCAATAAGCATGATCTTTCACGCGGAAAGCTGATTGGATACATCGAGAGGCTGCTTGTGATTATTTTGACTTTTTATAGTGCATATCCTGCCATAGCGTTTATTGTGACGGCTAAGTCGATTGCCCGTTTTAAACAGATGGATGATCGCAATTGGGCTGAGTATTTTCTTCTTGGGACTTTGACATCCATGCTGCTCGGCATTTCCCTGGGCTTGTTGCTGAGGGAGGTTTTGAATTAACAAGAGGAGATGGTGTGAGTGAGGCAGATAATTGCGATGGGCGGCGGAGGTTTTTCGATGGAGCCTGAAAATCCTTTGCTTGATGAATACATATTGAAACAAAGTATGAAGGATCTTCCGAAAATTTGTTTTGTGGCAACGGCAAGCGGTGATCAAACTCAATATATTGAGCGGTTTTATGATGGCTTTCATTCACTGCCTTGTGTTCCTGATCATTTAGCATTATTTGATCCTCATTTTAAGGATTTGGAGGACTTTGTGCTGTCACAGGATATTTTATATGTAGGCGGCGGAAGTACGAGAAACCTGCTAGTTTTATGGAAAGAATGGGGCTTGGACCTGCTTTTTAAAAAGGCCTATGAGAACGGGATCATTCTTGCAGGACTGAGTGCAGGTGCGATTTGCTGGTTTGAAGAAGGGCTGACAGATCCAATGAATGCTCCGCTGTACAAATTAAATGGACTTGGCATTTTAAATGGCAGCTGCTGTCCGCATTATGACGGAGAAGAAAAACGCAGACCTGCTTTCCACGATCATATTTTGTCCGGGAAAATAAAGAATGGCTACGCTCTTGATGATGGAGCCGCCTTGCATTTTATCGATGAGCAGGTTCATAAAGTAGTCAGTTCTAGGCAATCTGCAAAAGCATTTTATGTAAAAAAATCAGAAGATTTCATTTTCGAAGAAGAAATCAATCCAATATATTTGGGAGATGGCAAGAGATAAAATAAAGGCTAGTTTACCTAGCCTTCACATTAAAACGATTCATTAACTTCCCAAGCCTCGACCAATTGATAAGCGGCGTTGTAATCGTAACCTTTTCCGAGCAGAAAGGACATGGCGGCAACTTCCATTAAAGCATGTTCATATGAAGTGAAGTGCGCTTCTTTTAAACCATGCTGGACAAAGGGCAAAACGGCAGATAATGTGGACTTTTTTAACTGTTGCATAATTGGCTCAGGGTATCGCTGGTATGAATATGGCGAGTAATAATACATGAAATGACCTCCTAATCATAGTCATCATTAGAGTATGCAGGTTATATAACTAGGTTCCTTCAAAGATCCGTATTATTTTTATTGAATAGTGCAGATACTATCAGAAAAATGATAAGGATGTTGTTGAAAATGGAAAAAACTATGATTAGGTGGCTGTTTGCACTTAATGCCATCCTGTTTCCTTTTGTGATCCGCAAGCCAAATATAAAGGAGATGCTTATTGTCTTTTTTGCAAAAGGAATTTTATCGACGGTAATTGATGCGTATGTGGTGAATACGAAGCGAGTAGCATATCCTGTTCGTCCTTTTCCTAAGATTTTCAAAACGAATATTCTATATGATTTGGTGTTTTTTCCATTGCTTAGTGTTGTTTGGGTTCGCCAATCATATAGGGATAAATTACCGATGATATTATTGAAAAGTTTAACTTGGAGTGTGCCAATGTCATTGACACAATGGTATTTTGAAAAAAACACTCGCTTGTTTAAATGGAAAAAGTGGTCTGTTTTTCATACGTTCGCAAGTATCAGTTTTACTCTTCTCACGATTAGGGGTCTCGTAGCCTTAGTGAAGAGAAGTCAAGATAATTTGGAAAAGTAATAAAAGAGGAAGTTACAAAAAATGGAATGGTAGATGCCTGCAATTACAATTACGGCTGCTTCAAGCGAACGAGGAAAAAGGCGGGGAGCTTTTCCGATCATTAAGTAAGGTCGCTAAATCATCAAGAGAAGAGAATGGCTGTATTCAATATGTCCTGCACCGTTCTTTAGAAGATGAAGATGTCTATGTATTATATGAGACATGGACAGATGAAGAGGCATTACATAACCATATTCAATCTGCTCATTACCAAACATACCGATCAGAAATTGAGCCTATTGTGAAAGACAGAAGCGTTTATAAGCTGGAGAAGCTGGGATCTTAGGCAGACCCCAGCTCTTTTTTTACTGCAGAAGCATTCATTTCTTCTTTGCGGTCAATCGTTAAATTGAAGACTAATCCAAATAATACAAGCAAGCCTCCAATTATTTTCCCCATTGATAATTCTCCTAATGTAATGAAATCGATTACGATTCCGGCAAACAGCTGTCCAATAAAGATGAATAACGTTAAATAAAAGGCAGAAACTTTCGGTGTTAGGAAGCTTGACATCAAAATCACAATAACCCCTGCAGCTCCTCCTAAATAGGCCCATACCGGTACATCAAGCCATGCTGAAGAAAAAGTGATAGCCTCGCTGCTGAAAAAAAGAAAGATGCACGATAAGAGCAGTCCGGTTACAAAATTGATGAGCGTGCCTTCAAGCAAGCCAATTTTTTCTGCCAGGTTTGAATTGATGATTCTTGCGATAACAATAGATACGCCAGCTAAAATAGAGATGATCAGATAAACCGCCATATTAACTCCTCCTAGAATAATGTCATAACTGCGCTGCCTAACAAAATGAATGCTAAACCAATGGATTTTGTTTTATTGAATTTTACGACCTTCATTCCCATCAGTCCGTAATGATCAATGATAATCGCCGCAAGAGATTGTCCGAGCAGTCCAAGTGCAATCGTGACGGATACTCCAAGGGATATGAAGCTTATGTTTGAAAAGAGAACGGTCAGAACTCCAATTGCTCCTGCACTATACAAATAGAGGGGGAGTCCTTTTTGGAACTGTAAAGGCTTTTTAATGAATAAAATCACAAACGCAATTGCAAGAAGTCCAACGAGATGAATGATAACGCTTGATGTATAATTACCGATACCATTTGATAGCGCCCCATTAAATACAATCATGATTGCAATAATGGCGCCGACAGCAGCTGAAACCAGGTTGTACAAAAATGCTCACTCCTTTTACAAATGTCTTATTTCATTATCCATATATAGAAAGGGTATAATGATGACATATGTCATATCAAACGAGGTTTTCATGAAAAAAATAAATAACGAGCAAAAACTTAATAACTATCTTTCTTTAAATAAGATTGAGGATTATTTTACTGCAGACATGAAAAATTGGATGGAGCTTTTCCTCTTTACGAAAAATGAGCATTTATGCAGAGAAGGCGAGGAGATGAATTATCTCTATTTTTTTGTGGAAGGAAGAGCTAAGGTATATACAACACTGAGTAATGGCAAATCACTGCTTTTATCTTTTTATGAGGGATTTAAAGTTCTTGGTGATGTTGAACTTTTCCAGACTCATGGAGCTGCTTCGAGTGTTCAAGCTATAGATGATACTTATTGCGTGGGTATCTATATTCCTGCCGTTCGGGAATACTTGCTTCAGGATTCAGTGTTTTTAACCTTTATGGGTAAAGCATTATCCGAAAAACTGAACATGCTTTCAAAAAATAGCTCCATCAATTTGTACTATCCGCTTGAGCATCGGCTTTCAAGTTATATTTTGGCAACTGGCGTAAAAGCGGAACGTATCATTTTTAAAGAAAACCTAACGTATCTGGCCGAATTGCTGGGCACGAGCTATCGTCATCTTTTGCGCTCACTCGATATGCTATGCAAAAAAGGAATGTTACGAAAAAGAGAGAATGGTTATGAAGTGATCAATGAAATCGAGCTGCGGAATCTTGCAGGGGATATATATAGGTAGGGCTTATTTGCGAGTATAAGGTTAAATAGCCGTAATAAAATAGATCCTCCACTGAAGAAGGATCTATTTTTCATGATAAAGCAAATAATTTAACACGATATTCAACAGAAATATCAATAAAATAAAGGCAACTCCCGGTCCTAACACAATCCAAGGTGCTGTCATCAAATCAAACTTGCTTTGCCCAATCATGCCAGCCCATTCACCAGATTGTGACAAGGATCTGCTGCTTTCTTCATCTCCAAAAATCCCGCCTGGTTTATCTCCGCCAATAAAGAGTTCGAAGACGCCTAAATAGATTAACAGCAGCAGCACCTGAATGATTTGCTGAAAAAAGAGAATAAAAATTCTTTTTCTTAATACAGGCAATATATGTTTGAACATAATATGTTTATTGCTTGCTCCTAAATGATAGGAAACTTGTATGTATGGCTCCTTAAGAGTTTGCTGGATTTCACTGGACATAAGCAGCATAACCGGAACAATTCCGACTAAAACAATGACGAAAAACTGATAGATAATCATTGGTGTGTACCCAATATCATTCTTTATTAGTTCCATTGGCCAAATCAGGACAAGAACCAAGATGAAGGAAGGGATATATTGATAGGGAATAAAAAAGGGCTTCGCCATGGATTGCAGGGTTCTCGGTAAAAATGTAAAGAAAGATCCAGCGAATACTCCAGCCACTATTCTGAGAATGGCAGCTCCTAAAGCAAATAAGATGGTATATTTCGCTCCCTCCAATAATCGAAGACCTAAATCATTTGCATTTCTGTCGGTGCCAAACGGCTGCAGCAGAGAAGGCGGAAATGGGGCTCTGCCTGCTAATTCACCATTCTCATCATATTTAATCATCTCTGGTTTCACCTGGTTTTTAAATCCAAACTCATATACAAAACTTGCAAGAAGCAGCAATGCAATAAGAATACAAGGGACAATGACAAATAGAATCTTTTTTTTATTCATAGGAGCTGCCTCTTATGACCAAGGAATAACATGTTTTAGAAAGCCACATGATGAAGCCGAATGGAATTAGAATAAGCAAAATACCTATTGCAATAACAGTTTGTTCTTTGTACGCATAAATAAATCGTGTGATGCCCTCCATCTGAAACAGAAATTCGACGACCACAAGGCTTGACAGCATAAACCAATAAATGGCGGACATGTGCTGGTGCATAGAGAGGACTACATTACGCAGCACATGCTTAATGAGAATCTGGAAAGAAGAAATTCCTTTTGCTTTTGCAAACTCAACATATAATTTCTCGTGCTCCTCTTCTAAAATATTGATAAGAGAGCGAATCATCATGGCCGCAGGAACTACACTGAGACATAAAATAGGAAAAAGATAAACCTTATCTTCTAGACCATAAATTTGCAGCATTTTATATCCTGTTTCTTTAAAGATTGAGATAACACCATATTGCAGGGCTAAAATTAAGATAACATCTGGGATTGATTCAAAAAACATCAAAATACCTCGAAAGATTTTTCTCATCGGAGAGGGAGAAAGTATGTATAAAATGGAACAGCAAAATGCAGCCATTAGTGCAAGACTAAACGCACAGAACAAGATGCAGATGGAATAAAAATAGGCTTCAAGGATAAATGGAAATAAGCTCATTTCACCGCCTCTGCTCATGAATGTTAAGTCAAATGGGGAGATAATCTGACAGACGATTTGAAAAAGGGATTTGAAATATGCTACAGGAAATAGTCCAAATTCTTCCGGAAAACCTTCCATCTCGGTAAATACCAAAGAAGGCAATGCCGCAATGCTGCTGATGCCTACTAAAATAAGGGAAATTTTTAACAAGAGTAACCATGATTTTGTTATTGCAGTATTTTTTGACATAAATGGAATACACATCCTTTGGTAATTTCCATTGTATCAAATTTACATGTGAAATACCGTAATAATTCATATTGTGATAGAATGTAAATTGTATAGTATTGCAGCAATTTTCATTCTTAAAACCCATTTCGATGTCCTTTACTTAAGATTTAGATAGATACATAAGATTTATTTGCAAGAAATAGGGGTGCTTTTACATATGCCGGCTTCAAAAGAATTAATTCGATTTTTAGATGAAAACATCTCTACCTTTATTGCCGATTGGCGGCAGAAAGTAACAATTTCAGAGGATGATCTTCATAAGGAAGAAGTAGAGAAAAATGGGATGAGGATGTATGAACTTGTAAAGAAAACAATCCAAAACCCTTTAAGTTCAGATGAAATAGATTTTCTTGCAAGTAAAGTAGCTTTAGAAAGAGTAGAAGCCAATGTGAATCTTGGAGATTTTATTAATAATGTGAACCTTGGAAGGCGTGAAGTCATTCGGTATATCGTCAGCTCAGGTATTCTTTCGCATGAACTTCAGCCGTATATTGAAGAAATAAATGTCTTATTTGATCAATTTTCTTATTTTGCCGTAAAAAAGTACACTGAGGTCAAAGAAGAAATTCTGCAGGAGAAAATCTCTTTCATTGACCAAAGTCACAAAGAGAGACTGACTATACTGGGACAGATGTCTTCAAGCTTCGTGCATGAATTCAGAAATCCGCTGACATCGGTAAAAGGATTTATCAAGCTTATGCAGAATGATCATCCTGATCTAAAGTATTTGGATATCATCAGTCATGAAGTGGACCAGCTGAATTTTCGGGTTTCCCAATTTCTCCATGCTTCCAAAAAAGAGACCATTGAGAGTAAGCGGGAAGTTTTTGATCTGAATGAATTATTAGATGAGGTCCTTTCATTTATGTATCCTAGTCTTCTGGATGGCAGTGTGAAAATCGAACCGATCTCTCAAAGAGAAACCCGTGTTTTCGCCAGCAAGGATGAACTGAGGCAGGTATTTTTAAATCTTTTACTCAATTCAATAGATGCACTTCAAAAGGTTGAAACGAATAGAATCATCACGATTGAAATTGAAGTCATTGAAAACGATGTACATATACATATTTCAAACAACGGACCAATCATACCTCCTAAACAAATCGAAACGATTTTTGAACCATTTTTTACGACGAAAGAATTAGGCACTGGAATCGGCCTTTACGTCTGCAGAAAAATTGTCGAAAGCCATCAAGGGACGATCGAATGTTCGTCAGACGAGCAATCTACCTGTTTCTCGTTATCACTTCCGCTTATCACCGCATAGGATTAGACCTGGATACGTGAATCCAGGTTTATTTTAAATTTTTGACTAGTTTAGATGTTAGGAGAGCCATAAATAAAGTACTGATAATAAATCCAGTCAGCATTTCAGACGCTGCAATTATATTGGATAACATTCCAATAGAAGTAATATCCCCAAATCCTGTCGTTGTGAACGTTGTAATACTATAGTACATAAAGTCATTTCCTGAAAGCTCTTCTCCCGAAAATTTAAATGCTTTCTCACCCTTCATTCTGTAAACTTGCAGATAGAGGTTTGCGTAGGTTGTGATGATTAAACTAATAAGAAGGCCAGATCCAGTAAAGATGCTTTGCAGACTCTCCTCTGTTTTCGGAATGGAAATTATGAATTCAAACAGAAGATAGATGCAGACACTTAATAATACAAACAAGATGAATAGGAAGAACACAGGGATGTTCATGTGAAGAAATGTTTCAGCGAGCAGAAGTGCTATCATGACTAAGTTAAGAGCAACGTAAATAAAAAGCTTCTTTTTATTGAATTCTCTTTTTCCAAACATAGTTCCCTCGGCAATATGTATTTTTCATTATTTTCTCCTCATATGAAAAATCTCATACAGTATACTTTTTATCACTATCTATCATAAAAGTTCGTACTTGTTAAATGCGCTTATTTATCTAATAATATTATTATCAAGGTAAGAGAAAGAGAGGGGTTTTATGCAACTTAGAGTATCAGCTGTTCAATATGATCTTCATACAATAAATTCCTTTGGAGAATTTGCAGATCAAGTGGAGCATTATATGAAAACAGCAGAAGAATTCGGATCTGATTTTGTGCTTTTCCCTGAGTTTTTTACAACTCAGCTTATGTCCATAGGAGATGCAGAGGGAAATGCTTTAACTATAAACGATTTGCCTGATTTTACAGATCAGTATCGGGAATTATTTATGAATCTTGCAAAAAAAACAGGCATGCATATTATTGGCGGTACACATGTTATTAAAAGAGAAGATCGCCTGTATAATGTTGCTCACTTATTTTATCCGGATGGAAGAGTGGCTGAACAGGCAAAGCTTCACATTACACCGACTGAAGTTTATGAGTGGAATATGACGCCTGGAGATGATCTTGAAGTATTTGAAACAGAAAAAGGAACAATTGCCATGCTGACTTGCTATGACATCGAGTTCCCCGAAATCGTCCGTATTGCAAAAGCAAAGGGGGCAGATGTTATTTTTTGTCCGTCATGTACCGATGATCGTCACGGTTTTCATCGGGTTCGTTATACAAGTCATGCCCGGGCAATTGAAAATCAAGTATATGTTGTAACAACTGGTACTGTTGGATCTCTTCCAACTGTTGACTTTATGAGAGGAAACTTTGGTCAAGCTGCTGTGATTACGCCGAATGATGTACCTTTTCCTCCAAAAGGGTTAGCGGCTGAAGGTGAAATCAATCAGCCTATGATTGTTACGGCAGATCTTGATCTTGAGCTTCTTTATAAAGTTCGTGCGAGCGGTTCAGTTACAACATGGCGTGATCGCCGCACAGATTTATACCCTGATTGGGAAGCGAAGCAGGGGGATCGGACTCTGCTATAAGGAGGAGTTCACTTGTATTTTAAAGAATTTTTTGTTTTTGATAGTGACAAGCCTGTAAAAGCAGTCGTTCGAAACTACACGGAAAAGGATTTTGATGCATTAATCCTCATTCAGCAAGAGAGCTTTCCTCCTCCATTTCCACCTGAGCTTTGGTGGAATGAAGAACAGCTGAAAAACCATATCACGCTCTTTCCAGAGGGAGCACTGTGCATTGAAATAAATGGGGAAGTCGCGGGTTCAATGACAGGACTGCTTGTACAGTTTGATCCAGATCACCCTGAACATACATGGGAAGAGATCACCGACAATGGGTATATCCGCAATCATGGTCCAAATGGAAATACTCTTTATGTCGTTGATATTGGTGTTCGTCCCGCATACAGAAAGTTAGGACTTGGAAAATGGCTGATGTTTTCCATGTATGATGTGGTTGTACACAAAGGTTTGGATAGACTCCTTGGCGGGGGAAGGATGCCTGGTTATCAGCAGCATTCAGATAAATGGTCGCCAGAGCAATATCTTGAACGTGTGGTAGAGGGAAATGTAAAAGATCCAGTTCTCTCATTTCTGCTTCGATGCGGAAGAACGCCTGTCCGAGTTGTACCCAATTATTTAGAGGACGAGGAATCGTGCAATTATGGCACGTTAATGGAATGGAAAAATCCTTTTAAAAAATAGGAATGGGGAAGTATGGAATATTAAAGAATAAATAGCATTACCAAATCCGTTGTTCAAGTCAATGCATGAATGAATGCAATAAGTATTCCCTCCTGAGGAAGTACTAGAATTTATCTTTGGAAAGAACCGCTTGAAGATTCGGGTATTCGTGTTTTAGCTGCTGTTCACAATGGAGAGGTTGTGGGTGCAACAGAATACCGTTACGATGAGGATTTTAATGTTGCTATGACTGATTTTACGATTATTGGACAGCATGGCCTGGGCATTGGACCATTTTTGGCTCAAAAGCGACTGGCAGACCTTCAAACATTAGCAGCAGAAAACGGAAAAACCTTAGCTGGGATGTTTGCCGAAATCTATGATCCTTATCAAGTAGAAAACTACGAGTTTGGCGGTGTTAAGCCTATGGACCCTTTTGTGCGCCGCGAGGTATTAAGTCACCTAGGATACAAACGTCTGGATTTTACTTATGTTCATCCATCTTGGAACAATGATGGTGAAGCTGTCACAGGACTCGATCTAGGATTTCTTCCAATGACAGAAAGAAGTGACGTAGAGACAGATCTTATCGTAAGCTTTTTAAAACGGTATTATACTGTGCTTTCAAACAAACCTCAAAAATGGGTAGTAATGATCGAAAATTTGAAGGCAAAAGAAAAAGCAGACTTACTTCCATTATAATGAACAAAAAATCCTCGTTTGATGACGAGGATTTTTTTGTACTAAAACGTGTTATAAATATTATCACATTCACCAGCTCTAGGCTGATAAAAACAATGCAGCTTGTAGCGCGCTACGAGCGGCTGATTATACCATGTAGGAGGGCAGTCTCCAGGCGGCCTGAAATACCATAAGCTGAATTTTGCAGGCCAATACCGTTCTCCCGCAATACTCCGCCTCGCCAGCCTCTTTTCCTTTTCTCTTGCTCTTTGGTAAAAATAACCGTGCTGTACAGCTTCAAAGGCGTGTTCTTGATACACCATTTGAGGAATGGTCCGAATGTTTTTAAAGTCCGAACAATTTGCTCTAACCCGATTAACCCCTACATTTCCCACCAGCTGCATGCCTCTAATTCCTTCGCCTTCAGCTTCGGCTCGAAGCAATCTGGCCATTAAATCGATATCTGAGTTATTTGCTTTTACAACTGCCATGATTTCGCCTCCATCTTCTTGCATATTATTATATTCCAGTAGGCTTGGGGGTTTACGTGTCAATTACATTTTTCAAAAATAGGGAAAAACAAATAATTCACTTTTTTGAAAATAAGCATCTTAGTTTACAAAAATCAATACAAAGAGTATGGTTAAAAGATGGATTTAATCCGACTAATTTTATAAGAAAAGGAGATTATAACGATGGCAGAAACAACTTTAAACAAGGCTGCTGCTTTTAAACCTAGAACAACGGTTGTATCGGAATTAAATCCGATGCAAAAACCGCTTGTTGCGGCAGGTTTATTTGCAGCAATTATTTTATTCATTGCGATTTTTAGTACAACTAATATGACTCAAGCTGTGTTATATGTTATTGGAATTTTGCTTGGTGTTACCTTGCTGCATGCCCGTTTCGGATTCACATCCGCTTTCCGGCGCCTGATGTCTGTAGGAAACGTTCAAGGTCTCCAGGCACACATGCTTATGCTTGCAGTTGCTTCAACATTATTTGCTATTATTTTAAGCACCGGCTTTAGCTTTACTGGAACAACTCCAGCTGGATATGTATCGCCTGTTGGGGTAAGTGTTATTTTCGGTTCATTTATCTTTGGAATAGGAATGCAGCTTGGGAATGGATGTGCTTCTGGCACCCTTTACTCTGTTGGCGGCGGTTCCTCCTCAATGATTTTAACGCTGATCTCATTTATTGCGGGTTCTGTCATAGGAGCGTACCATTTTACATTCTGGATGGAAGATATGCCAGCACTTCCGCCTATTTCACTCGCCACTTCAACAGGACTAGGCTATTTCGGCGCACTTCTCGTCCAGTTAGCAGCATTTGCAATCATCTATTGGATTACCGTACAGATTGCTAAAAAGAAAAATCCGCCAATGATGAAGCCTCTTCCAACTACTCAAGGCTGGAAAAAAATCATAAGAGGTTCATGGCCGTTGTTCGCAGCAGCTATTATATTGGCACTATTAAATGCATTAACTCTATCAATTAGAGGCAATCCGTGGGGAATAACTTCAGCTTTTGCTCTATGGGGAGGGAAGGCGTTAATGGCTTCAGGTGTTGATGTTTCAAGCTGGGGTTATTTTGCAGGTGCGAATGGAGATGCACTTACGAAAACAGTGCTAGCTGATTCCACCAGTGTTATGAATTTCGGCATTATTCTCGGAGCATTCATTTCCGCAGCTGCTCAAGGGACATTTAAGCCTGGTAAAATTAAGCCGGGAGTTGCAGGTGCTTCAATTATCGGCGGATTACTAATGGGTTATGGAGCACGTCTGGCATTTGGCTGCAATATTGGAGCGTACTTCGGCGGAATTGCTTCCTTCAGCCTTCATGGATGGATTTGGATGGTAATGGCAATGTTAGGAACATTCCTCGCTTTATTCATTCGTCCACTGTTCGGATTGAAAAATCCTAAATCGACTGATTCAATTTGCTGATTAAATGAGAGCTCTCTTTGGAGGGTTCTTTTTTGTATGGAAAAATTCACTCGGTTCATTGGATTGTTATTTCGGCTGATTGACTGTACATTTTGGCCTGTTGATATTTATATTGGCTCGTTGGAACCCGATGGTGGCTCGTTGGGAAAACATAGTTGAAGTGAAGGCATTTATTTTGAAATGATAATGAAAAAGAGCCTTCTCTAAATGATAAAAAGATATTAAATACTGTTTAAAAGGGATTTATATGTCAAAGAGTCTAATTACGCAACTTTCTCACCTTAAAAATCGATCTTTGTGTAAGTCTATCAAGGCTTTAGTTTTCTTTCTTGGATAATGGGACAAATTTGTTTGTTGACATAAAAACACCTAATTCTTTGGTATAGTGGAATTGCAGAGAAACAATAACCACAAAGAATAGGTGCCTTACTGATGCGACCCTATTTTCGTCCAAGAAGAGCGATTTTTTTCCAGGAAAGGATATCCGGTTTTTAAATCACTCTGAATTGCTTGGCGCAATTTTTTTACGCACTTTAGTGCAGATTTCATTCAATAAGTCGGTGTTCCTGCATCGAAAGGCCGTCCTAAAGTGCTTATCATCGATGAAATTTGAGTGAATAAATAAAATAATAAGGATTTTACTTGTTCAATTTAATAAAAATGTTGTTCTGTGGAGTTGGATTTTTTATTAGATTGCTATTTTTATCAAACACAGGCGATAAATAATCATCTTGGTTATGATTACCTAAAGCTTCATACCTTGAGGCCAAAGTAGAGTCCCAAAGTGAATATTGAGTGAAGTGAACAACCAATAAACCTTGGGGATTGATCAGATTATCGAGCTCCATAATCTGCCGTTCAAACTTTTCAAAAGGATAGATTTTTTTTAGACTACTTATGCCTTTTTCTGCAATATAATGCGGTTTTCGTTGCAAAACAGCCATGCAGAAAATCGCATCGAAATCCCCATATTTTTGGATTTCACTAATTGTAGAATATATAAAAGTAATTTTCTCGTCTACAGGAAGCTTTCTACATATTGCAAGGTTATGTTTATTAATATCTGCGCCTATTATGTGCGCATTAGGGAAATATCTACGAAGTGTCAGAACTTCTTCGCCTGTCGAGCATCCATAAGAAAGTATCTTTAGATCTTGTTTGCCATCAAAATAGTCACGGCATGCTGAAAAAATAGTAGGATACCGATCCATATAGGTAAGGGAGGTCGTTTGATGAACATTTTTAGAATTTAACAACTCTAAAAGGAAGATTGAGCGAAAACCCTTATCTCCACATATCCGTATCGCAGTTTTGGTTGCACTCCACAAAACATACAAGATTGATACTACAAGTCTAATAATTGGACTTTTGGAAGAACGGTATTCCTTAACCGTCTGCTTCGCAGTTCCAATAATTTGCATACCTATTTTAGCATTCATATCCCCAAATCCCTTCTAATTTTAAATAAAACCAGAAATACAATTATTAAGTTTTTATATAAGTAACTCCCTATATATAGATAACTAATTTTACCATTGTTCTTAATTAAGAACAATAGAAATAAATAAATGTTAATAATTGTGTGCTGAAAAGATACAAAATATACTAAAAAATCATTAGAGGTAACACATAGTTTATTAAGAAATATGATGTGGTATTTCTACCACAGATAACATGTCAATTCATATTATTTCTATATTCGAGTTTTGGTTTATAACGGCCAAACATAACAGGAAGAATAACTTAGTAGAAAAAGGGAATGGAAAAATAAAGTATATTTCTTTATAAAGAACATGATATGATATTAAAAAGAACGGTTAATCAAAAGCATAAGCTTATATTACTTTCTGATATAGGTAAAGGTTACTTTTGACGCATTTGTGAATTGAACAGGAGGAGGAAGGCGGAAAAATGAGGAAGTTTTACTGGAATTTCTCTAAGACAAACGAATTGTTAGAGGGGAATGTATCAATTTATTTAGACTTAATTAGAGGAATATCGGCTATTTTAGTAGTAATGGAACATTTGAGTTCTCGATTGTTTGTTGGATACGGTGATATAGAAAATCAGAGTTTATTAGCTATGCTTCTCTATCTACTAAATATTCTAGGAGGTCCAGCAGTAATCATATTTTTTGTTCTTAGTGGCTTATTCATCTCAAGGTCCGTTCTAAAAGCAGTATATGAAAATAAATGGTCATGGAAATCATATTTGATCAACCGTTTTTCAAGACTGTTAGTTGTGTTAATTCCTGCATTAATACTTACGTTTATTTTGGATAGTATTGCCGCCAGCTTCTTTGGATACGAAAGTTATACTAACGCTTATAGTAATCTAAAAGATTTTATAGGGAATATATTTTTTCTGCAAAATGTATTTGTAGGAGTATATGGTTCAAATGCACCTTTATGGAGTCTTAATTATGAGTTTTGGTATTATATGCTATTTCCAATATTGTTACATTTATTTTTTAATAAATAGGGCAAAATTGTTAAGCTCGTTTACTTATTGATAGTCTTCTTTATTATTACATCAGTTGGAACACGAATGAACTCCTATTTTTTAATATGGTTAATAGGAATGATTGTCCTGATAATACCAAGAATAAATTTTTTAGTACGAGGGTACATTCCCATCCTTGCTCTTATATTAGTATTTTTAGCTATGCTTGTTAGACCTCTTGTCATGACTGGAAGGCTATTTACAGAGAATTGGACAGAGGATTTATTCGCTATAGACCTTTTTATAGGATTAACCTTTGGTTTTTTAATTTATGCGTTACTACATAGTTTATCAGATAGATTAAGGAAAGCTGAACTTAGAAGGCTAGGAAAGATTTCTAAGTTGATTGCTCGTTTTTCATTTAGTCTTTACCTAATTCACTATCCTATAATAAATACATTATATTATTGGATTGCTAAAAATGGTTTTTCAGGCTTACAGCCTAATTTAATATCAATAGTTGTGGAAATACTAATTGTTATACTTATTTGTATTTTCGCGTTTTTCTTCTCCAAAGTTACGGAAGCTCAAACCCATGATGTTCGGAAGTTTCTTCAGACAAAAACTAATTCACTTATTAATAGTCGTCGTAATAGAGTACTAAACAAGCAAAATGAAGTAGGATAACAAAAGGGAATTGCACCGACATTTAAATATGTCGGTTTTTTATTTATAAGTATAATCCTGTTCTTACTTCGAAGGACCTTCCTAAAGTCCATATCATCAATCACAAGACGTTTGATATTAATCGAGGTAAACAGGTCGAGTTGTATACCTTTTTTAAATGCTTAAAACTGGTAAGATATCAAACGTTCCTGCCAAACGACTTCTCTTTATCAGTTCAAAAATATCGTATTTAATTGGATCAATGAAGAAGTATTTAAGCCGTGAATAAACGCCGCAAGGAGGCGTTACGGTCCCTAATCACAACCCTGCGATCCGGAAGTTGCAAAATTATTTAAAAAAATGAATCTTATTCATTTACGAAATCGCTTTCTTCAACTACTATACAAAGGAAGGCAATAAAGGGGAGGAACCAAAATGACATATCAAGCAAGTTCAGAACGTTATCAAACTATGAAATACAATCGATGCGGCAATTCAGGTTTGCTTCTTCCGGCTATATCACTTGGATTATGGCATAATTTCGGAGGGGTTGATTCGTTTGAAAATGGACGTGCCATGCTGCGCCGTGCATTTGATCTAGGGATAACGCATTTTGACCTGGCCAATAATTATGGACCGCCTCCAGGATCTGCAGAAGAAATGTTTGGACAACTATTAAAAACGGATTTTGCCCCGTATCGGGATGAATTAATTATTTCTTCAAAAGCAGGCTACCATATGTGGGATGGTCCTTATGGGGAATGGGGATCAAAGAAATATTTGACCGCAAGTTTGGATCAAAGCTTGAAGCGTATGGGTCTGGATTACGTTGATATTTTCTATTCTCATCGTCCTGATCCGAATACACCTCTAGAAGAAACAATGAGTGCTTTAGATCAAATCGTCCGTCAAGGAAAAGCTTTATATATAGGAATTTCAAGCTACACGGCTGAACAAACGGAAGAAGCAGTGAAGATTTTGAACCGTCTTGGCACTCCTCTTCTTATCCATCAGCCGAGCTATTCCATGCTGAATCGCTGGATAGAAAATGGCTTACAGGATGTGCTGCAGGAAAAACGAGTTGGCTCCATTGCTTTTTGTCCGCTTGAACAAGGATTATTAACAAGTAAATACTTATCAGGTGTACCATCTGATTCAAGAGCTGCTAAATCAACTGGTGCATTAAATCAAGATCGTGTAACGGAAGAAATGATCCAGAAAATCAAACAGCTGAATGACATTGCATCACAGCGGGATCAGAACCTTGCACAAATGGCATTAGCATGGGTTCTTAGAGAAGGCCGTGTTACATCTGCTCTTATCGGTGCCAGCAGAGTAAGCCAGATTGAGGAGAATGTGGCTGCTTTGAATCATCTTGAATTTTCAAATGATGAACTAGCCAGGATAGAAAGCATTTTATCTGATAAATAAGTCAACCAAGCCTTGCTTTCTAGCAAGGCTTTTCTTTATAAAATCTAGTCAGAAAGATACAATTCAAAAAATAGTTACCCGAAAAAGAGGATTTTTCAATTGAAAGACTAATTAGTGATTATAATGACAGTACTTTTATAACAACTACTATTATTAGAAAGCTGGTGATCTGAGATGAAAGAAATTCGAGTTGGGATGATTGGCTATAAGTTTATGGGAAAAGCACACAGTTTAGCTTATCGAAATGTTCCTTTTTTCTTTCCAGGAGTGGCGAAACCTGTACGTAAAGCAATTGCTGGACGAAATAAAGAGGGTGTGAAGCAGGCAGCGGAAGAGCTTGGATGGGAAAGCTATGAAACAGACTGGCGTAAAATGATTGAAAGAGACGATATTGATTTAATAGATATTGTCACACCAAATAATTCTCATGCTGAAATGGCTATTGCAGCTGCAGAAGCGGGAAAGCATGTGATCTGTGAAAAGCCGTTATCATTAAATGCCGAACAGGCAGAAAGAATGCTTGAGGCTGTAACTAGAAATAAAGTGATTCATATGATTTCTCATAATTATCGATTTGCTCCTGCCGTACAATATGCAAAGAAACTAATTCAGCAGGGACGCTTAGGAAGAATTTATCATGTTCGGGCGACATATCTTCAGGACTGGATTATGGATCCCGATTTCCCGATTGCATGGAGATTAAAAAAAGAGGTAACAGGTTCAGGTGCACTAGGTGACATTGGTGCACATATCATTGATCTTTCAAGATTTTTAGTAGGTGAAATTTCAGAAGTTGTCGGTTCAATGGAAACCTTTATTAAAGAAAGACCAATTGATGAAATGTCTGATAAAAAAGAAAAAGTGGATGTAGATGATGCAGCTTCATTTATTGCCAAGTTTGAAAATGGGGCAATGGGAGTATTCGAAGCGACACGATTTGCAGCAGGAAATCGAAATCGAAATAGTTTTGAGATCAATGCTGAATTTGGTTCGATTAAATGGGATCTTGAAAATATGAACAATTTACATGTCTACTTAACAGAGGATGATAAAGGTCTGCAAGGTTTTAGAGTGATTAATTGTACTGAAGAAGTGCATCCGTATGCTGATGCATATTGGCCAGCTGGTCATATCATTGGCTATGAGCATACCTTCGTCAATTTAATGTCTGAACTTATGAAAGCGATTTCAAATAATAACCTTCCGTCCCCTAATTTCTACGATGGTTTACAGAACCAGCTCATACTCGATGCGATAGAACGATCATCAGCAGAAAAAAGATGGATCACCATCTCAAAGAAAATAGAACAGCTGCAGTAAAGCGGGAGGAAACCCATTTTTTTATTAATTATATGAATATTCCTAGTTTTCTTATAAAAATGCTTTTCTAAAGAAGGATTAGTTGTTATATTGAATATATCAACCGTTGAAAGGTGACGCTATGACAACTTTTAATCCTCTTTATCTAAAAGTATACAATGTACTATTAAATCAAATACAGAGCGGGAAACTAAAACATGGTGATAAGGTTCCTTCAGAAAAAGAATTAGCAGATCAATTCGAGGTCAGCAGGATTACATCGAAAAAAGCATTGGATTTGCTTTCAGAAGAAAAATTAATTGAAAGAATACAAGGCAAGGGCTCGTTTGTTATTCATTCAAATGCTGAGATAGATGCTTCTTCCAAAACAAAGTCAGCTATAGCTAATCGTAAATTAATCGGATTTATTTTACCTGGATTTGATGACAGTTATGGGATGGAGCTTGTAAAAGCGGTTGAACAGAGGTGCAGTGAACTCGGAAGTAATTTGCTGTTAAAATTCAGCTATGGAAGCAAGGAAGTTGAAGAACAAGCAGTGAACGATTTTTTGCAAATGGGAGCAGAAGGACTTATTGTCTTTCCTGTTCACGGTGAGTACGTAAATAACAAGCTCCTAGAATTAGTTTCAAGGAATTTTCCAATTGTATTGATCGATCGATTCATTAAAGGAATTCCTGCTTCATTTGTGTGTACCGATCACAGAAAAGCAACGATTGAGATAACGAGTTACTTATTTCAATTAGGACATACAGAGATTGGTTTCATTTCACCGCCTTATGAGGGTACTACGGCAATAGAGGAACGAGTGATGGGGTTTCATATCGCTCACTCGGAGCATGGCATAAAGCTAAATAGAGATTACATCCTGACTGAAATAAAAAATAGTTTGCCGGTTCATGAAAAGACCAATACTCTTTTGAATGAGGAACGGGTTGTTTTAGACAGATTCTTGAAGAAACATCAGAGCATTACTGCAATTGTGGCCTGTGAACATTCAATTGGGGAACAAGTAATGGCAAGTTTGTCAAAGCACGGGAGAAGTGTCCCAGATGATGTATCTATAGTTTGTTTTGATTCTCCAGCGAATTCAAAAATTTTGTTTACTCATATCAAGCAAGATGAGCGGAATATCGCTTTAAAAGCTGTCAATCTTCTGCATGAAAAAATATCTAACTCAGCGTCTACTGTACAGCAGATTTTTATATCCCATTCCATTGCAGAAGGGGAAACAACTAAATCTTTTGCTCTAAAATAGGTCTGAATAATCAGGCCTATTTTATTTATTTTTAAAAATTCTGAAAAATATATTGACTTGCAAATTCATAAGATATTAATATAGTACCTATAAAACATAACAACATGACATGTCATTATGTTATTTGTAAGCGCTTTATTTCTAACTTATTGGAAAGGAGGACTCGGTTTTATTAATCATCATCACATATAAATTAAAGGGGGATTTTTCATGAGGCACTTTAAAAGCATTATTTTATTAGCCGTTTCATTTTTGCTCCTTTTGGCAGGCTGCAGTTCAGAGTCATCATCAAGCAAGGAAACCGCAGATGGCAAAACAACGATCACATTCTGGCATCCAATGACAGACATTACTGGAGATGCAGTCAAAGAAGTGGTAAAAGCATTTGAAAAAGAAAATCCTGATATTAAAGTGAAATCGGTTTATATTGCCAATCAAGGTGAAGGCTCAAACGAAAAACTCCTATCTTCCATTGCCGGCGGAAACCCTCCAGATGTCGCTTACTTCGACAGATTTGAGATTGCATCGTGGGCAGCACAAGGCTCTCTTGAAGATCTGACTGATCTAGCGAAGAAAGATAGCATCACTAAAGAAAACTTTTACCCATTTGCCTGGGAAGAAGCAACCTACGAAGATAAACTTTACGGATTACCCACAACGACAGATTCCCGCTTAGTATACTACAACAAAAAACATTTCGAAAAAGCTGGACTAGATCCAGAAAACCCTCCTAAGACTATTGCAGAACTTGAAGAAGCAGCTGAAAAACTCACAATTAAAAAAGGTAAAAGATTCTCGCAGATCGGATTAATCCCTTGGCTTGACCAAGGCTGGTTCTACGGCTGGGGCTGGGCATTCGGAGGAGACTTTTACAACCCTGAAACACAAGAAGTAACAGCTGATGATCCTAAAAACGTTGAAGCGCTTAAATGGATTACAGATTACGCAAAAAAATACAATATTGAGGACATCACAGCTTTCACAAATTCACAAGGAACAGGTGCGATGGATCCTTTCCTTACTGAACAAATCAGCATGAAGGTAAGCGGTCCATGGACTGTATCAGCGATTAATAAATTCAAGCCTGATTTAGAGTATGGTGTATTCCCGATGCCTACTCCTACAGGCGATAACTTTACAACCTGGTCTGGCGGCTGGTCGACAGTTATCCCAAAAGGTGCAAAAGAAAAAGAAGCTGCCTGGGAATTTTTGAAGTTCTTTAGCGGAGAAGAAGGACAAAAAATATTCAGCGGAATTGCAAAAGACTTTTCTATTATTGATTCTGTGAATGAGGAATTAGGATACAAGGATGATCCAATTCTTAAAGAGTTTGTTGATATTCTTCCTTCAAGCAATCACAGGCCGGTTATGACACAGGGAAGCTTGTATTGGAACGAACTGGCAAGTGCTGTCGAAAATGCAACAAGAGGAAACGGCACACCTGAAGAACTTCTGAAAAAGGTAGATGACAAAGTGACGAAATCATTGAAATAAGGCTGCAGAGGGATTCTCCATCTGGGGAATCCCTGATAAAAACCAAAGGAGGTATGTTTCATGCAGCAGCCAGTGATAAAGGAGTCAGCCAGCATAAATGAAATTCCTGTTGTAAAAAAGAAAAGGTGGAGAAATAAATCTTCCTTATATGGTGTCCTTTTTGTCACACCCTGGATTTTAGGACTTATTATTTTTTATGCTTTTCCATTAATATCATCCATTTACTTCAGCTTTACAACATATAGTATCCTTCAGCCCGGTGAGTTTGTCGGATTGCAGAATTATAAAGAGCTGATGAGTGATGACCTCTTTTGGAAGTCGGTATCTAATACCATATATTTCGCTGTCTTTTATGTCCCTCTGAGCATCATTTTCGGAGTATGTTTGGCAATGATCCTGAATTTGAAAGTGAAAGGCATGACGGTTTACCGCACAATTTTCTTTTTGCCTACACTAGTGCCGCAGGTAGCTCTAGCGGTGCTTTGGATGTGGCTCTTAAATCCGCAGTTTGGTTTAATCAATGGCATGCTGGATCTTATCGGAATTCAAGGGCCTGCATGGTTAGGCAGTGAAACCTGGTCGAAGCCATCGATCGTTATAATGTCCCTTTGGGGAATTGGGCAGGCTGTCGTCATCTATTTGGCAGGATTAACGGATATTTCCGAGGATTACTATGATGCTGCTGAAGTAGACGGGGCAAATTGGTTCCAGAAAACGATACATATTACCTTGCCGTTATTAACTCCCGTCATCTTTTTCAACCTCGTTATGGGTGTTATTGGCGCTTTCCAGCAGTTTGCATTGCCGTACGCGCTGACTGGCGGACAGGGAACTCCAGCAAATTCATTAACCTTTTATGTCATGTATTTATATGACAATGGATTTAAGTTTTTTAAAATGGGATACGCCTCTGCGATGGCATGGATCCTCTTTGCTATCATCATGATTTTAACAGCGGTTATTTTCTCTACTTCAAAAAGATGGGTTCATTATCAAGGAAAATAAGGAGGGATTCGAATGAGAACGAAAACGTCAAAAAGCATATTCGCCCATACATTTCTGATATTGATATCCATTCTCTTTTTAGTTCCATTTTTCTGGATGCTGTCTACCTCTTTAAAGGATCAAACACAGATTTTTTCGTTTCCGCCTGAATGGATTCCCTCACCGTTTAAGTGGAGCAACTATCAGGAGGCTGTCGACTATATACCATTTTTCAGCTATTTGAAAAACACTGTTGTGATTACTGTGTTCAGTACAATTGGAGCAGTCATTACATGCCCGTTGGTAGCATACGGGTTCGCGAAATTAAGATTTAAAGGCAGCAATGCTCTATTTATTGTGACGATTGCCGTCATGATGATTCCGGGACAAGTCACAATGATCCCGCTGTTCATCTTGTTTGAAAAACTTGGCTGGGTCGGCAGCCCGCTTCCGCTGATCATACCTGTCTTTTTCGGAGTTCCTTTCTATATCTTTTTACTGCGCCAATTCTTTCTCGGCTTGCCGGATACGTTAATGGATGCCGCGAGAATTGATGGAGCAGGTGAGTTTCGCATCTACTGGCAAATTATGCTTCCACTGGCAAAACCGGCTGTACTTGCAGTAGGACTGTTTCAATTTATGGGAAGCTGGACTGATTTTTTAGGACCGCTGCTTTATTTAACAGACGAGACATCCTATACCCTTTCACTCGGCCTGCAGCAATTCCAAAGTCAAAAAGGAACAGAATGGGGATTAATGATGGCGGTCTCAACATTAATGACGCTTCCAATTATTGTTTTGTTCTTCTTCCTGCAAAAAACATTTATTAAAGGGATTACATTTAGCGGTATTAAAGGATGACAGGAGATGAGTTAATGTGAATAAGATTAGAATTGGTTTTATTGGCTCTGGAGGAATAGCCCATTACCATGCCTCACATTTAAGAGAATTAGAGAATGTACTCATTGCTGCAATCGCCGATCCGAATCCCGAAAGCAGACACAGCTTTATTCAAACACAGGATGTTGAAGCTCTAGAATTTGATGATTTTGAAGAAATGCTGAATCATTCAGAATTAGATGGAGTTATTATTTGCTCTCCGCACACTCTGCATTACCAACATGCAAAAACGGCTCTTTTAAAAGGCTGTCACGTATTACTTGAAAAGCCGATGGTGTGTTCTGTCGAAGAAGCGGAAGAACTTATCGCGCTTTCAAAAGAGAAGAAATGTGTGCTGCAAATCTCGTATCAGCGGCATTATCAGCCTGAATTCATCCATATTAAAAAGCTGATCGAAGAAAATCAAATCGGAATTCTTACTAGTGTAAATGCTTCTCTCTATCAGGATTGGATTTACCTATCAGCAGGAACATGGAGGCAAAAGCCAGCTTTGTCAGGAGGGGGTATGCTGTTTGATTCGGGAAGTCATATTTTAGATGCCATTCTATGGATTACAGGACTTACCCCGATAGAATCCAAATCATTTATCCATCAGCGCGGTACAGAGGTAGATATCGATTCATTTACAACTGTCAAATACACACAAAATGTAATGGGTACAATCACCATTGCAGGCATGTCACCTTGCTGGCATGAAACGTATTCTTTTATAGGAGATAAGGGAGCCATTTTCTACGAAAACGGTCAGGTTTCTCTCGTTCGAAATGGAGAAGCTCCAGTAAATCAAAGTATAGAGGTTGCTGATAATAATACAGATAAAAGCTTCATAGATGCCATACTTGGGATAAAAGAGGTTGAGGTTCCTGGTGAATTTGCCATACGGGTTTTAAAGTTTACAAAAGAAATCTATGAAGCAGACAGTGCAAACTTGCAGAAAAAATAATAATTCTGAGATTGAGAGGGATAAATGTGAACAATCCAATCGGCATGAGAATACCCCCGCATTTTGGAAAAGAAGGAATTGAGTACACAGCAAAATGGGCAAAAGAAAATGGAATTGAAGTTCTAGATCTTCCTATCCTGGATGAATCAGTAAAAAATATATTATCAAGCTATCAAATCGGCATTGGTTCCATAGATGGAAAAGGGTGTGTTGGAAACACCGATATTTTAAGCGAGGATGAAGGCAAGCGCTGGAATGCAGTGCTCTCATTAAAGGAGCAGTTCGAACAAGTTTCAGCATTGGGAGGCAGCGTTATTTTTATGTGCCTCGTACCTGAAAACAGCCTTCTTCCTAAAAAAAGAAGCTTAGAAATTTGGAAAGAAACGTTTCCGGAGGTTGTCGGCTTAGCAGAAAAAAACAATCTTTATATTGCATTGGAAGGGTGGCCGGGTCCTGCACCTGCATATCCAACGCTCGGAACCACTCCAGAGGTGCTCAGATATATGTTCAATGAGGTGCCGTCAAAGCATTTCGGGGTAAATTATGATCCTTCGCACTTAGTCAGACTGGGAATTGATTACCTGAGGTTCCTAGATGAATTTGGAGAGAAAGTGCTTTACTGTCACGGAAAAGATACTGCGTTATTGGCTG
>NZ_PKLB01000002.1:2976-259537 GCF_002858905.1 Bacillus sp. UMB0893 | reverse complement strand
GTATTTCATAAAAAGAAAACAGGAGGAATAGCGGATGTCAAACATTAAAATAGGAATCATTGGAAGCGGCGGGATTGCTGCTGTCCATGCTAAAGCTTACTTGCAAATGACGGATGTAACAATTGCTGCAGTAGCAGACATCATTCCCGGAAAAGCAAAAGAATTTATTGAGCAGCTTGGAATTCACGATGCCCAGGCATTTGACAGCCATTTAGAATTGCTGGAATTGGATTTAGATGGTGTTAGTGTCTGCACGCCAAATGTCACACATCACAGAACCAGTATTGATTCACTGCTTGCTGATAAACATGTTTTAGTTGAAAAGCCGCTTGCTGTAACGCTGGAACAAGCGGTTGAAATGGTTGAGACATCACGTCGCACAGGGAAAATGCTGACGGTAGGTTTTCAGCCGAGATATGATCCAAATATGAAAACAATTAAAGAAATTGTTAAATCAGGACAGCTTGGAGATGTATATTATATTCAAACAGGCGGGGGAAGAAGAAGAGGCATGCCAGGCGGAACCTTTATTAATAAGGATTTGGCAGGAGCAGGTGCAATGGCTGATATCGGCTGTTATTCCCTGGACTTGGCATTAAATGCATTGGACTATCCTAAACCACTTACAGTTTCAGCGTATACATCCAATCACTTCGGCAAAAATCCTTTGTATCATCATGAAGCAAATCGTTTTGAGGTAGAGGATTTTGGCGTCGCAATGGTTCGTTTAGAAGGAGGGAAGGTACTGAATTTTAAAATTTCCTGGGCGATGCATATGGATTCTTTAGGACCGACTATTTTTCTCGGAACAGACGCAGGCCTCAAGCTGACTCCTGCAGGACAAGGGCCATGGAGCGGTGTTTGGGACGGAGGAATCGGCAGTATTTCATTGTTTCATGATATTGCAGGACAGCATTCAGAAACGTCAATACCCGTTATTGATCATAAAATAGATATATTCCACGAAAAAGTAAGAGATTTCGTGACGGCGATAAAAGAAAAACGCACTGCTCCTATCCCTGCTGAACAGATCTTAATCAACCAGGCGATTATTGATGGAGTCCTAAGGTCTTCTGAATTAGGAAAAGAAGTAGATATTAAAGTTCCTGTTTTTGCTTAATCATTTCACGTAATTTTTAAAAAACGCTTATTAAATTTAAGGGGTTCCGTTTAAGGAGAGAAAACAGTAAATAGCATTAAAAATAGCAGGGTAATTCGCATATGAATTAGACCTGCTTTTTTTGTTGATATAACAAGGATTTCAACCGTTTTTGTGTAGAATTAGTTACCTAATTAGCAGCCTATTTAGCAAAAGGACAATAGCTATTGCCAATCATAAAATTAGTGTGCGAAATAATGTGCTAATTGGTTTGCGAATTCCCAATTCATTTATTGCCGGAAGATTGTTGACAACCACGTTTAAATGGGACTTTTATGATATTATTATAAATAATGGATATTCCATTAAAGGGCAGGTTAGCTCTATAAGAAAAGTTAAAGGTAAATCCAATTAATAGTATAGTCATATGTACTAGATCCTTTTTGTGGTCTATTTCTTGATCGAAGAAAAATTCAAGCTGAGGGGTATTGTACCAAATAATTTACATTGCTTTTATTTTTCGAGAAAATAAAGGTACAATTAATACTTATATAGTTTATTGATGAAAAAAGATAATGAGGTAGGAAAAAATGATTGCAAAAACAGAAGAAGATTTTAATGGTTTGAAGGAAATTGGCAAAATTATTGCCTCCATTAGAGATGAATTGGTACAAAGAACAATTCCTGGCATAACGACCAAAGAACTTGATGATATAGCCGGAGAACTTTTAGAAAAAGCAGGTGCAGTTTCAGCTCCAAAAGGTGAATATGATTTTCCTGGCTATACTTGCATTAGTCTTAATGAAGAAGTGGCACATGGTATTCCGGATCATCGGGTTATTCATGAAGGGGATCTAGTAAATATAGATGTATCTGCTTCAAAGAACGGTTATTTCGCAGATACAGGAATCTCATTTGTAGTAGGAGAAGGAGAAGAAGTATTAACGAAAATATGCGACGTTGCTAAAAAGGCATTTGAAGCAGGTCTTAAGAAAGCAAAACCCGGTTCCAAAAAAAGCAGAATCGGAAAAGCAGTATTCGAAACAGCGAGACAGCATGGATTCACTGTTATCAAAAACCTTACAGGACATGGTGTTGGACGTAGAATACACGAAGCACCTGACCATATTTGTAATTATAATGATCCATGGGATAATGAAATATTAAAGGAAGGGATGGTTATCGCATTCGAACCATTTATCTCAACCTTTGAAGAAGAAGTATTCCAAAAAGAAGACGGTTGGACCTATGCTACAGAAAAAAGCTATGTAGCTCAATTGGAACATACGATTATCCTTACTAAAAATGGTCCGATTATTGTCACACTTTAATTCAAGCATAGACGGAAAAGACTCGTATTAATATAAATAGTTCGCTTACCGTGTAGGAAACTTAAATGGATTAACATATAAATTCGTAACAGTTTTAAAGAATGTTACTCGCATCTAAAAAAGAAGGATTCGATTAGTGTATCCCACATCAACCCACTTAAATAAGGGAGTTGCTTTGGCAGCTCTTTTTCTTATGGAGCTAAAGGGGCAGGTTTGTTTAATAAGAAGGATTACAGTAAGCTATTTATTAAAGGCAAATAAATGCAGATATGGGGATAAAAAATTGGGTAAAACAGTTACTTTTTCGGTTGGTACTAAATATGAAGATTCAAAGCAAACGGAAACATTCACTTTTGAAAAATTAGGAATTGACGAGGATATGGACGAAACAAAACTAAAAAAAGTAATAGACGATATTTTTCAAGCCTGGGTTTGGGATAAACTTAATATTTCTTATAGTATTGTTATAGATGGGGAAGACGCACTCGGTATAGGTGATTTTTAGTAACAATAGTGAAATTACTTATTTGGCTAACGGGTGCTTTTCTTCAATAAGACAACAAAAATGATATTCAACAATCGGGGAATCCAAGAAGAGGGTTAGCCTCTTTTTTGTAGCATCCTTTTTTAATCGGAGACTTAAAGGAACACGAGAAAATACCATTTGGTACATATGGAAGGGGAATGAAAATGAAGAATCTAGAAGAACAATATAAAAATTCATCAAATTTAAATACTCGGATCAATATACACGAGTTATATAGTACAAATAAAAAAGACTGGCATCATTGGCTATTCGAGCAATATGAGATTTCTCCAAACAGTAAAATATTAGAGATTGGATGTGGAGATGGAGCTTTTTGGCTTAAGAATAGGGACCAAATTCCTAGCAGCTGGCACATTGCCCTATCAGATTTTTCTAAGGGAATGCTTGAATCTGCTAAGGAGAAGCTACGAGAGGTGGAATCTTTTCAGTATTATCAATTAAATATTGAAGAGATTCCATTTGATGATAATAGTTTTGACGTAATAATAGCTAACCATATGCTCTACCACGTTCAAAATAGAAATATTGCTTTGAGAGAAGTTCGTCGAGTATTGAAAACAGGAGGAGTATTTTATTCCTCTACCATTGGAAAGGATCATATGAAGGAATTTGGACAATTGTTAAATAGGTTCGACCCAAAACTTGATTATGTTTCAGCAAATGAAAATGCCTTTGAATTCGGAATAGAGAATGGTGAAAATCAACTACAGCCATATTTTAATGAAATTGTTTATAAAGATTTTCCCGGAGGTCTTAATATTTCCGATGAAAGAGCCATAGCAGATTATTTACTTTCATCGACTACTGATTTAAGTGGAATATTAGTGAATGAAAAACTTATAGAGTTTCTTCAGTTTTTAAAGGAACAAAAAAAAGCAAACAATGGAGGTATAAGCATAACAAAGGCCACTGGATTATTTAAATCGAGATAACAGTGTTGTTCAACAATCGGGGGCGTTTACTGCACATAGTGATCGCCTCTTTAGCTAGGAATTGGGGATAATAGGTCAAGAATGAGTAAACTTGGAGGGAATGTATTAAAAAGAACACTTTAATTCATTGAGGTTGACTAAATTATGGATTGGCTAAAAATAGTTTGTGGACTAATTGCTATTTGTATATGGATGATATTAATTATACAAACATCTAGGTTCAATAAAGAATTTAAAAAGGCAATCAATGAAGATAGGAGTTTATCAGAGGATTTTGTACAAAGATGGGATAAGAAATCATCTAGAGAGCTTATTTTAATTATTGTGGCGTCCATTTTCTCTTTAACAGACATATTTTTTTGAATAAGCAATCGGGCTGGATTGTGGAAGAGGATAGAGGAAATTTCCTTAACCAAATAGAATAATTTTGGATCGGGAATTTTAATGAAAAGTGGTGATCTAAAATTGAAAAAGAATATTCCTAATAAAATACATATTATTGGTTCAGTTGGTATTGGGAAAACAACGTTAGCGAGATATTTATCCTCTAAGTTAAATTCCCCATTTAAAGTCTTTAGAAACATTTCACCGAGTGTTTTATCAAACACATCACAAAAAACCAAACCTTTGCAAAGGATATGGTCATTTATTACAACAATATTATGACAAAAGGTGTAATTAGCTGGGCATAAAATGTTCCTTTCCTTCATATACCGTAGTGATATGTTGAGGAGAGGACGACTCTTATGGTAAAATCTTTAGATCCAAAAAGTATTCCTAAATATGTAAATCAACTGTTCATCCCACCGGTATATATGCCTACGATTCTAAGACAACCTAACACTGGTCAGGTTATTGGCCATGAATATAAAATTAATGTTAGTGAGTTCCAGCAGCAACTCTTACCACCTGGTTTCGGTACAACCAAAGTTTATGGTTACGGTGGGATGATACAGGACCAAAACACAGGAAGTGCGGTTTATTTTAGAAGTGCTCCAGGCCCTACATTTGAAGCCATTCGAGGAATTCCTGTATATGTTCAATGGATAAACAACCTCACTGGCCCCCTTTTTCTCCCGGTGGATCCGACACTCGATTGGGCGAATCCCAATTCCATGGCAATTCCCAGGCCACCATTTCCATCATTTCCCCCGGGATTCCCTCTAGCACAGAAACCTGTACCTATTGTCACTCATTTGCACGGAGGAGAGACACCATCTTATTTTGACGGTAATCCTGATGCTTGGTTTACAGCAGATGGAAGGACCGGCATGGCATTTATAACTGATAAGTACACCTACCTAAATGTACAACAGCCTACAACCCTTTGGTATCATGACCATACCATGGGAATAAATCGTTTGACTTTATACGCTGGACTGGCAGGGGGTTATGTGCTTCGGGATATGAATGACCCCATTGCCTCGTTTCTTCCTGGTAGAGAAAATGAGATTCCGCTCATCATTCAGGACCGATCTTTTAATACTGATGGTTCTCTTTTCTATGAGCAAGTGGGGGTTAACCCAAGTATTCATCCTTACTGGGTACCAGAGTTTTTTGGAAACACAATAACGGTGAATGGAAAGGTGTGGCCGAACCTTAATGTCAAGCCTCAACAATACCGTTTTCGTCTTGTAAATGGTTCAAACGCGCGATTTTATGATTTAAAGCTTTCAAATCAACAAAAATTTATCCAGATTGGCAGCGATGGAGGTTATTTACCTCAACCTGTAGAACTGTCCTCACTTTTGATTTCACCGGCAGAACGAGCAGATATCCTTATTGATTTCTCTACTCTGACTCCGGGTACGACCGTTATTTTAATGAATAATGCTAATGCCCCTTTCCCTGGTGGAACACCAGCAGACCCGCAAACAGTTGGTCAAATTATGCAATTTACAGTCACGAATGAAACCGTCCTACCGCCAAAGAAATTGCCGCCTATTCTGAACAATATGCCGCAATTAAAGCCAACGATAAACAGAACTTTGACTTTATTCGAATTGGAGGGTCCTAATGGCCCGTTGGCAGTTACGTTAGATGGACAAATGATGCGAAATCCCGTTTCTGAGCTTCCACGAGCAGGAACGACAGAAGATTGGCAAGTTGTAAACCTTACCGATGATACTCATCCAATCCATCTTCATCTTGTTCAGTACCAGCTCGTTAGCCGCCACAAAGTCCGATCAGACGATTATTTAAGAGACTGGAAGAAACTAAATCAAACGACACCTCCGGGCACCCCGCCATATTTTATTAAGCCCAAGGTTCTGCCGATCGGCCCATATTTGCAAGGTCAGTGTATTGCACCTCCACTCAATGAGAAAGGCTGGAAGGATACTATACAAATGAATCCAGGAGAAGTAACGACTATAAGAGTTCGGTTTGCATCCCAGGATGGCAGACCGTATCAATTTGATCCTAGCCTTGGTCCTGGATATGTATGGCATTGCCATATTCTTGAACATGCGGGTAATGAAATGATGAGACCGTATAAGGTATTGCCTTAAATATCTACAAAATTAACTATGGTAAAAATCAATTTTGTTCTTTGGCAAAGTAAGGTGAACTCGTAACATAAGGTACTCCGTTAAAGGGGGCTATAATAGAATAACTTATTAACTTAGTTCAACAATGAACTGAGTTTTATTATGCAAAAAAACACCGCTAAAAGCGGTGCGAATTAATGTACGAATCCTAATGCTATTCCCGGTGCTAAATACCGTGTGATTTCAGGTTTTCCCTCCCAAAACGGAACCCCTTATATTAAATTAAGCGTTTTTTTATTTATACCAAGTTGAAATAATTGATTTATCAATTTATTCTCCCCATACTACAAAGTAGGATGTGTTACTGATGTAGAGGAGGGATTATTGATGAAAGCTGTTGGATTACATAAATATTTGCCAATCGAGCATGAAGAAAGCCTTATCGATATTGAGGTTCAAAAACCTGTTCCTGTTGGGAAAGACCTGCTTGTGGAAATCAAGGCAATTTCGATTAACCCTGTTGATACCAAGGTGCGTTCTCCAAAGGACAAAGTAGAAGAAGAGGCCAAAATTCTTGGATGGGATGCAAGCGGTGTTGTTGTGGAAGCTGGTGAAGAGTGTAAAGATTTTAAACCAGGTGATGAAGTATTTTATGCTGGCAGCATTACGAGACAAGGCACGTACAGCGAATATCATCTTGTAGATGAAAGAATCGCAGGGAAGAAACCGCAGTCACTGTCTCACGCCGAAGCAGCAGCTCTCCCGCTTACAGCTATTACAGCGTATGAAGGTTTATTTGAGCGCTTATCGATTGATCCTTCTAACAAGCAACAAAACAGAGGCAAAAGTATTTTAATCATTGGCGGAGCTGGGGGAGTCGGTTCAATCGCCATTCAACTGGCAAATTGGGCGGGCTTGACTGTCATTGCGACTGCTTCTCGCGCAGAAACAGAAGAATGGGTGAAAAACTACGGTGCTGATCAAGTCATCAATCATCATAATCCTATAAAAGACGAACTTAACAGAATTGATATGAAAGAAGTGGACTATATCTTTTGCCTGAACAACACCGATCAGCATTGGGAAGGAATGAGCGAGGTCATTAAACCGCAGGGAATGATCTGTTCCATTGTTGAAAATAAAGATCCATTGGATTTGAATCTCTTAAAAAGCAAAAGCATTACCTTTGTGTGGGAATTTATGTTCACAAGAGCCATGTACCAAACGGAAGATATGCGTAAGCAGCATCTTCTTTTAAACACAATAAGTGAACTGATTGATCAAGGAATAATCAGAACAACTTTGAATCAAACCCTTTCACCAATTAATGCAGAAAATATAAAAAAAGCACATCAAGCCGTAGAGTCAGGTAAAACAATTGGAAAAATTGTACTTGAACATTTTTAATAATGGCAATTTAATGTTATATTAGATTTATCTTATTGAACGGAGGGATTTCTAATGGCATTCATGAGCATCCGATTACGTACTTTGTTCCGCTAATTGAATAGTGACAAAGAAAATCTGATGGGTCTGCCTGTTTATAGAAATCCTAATTTACTTATGCGAAAAGAGGGAGAGAAGGTCTGCCTCTTTTTGCTGTGCTAAAAAGTGAATCGTTTCCAATGCGGATTCTCCTCCGATAACATCAAGTGTCAAAGAGGAGAGATAAGGATGACAGCTGAATGATTAACGCTTGCCCGAAATCATGGATTATATCTTATTGAAGAAACTGCAGAATTAAATGAGTCTGGCATGGATTTTCAAGTTGTTTTTGCAGAAGATGAGAATGACATTTCATAGGTGCTGAGAAGACTAAGACGTCCTGATGTTATTGGAAGAGGTGCAAATGAAGGGAAAGTCCTGAATTTAGTTCGTCAGCATCTGCAGGTCAGTGTACCTGAATGGAAAATTAATTCACCAGAATTAATTGCTTATCCAAGAGTTCCTGGAATACAGGCTGCATCGATTGACATGACGATTCGAAATTATGTTTGGTACATGAACAATGAAGAGCCTTCGTTTTCATTTACCCGCTCATTGGCGCAAGCTATGGCCGATTTGCACAATATTGATCATCGAAAGGCTGCAGAATGCGGAGTTGAAATTTTAAGCCCTGCACAAGTTCGGCAATCTCTGCGTGAGAGGTTGGAAAATGTTAAAAAGGAATTGGGTGTAGCAAATGACCTATGGAATCGCTGGCAAAGATGGCTTGCAGATGATTCATTTTGCCTGATCACTCTTCATTTATACACGGGGATCTGCATCCGCCTCATATATTAATAGATAAAGACGAGAATGTATGCGGAATACTTGTTTGGACCGAGGCAAAAGTGTCCGATCCAGGCAAAGATTTTGTTTTATATGCTACTATTTTTGGAGAAAAAGAACTTCAGATCTTGCTAATGCCGGTGGCACGGTTTGGACGAGAATGAAAGAGCATATTGTCGAATTTTAGGCTGCCTAAGCAATTGATATTGCTGAATTTGCTTTGTCAACAAAAGAGGATGATCATTTTCAAATGGCACGTGAAGCTTTAGGCCTCTAATATAACGGATACAGCGGTCTTACTTTTAAGTACTTTTAAAGTAAGACCGTTATTTAAGCTGGATTATTAATTGAATAATAAGAAAAATCTAAAAATCGATTGAATAAGGAGAAGGAGAATGTTTTAATGTATTTATAGGTTGAACACTTGTCAGATATGTGATGTCAGAAAAGAAAGGCTGTGAATAAGTGCTTATCGAAAAAATTACTGCTAAGAAAGTATCAGATTCCGTCAGTGAACAAATTGAAAAGATGATCGTAGATGGCTCGTTAACTGCAGGTGAAAAGCTTCCTTCAGTAAGAGAGCTTTGTGAGAGGTTTGGTGTAGGAAGATCCGCGGTAAGGGATGCGATAACTGCCTTAAAAGGTAAAGGTCTTGTAAATGTTAAGCAGGGCGAGGGAACGTATGTCAGCGAGTTCGATTCTGCACAGATTTTCAGGCGAAGTTTTTTGCTGCCAAATCCGGGAGATATCAGCGAGCTATTTCAAGTCAGAAAAATAGTGGAAACAGGCATGGCTGAAATGGCTGCATCAAATCGCACAGACAATGACCTCGAACATATGAAAACGATTTTAGTTAATCAAAATGGAACCCCATGGGAAGATGACTACCAGTTTCACTTAGCCATTGCGAAGGCATCTGGAAACAAACTTCTTATTGAGTTTGTCCAATTTATTTCGTCAACTATTAAAAACGCAATGATTGATTTTCATCAATTTATTCAAAATGATCATGAAACGGTTCAAACCATTTCCAGACACCATGACAAAATCTTCGAAAGTATATCTGAAGGAAAACCGCTTCAATCAAATCAAATGATGCTTCAGCATTTAACGTTCGTAGAATCTATCCTTCATAAGAGTCTTCAGCAGAACAATTGAATTTTTTTAGAAATATCACAAAACAGTGTTTGTTATTACAAAACAATTGGAGGTGCAGTTTTGATCCAAACAGAAATAACATCCATTTTACCTGCTGAAAAAGTAAAACAAGATAAACAAGATCACCAATTGCTCGGCAACAATGGGGAAATTACAGTTTTTCCAACCACAGAAGGTGAAATTGCAAATGTGTTAAAATTTGCAAATGAAAATGGCAAAAAAATCTCCATAATTGGCGGAGGGACAAAACGGGGATTTGGAGGTTTAACTGAACAAACTGATATTCAATTATCCATGGCAAATTACACAGGAATTACAGAGCATACACCTGGTGATATGACGATTACGGTCAAAGCAGGCACTACATTTAAAGAGCTTCAGGATTATTTAGCCAAGTACAGCCAAAAGGTTTCACTCGACCCGTCCTGGCCAGAGTATTCTACTATCGGAGGTATTATCGCTTCGAATGAAAGCGGTCCCAAACGACTTGGCTACGGCTCGTCAAGAGATTCTGTTATTGGACTTAGAATGGTTTATCCCGATGGCAGTGTCATTCGCTCTGGGGGGAAGGTTGTGAAAAACGTTGCCGGATATGATATGAACAAATTATTCATAGGTTCAATGGGAACGCTCGGTGTTGTGTCAGAAATCACTTTAAAACTGAGACCCCTTCCAAAATATGAAACTCTGATTCTTTTATCATTTCCACGTGTAATTCAGGAAGAAATGCGATCATTTGTAATCACATTGCTTGATTCAGTGATGGAGCCTGTTGCTTTGGAATTGTTAAGTCCGGCCATTTCCAAACGATTAACAGGCCAAAATATGTATTCGCTTGCAATAAGCTTTGAAGATGTCGAATCCTCTGTTCACTACCAAGAGGAATTTATAAAAAGCATTCTCCCTGAAGGATCTATATTATCAATTCTGCCTCAAGCTGAAGCGGAATTATTTTGGGAAGCGTTTTACCGGACAGTGCCGAATGGAGCAATAGATCAGCAGCCTATTCAAATAACAGAAGCTGTTTTAAAAATTGGAGTAAAAAACCACGATGTTTTTCAAGTCATGAAAGAATGTGAAGTTTTGCAAAAGTCAATTTCAATTGAAGGACATGGAGGATTAGGCCATGGTTTATGCCAGTTAACGCTAAAAGGTACGAATAGTGAAGTGATGACAGCAATTGCACATATTAGACAAGTCATATCAGATCTTGGAGGATACACCATTATCAAGCATTTGCCATACTCATTACGTCAAAAAACGGAAGTATGGGGTGAAATACCATCGTATTTCTTTCTGATCGAAGGCATAAAAGCAGCTGTTGATCCAAATCGAATCCTGAATTACAAACGTTACTTAGGAGGGATCTGAAATGAGTATAAGAGAAAGTGACTTAAAGAAGGCATCACCTGCATGTACAACAACAAGCCTCAGCAATTATTTATGGAAGGATCATCCGGATGAAAGCAAGTGGGCAGATTGTGTCCATTGCGGCATGTGTCTTGAATCCTGCCCAACTTATGAAATTACTGGCCAGGAACAGCATTCACCGCGAGGCCGGGTTCATTTGATCAAGTCGGTGGCAGATGGAAAGCTTCAAGTAAACGAACAATTTATGGATCCTGTCTTTGCCTGTCTTGATTGCCGTGCCTGTACGACCGCATGTCCAGCTGATGTGGATGTCGGCGGCCTCATTGAAGAAGCGCGCGGACAAATTCGCCAGGCTATGCCGCTGACTGGAGTGAAAGGAACAATCAGCAAATTCTTTCTCAAAGGGCTGTTTCCTCATCAAAACCGCTTAAATACAGTTGGAAGTTTGCTTAAGTTTTATCAAAAAAGCGGGGTTCAAAAAGCGGTCCGTACAACTGGAATGATGAAGATCATGCCTAAGCATTTGGCTGAAATGGAGGCCATCATGCCTGAAATTAAGCAGCCAGTACGCAAAAAGTACAAGAATCACAATGTTATTCCTGCTCTAGGAAAGACAAAGACTCAAGTATCTTTCCTTACAGGCTGTGTCATGGACGTCATGTTCAGTGACATCAATGAGTCAACAATAAATGTTTTAACAAGAAACGGGAATGATGTTACCATTCCGCAAAATCAAACGTGCTGCGGAGCCCTTCACGTACATGCAGGCGATAGAGATACAGGCCGTAAACTTGCCAAGCAGAACATCGAAGCGTTTAAAGACTCAGATAAAGTGATCGTGAATGCTGCAGGTTGCGGGTGCATGCTGAAGGAATATGGAGAATTATTCAGAGAAGTAGACACGCAATGGCATGACCGGGCGGAAGAATTTGCTGCAAAAGTAGTGGATGTTTCAAAATACCTTCATGACACAGGCTATGAAAAGCCTAAAGCAGAATTAAACACAAGGATTACCTATCATGATGCATGCCACTTGGCACATGGTCAAGGTGTGCGTCAGGAGCCGCGAGATATTTTACTTGATATTCCTGGTGTGGAAATGGTTCATATGCCAAACGCTGACAGATGCTGCGGAAGTGCCGGGATTTACAATATTACTAACCCGGAAATGGCAGGGGCTGTGCTTGAAAGCAAGATGGAACATGTACCTGATGATGTTGAAATGATTTCAATGGGGAACCCTGGCTGTATGCTGCAGATGGCAATGGGTGTTCAAAAATACGGAAGAAATCAAAAGGTTGTTCATACGATTCAGCTGCTGGATTGGGCCTATCAAATGGAAAAAAGCAGGGAGGAGGAGATGTAATGGCAATCAAAGGAATTAAAACTAAAGATAAACACATCCAGAACCTCGCAAAATTGACCGGCGGACCTTCATCAATCCTTTATCATAAAGAAGATTTGATTGCTTATGACTGTGATGGTTTTACGATTCATAAGCACTTGCCGAAAGCTGTTGTGTTTCCAAAAAATACAGAAGAAGTTTCTGCCATTGTAAAATACTGTTCAGTGAATAATCTCCCTTTCCTTGCCAGAGGAGCTGGAACAGGGTTAAGCGGAGGAGCCATTCCTATTAATGGTGAAGTCATTATCAGCCTTGTCAAAATGAAAAAACTGATCAGCGTTGATCTTGAAAATAGAAGAGCGGTTGTTGAGCCCGGCTTTGTTAATCTTAAATTAACCAACTCAATCGCGGATAAAGGCTATTACTATGCACCAGATCCGTCAAGTCAATATTGCTGTACAATTGGCGGCAATGTTGCTGAAAATGCAGGAGGAGCACATTGCCTCAAATATGGGGTAACGACAAATCATATTTTGGGTCTTGAAGTTGTTTTGCCGAATGGCGAGATTATAGAGATTGGAAAAAACGGAATTCCAGACACCCCGGGCTATGACTTGCTTGGATTAATTACCGGATCGGAAGGGACTCTTGGAATCGTTACAAAAATTACAGTGCGTATTTTGAAAAATCCTGAAGCGAAACAGACTGTTCTCGCTTATTTTGATAAAGCTGCGGATGGAAGTCAGGCAGTTTCAGATATTATTTCAGCCGGAATTGTTCCCGCCGCTCTTGAAATGATGGATAAGGTCGCGATTGAAGGTGTCGAAGCTGCTGCTTTTCCAGTTGGCCATCCGAGGGACATTGAAGCTGTCCTATTAATAGAAGTAGATGGAATTTCAGCAGGTATTGACGAACAAATCACCCAAATTCTTGAAGTGTGCACAAATTGGAATGTCCGAGAGGTAAAGGTTGCTGATAACGAAGCAGAACGTGCAAGATGGTGGGCAAACAGAAAGACAGGCTTTGGAGCAATGGGGGCTATTTCGCCAGATTATCTTGTTCAGGATGGGGTGATTCCGAGAAGCAGACTTCCTGAAGTTTTGAGCAAAATCAATCAAATCAGCGAGGAATCTGGACTTCGGATTGCGAATATTTTTCATGCAGGAGATGGCAATTTACATCCTCTCGTTTTGTTTGATTCAAGGATTCCAGGACAGACAGAAATGGCATTAAAGGCAGGAAGTGCTTGTTTGCAGGTTTGTGCTGAAGTTGGAGGAACGATTACTGGCGAGCATGGTGTAGGAATAGAAAAGAGAGAGGAAATGCGTTTTGTTTTTACAGACGAAGAAATTCTCGCACAAACGAAAATCCGCGAAGTATTTAATCCAGAGAATTTATTAAATGCAGGTAAATTATTTCCAAGCCCAGGCCGCTGTGCTGAAGTAAAAAAAGAGATGAAAGCAGCAGGATTATAAAAAAATAGTGGAATGTTCTGAAAATGATTGAAAACGCTTTGTTTTTCATGATATTATTTTTTTAAACAAAGAAAAACGGCGTTTTGTAATAACAAACAATAGGAGGAACTTAAAGATGAAAGGCTATGTTCAAACAGGAAATCTTCAAGTAGCAGACATACTCTATGAATTTATCAATTCAGAAGCATTACCGCAGACAGGCTTAGACAAAGAAAAGTTTTGGTCTGGTTTTGAAGCCATTGTAAAAGACTTGACGCCAAAGAACAAAGAATTATTGGCAATTCGAGACGAGATTCAAAACAAAATCAATACGTGGCACAGAGAAAACAATCAAACATTTGACTTTGAAACGTATAAGGGCTTTTTACAGGAGATTGGCTATCTTGAACCAGAGGCAGAGGATTTTAAGATTACGACTGAAAATGTTGATAATGAAATCGCAGTTCAGGCAGGACCTCAATTAGTTGTGCCAGTAAATAATGCACGCTACGCCATAAATGCTGCAAATGCACGCTGGGGAAGTTTATATGATGCTCTTTATGGAACAGATGCAATAAGTGAAGAAGATGGCGCACATAGGGAAGGAAAGTACAACCCGGTACGCGGGGAAAAGGTCATAGAGTTTGCAAAAAACTTCCTTGATGAAACGGTGCCATTAAAAGATGCATCTCATAAAGATGCTGCAGAATACGTCATTGTTGATGGGAAATTAGCTGTAACGTTAAGCAATGGTCAAAAAACTGGGCTGCAGGAAGAAGAAAAACTTGCAGGCTACCAAGGAGATTCAAATTCTCCAACAGCCATATTACTGAAAAATAATGGTTTGCATTTTGAAATTCAAATCGATCGCAGCCATTCAATCGGGAAAACAGATCTTTCAGGTGTGAAAGATATCCTGCTTGAAGCAGCACTGACAACTATTATGGATTGTGAAGATTCGGTTACAGCCGTAGATGCTGAGGATAAAGTGATTGTTTACCGCAATTGGCTCGGGTTAATGACAGGAAATTTAGCGTCATCGTTTAAAAAGGGCAATGAAACAATAACACGTACATTAAATCCTGATCGAATCTATACTTCTGTAAACGGCGATGAATTTACTCTTTCTGGAAGATCGCTGATGTTTGTGAGAAATGTTGGTCATTTAATGACGAATAATGCCATTCTGGATGAAAATGGCGATGAAATTCAAGAAGGTATTTTAGATTGCGTGATCACTAGTTTGCTTGCTAAACATAGCTTGCTTGGAACAGGAAAGTATCAAAACTCTTCAAAAGGATCTGTGTATATCGTTAAGCCAAAGATGCATGGATCTAAAGAAACTTCTTTTGCAAATACACTATTTAATAGAGTTGAGGATTTGCTGGAGCTCGAACGCAATACTATTAAAATTGGCGTAATGGATGAAGAGAGAAGAACATCGCTGAATTTGAAAGCCTCTATCCGCGAAGTAAAGGACCGGATTGCATTTATTAATACAGGGTTTTTAGACAGAACAGGGGATGAAATTCATACTTCCATGGAAGCCGGTCCTATGATACCGAAAAATGAAATGAAATCTTCAGCATGGCTGCAAGGCTATGAAAAATCAAATGTTTATGCCGGTTTAGATAGCGGCTTCCAAGGACGTGCCCAAATTGGAAAAGGGATGTGGGCGATGCCTGATCTAATGGCAGAGATGATGAAGCAGAAGGTAGGTCATCTAAAAGCCGGAGCTAATACAGCATGGGTTCCTTCACCTGCTGCGGCTACTCTGCACGCTCTGCATTATCATCAGGTTGATGTTAATGAGGTGCAAAAGCAATTAATCAAGGAATCTCAGGATTTGAGAGATGATATCTTAAAAATTCCAGTTGCTCAGGCTGCATCTTGGAGCAAAGAGGACATTCAGAAAGAGCTGGATAACAACGCACAGGGTATACTTGGCTATGTTGTGCGCTGGGTCGAACAAGGTGTCGGCTGCTCTAAAGTACCAGATTACTATAATGTTGGATTGATGGAAGATCGGGCTACATTGCGTATTTCCAGTCAGCATTTAGCAAACTGGCTCCATCATGGAATTTGCACAAAAGAGCAGGTTCGAGAAACGCTTGAACGTATGGCAAAAGTAGTTGATAAACAAAACGAAGGTGATCCGCTTTATCTGCCAATGGCACCTAACTACAACGATTCGGTTGCTTTCAAGGCTGCATGTGACCTTGTTTTTGAGGGGTATGATCAGCCAAATGGCTACACAGAACCCATTTTGCATCGCAGACGATTAGAAGCAAAAGCTAAATTTGCAGTAAAGCTTTAAGATCATAAATCTATTTTAGGAGTTGAGGCAATGCAGCACCTTCGGGAAAAATCGCTGGAACTTCATAAGCGTTCACATGGGAAATTAAGTGTCACTGTAAAAGTTTCCGTAGAAGATGCACATGATTTAAGTTTAGTTTATTCCCCAGGAGTGGCAGAGCCTTGCAAAGAAATTCATCTAGACCCTGAAAAAGTATATGACTATACGATGAAAGGCAATTTGGTTGCTGTCATTTCAGATGGATCAGCGGTTTTAGGGTTAGGAGATATCGGTGCTGCTGCTTCAATGCCTGTAATGGAAGGGAAGGCTGCTTTATTTAAAGCATTTGCTGACATTGATGCCTTTCCGCTCTGTTTAAATACAAGTGATCCCGAGCAGATCATTTCGATTGTGAAAGCGATGGAACCAACTTTTGGCGGAGTGAACCTTGAAGATATCTCAGCGCCTAACTGCTTTATCATCGAGGAACGATTAAAAAAAGAGATGAAAATTCCCGTATTTCATGATGATCAGCATGGCACAGCCATTGTTACGGCTGCTGGACTTATCAATGCCCTAAAGATGGTAAACAAACGCCTGGAAAACGTTAAAATTGTTTTGAATGGCGCAGGTGCCGCAGGAATTGCCATCGCAAAGCTGCTTATTGAAATGGGTGCTGAAAATCTAATCATGTGTGATACGAAAGGCGTGATTTATAAAGGCCGGCCAAATGGCATGAATGCCATGAAAGAAGTGATATCAGAACTGACAAATAAGAGTCTTTTTCAAGGGACCCTAGGTGAAGCACTCAAGGATGCCGATGTGTTTATTGGAGTTTCTGCTGCAGGAGCAGTTGCGCCTGAAATGGTTCAAAGCATGAATAAGGATGCGATCATCTTTGCGATGGCAAACCCAGATCCTGAAATCATGCCGGAGCTTGCGAAAGCTGCTGGAGCTGCCATTATAGGAACAGGGAGATCTGATCTGCCAAATCAAGTCAATAATGTCCTTGCGTTCCCAGGGATTTTTAAGGGAGCTCTCCAAGTTCAGGCTACTGAAATCAATGAAGACATGAAAATGGCTGCCGTTTATGCAATCGCAGACTTAATTACACTTGATGAGCTGGATTATGAATATGTCATTCCTCATGCTTTTGATAAAAGGGTCGCGGCAGCAGTAACAGAAGCCGTTGCAAAAGCTGCCGTTAAATCAGGAGCTGTACGCATAACAACTATTTGAGAGGAGTAAGCCAATGAAATTCGTACGATTTAAAGATCAAAATACTGATCGTGCAGGGATATTGCTTGACGGGGAAATTAAAGGGATTCAAGGTGATATTTTTGGAGAATGGGCGTACACAGGTCAGTCTTTTCAAAAAAATGAGGTACAGCTTCTTGCACCAATAGAACCGAATCAGATTATTGGAATTGGAGCGAACTATGTTTCAAACACAAAGGATATACCTGAGGTTCTGCCTGAGATCCCGGTATTTTTCTTCAAGCCGGCATCCTCCGTCATTGGCCCAGAAGAGAAAATTGTGATTCCAAACGGTGCAGATCAGGTTAAATTTGAATCAGAACTTGCTGTTGTTATAGGCAAAGAGGCAAAAAACGTGGCAGAATCAGATGTATTCGACTATGTGTTTGGCTATACAGTCGGAAATGATGTTACTGCACCTGCCTTTTTTCACGGGGACGGACATTGGACAATCGGAAAATCATTTGATACATTTACTCCGCTTGGTCCTGTGATTGAAACAGAACTTGATCTTTCCATAATACATGTGGAAGCTAGATTAAATGGAACATTGAAACAGGATAGCTCTACAGATTTAATGATCATTCCAATAAGGAAGATGATCTCCTACCTTACTAGTGTGATGACACTTAGACCGGGAGATGTAATATTAACTGGCAGTCCGGTTGGAGCTGAATTTGTTAGGAATGGTGATGTGATAGAGTGTGAAATCAAGGAAATCGGCACTCTTCGCAATACATTTGCAAGTGCAAGAAAAAGCGTAAAAAGCTAGCAGATCCAATTCGATTACCCGGAATCATTCATGATATAATAGTAGGAATGACAATTTGCACCAGAGGTGAGAGAGTTGGATCGAGAAAATATGGTAAAGTCCGTCAGCAGGGCGCTTGATATTATCACGCTCGTCAGTTTAAAGAAAGGCGGACTTGGCGTTACAGAGATTGCGAATCAGATTGATATAAATAAAAGTTCCGTATATCGGATTTTATCAACCCTTGTGCAGTACGGGTATGTTGAACAAGATCACGAAACAGGAAAGTACAAGCTTGGATATAAATTTTTAGAAATCAGTTCAAAGCTGCTTGAATCGATTGATCTAAGAGCAGAGGCCAGAATGTACCTGCAGGAGCTTGAAAATGAAACAAATGAGGTTATTCATTTAGTCGTTTACGATCAAGGTGAAGTTGTTTATATTGAAAAATTAGATGGCAATGAAACGCTGAGGATGCATTCAAAAGTAGGCAAGCGTGCCCCCATGCATTGTACGTCAGTCGGGAAGGCAATTCTAGCTCACCTTCCTTCAAGCATTGTATTGGATATTCTGGATCGAAAAGGGTTGCCAATGCATACTGACAAAACGATTACAAATAAAGAAGCTTTCCTGGCAGAGCTGATGATAGTCAGACAAAAAGGATATGCTCTTGATTTAGAAGAGAATGAATACGGAATAACGTGTATTGCTGTACCGATTTTTGATCATATGGGCCAAGCCATTGCTGCAGTCAGTATTTCAGGCCCGACAATCCGGATGACAGAACAGAGATTAGACCAGCTTCAAATCCGCATGCAGCATATTGGCAAACAAATTTCGGGAAGGCTTGGTTTTGAAAATAAGAATCTATCATGAGATGACAATTTGTTCGAGTTCACTTTTAAAAAAGGTATTTCGGACAAATTTTTTTTGTAAAATTAATAGATTTAATTTTCATAATATTTTTTTATTAATATCGATGCATTATATCATTTTGCGATCCTTTGTGTATGCATCAATAAGTAATTGTTTATCATGTGTTTCTTAGTTGTAAACAGCTAGAAACGAGGTTGCTTAATACGAAACAAAAGGAGGAAATAAAGATGAGTACGGCTATGTTAGGATTTTTATCACTGCTGCCGATCTTAGTTGTGGGAATCTTCTTAGTTGGTCTTAGGTGGCCAGCCAGTAAAGCTATGCCGATTTCCTATTTAACTGCAATTGGACTTGCACTTTTTGTATGGAAGGTTCCTGGTGCTACCGTTGCAGCAGCATCTGTAAATGGATTAGTCGTAGCAGCAACGTTATTGTACATTATTTTTGGAGCAATACTGCTTTTAAACACACTGCAGGAAAGCGGGGGTATTAAGTCCATACGTCAAGGCTTCACAGATATTTCAGTCGACAGGCGGATACAGGTCATCATTATTGCTTGGCTTTTTGGTTCATTTATTGAAGGGGCATCAGGTTTCGGAACACCTGCTGCAGTTGCCGTTCCGTTGATGGTTGGTTTAGGATTTCCAGCTATGGCCGCAGTTATTGCAGGAATGGTCATTCAAAGTACGCCTGTTTCATTTGGTGCTGTTGGCACACCGATGCTAGTCGGAGTCCAAACAGGTTTATCAGCAGATGCGACGATCACCGATGATTTTCTCTCACTAGTCACAGCAATCGGCGGACAAGTGGCGATTTTGCACATGATTGCTGGAACACTGATTCCACTGTTTGTTGTTGCATTAATGACGAGATATTTCGGAAAAAACAAATCTTTTTCAGAAGGCTTGAAGGTTTGGAAATTCGCTTTGTTCTCTGCATTTGCTATGACAATTCCTTATGTCATTGTTGCAAATACACTTGGACCAGAATTTCCGTCGATGGTCGGTGGCTTAGTCGGACTCGCCATTGTTGTTTTTGCCGCTAAAAAAGGGTTCCTTATGCCGCCAAAAGAAGAGGCATGGGATTTTGAAGAAAAGTCTAAATGGGATCCAGAATGGGCCGGGTCAATTGAAATCAAAGATATCTCACATAAAAGCGGAAACATGAGCTTGTTTAAGGCATGGGCTCCTTATATTCTAGTTGGTGCATTTTTAGTCATTTCAAGATTGAAAGCGCTTCCCGTCATTGGATGGCTTCAATCATGGGTTGTATCGTTTCCTAACATGTTTGGTTCTGAAGTCAGCGCAAGCTTTCAGCCGCTGTATTTGCCAGGAACGATCTTTATGTTAGTTTCCCTTATTACATTTTTTCTTCATGGGATGAATGGAAACGCATACAAATTTGCTTGGTCTCAATCAGCTAAAACAACCTTAGCAGCTTCAACCGCTCTTGTTTTTACCGTACCGATGGTGCAGGTATTTACAAATTCAAAAGGTGGCGCAGCGGGTTTTGATGCTATGCCAATCGAACTGGCAAATGGTGCTGCAGCAATAGCAGGTGAATTTTGGCCGTTTTTCGCTACTTTTATAGGCGGAATTGGAGCTTTTATCGCAGGCAGCAACACGGTCAGCAACATGATGTTCAGTTTATTCCAATATGATGTCGGCTTACAAATTGGGGTAGATCCTACCTGGATTGTTGCACTTCAGGCCGTAGGGGGAGCCGCAGGGAACATGATTTGTGTTCATAATGTTGTTGCCGCATCAGCGGTTGTAGGTTTAATCGGAAAAGAAGGGGTTGTGATACGGAAAACATTATTTCCATTCACTTATTATGCTCTTTTATCCGGTGCAGTCGGCTATTCGATTGTATGGTATTCACAAAAAGGAATCTTCAATCTTGGCTCATATATTGCTGTCGCGATTGCAATGGCTGCCATTTATATTGTGGCAACGAATCAGAAGCGTGCTGCTTTAATTGTTAGCGATGATAGAAGTATGAAATCATAGAATTAAATTTATTTGTGCAAAAGCTGCCATTTTGATGGCAGCTTTTTATGTTGGCTGAAATGAGTGAAAACAGTATAACTTTTATTTTTACTAATCTATAAATTACTTTATCTTGCTATTTTATTGAGTAAATGTTTGTTTCCGAACACCATAAGTATATACTTAAATTGGAGGTGAACCGTTTGAAATCGAAAAAATCAAACATCCCTGATGCTTTCTGGAATGCCATAAAGGAAAGTGACTCTGAGTATGATGACATGTTTTTCTATGGTGTAGAAACGACAGGCATTTTTTGCCGGCCTTCCTGCAAATCTAGGCTGCCCAATAAAGAAAATGTGCTCATCTTCAAAAATGCATATATAGCTTTAGAAGAGAACTTCAGACCATGTAAACGATGTAAACCCGACGGCTTGCATTTGCCTGCTGAGCAATGGATCGAACAAATTGTTCAATGGATTGATCAGTATTATTTTGAGTCATTAACATTGCAAACATTGGCAGATATATCACACGGCAGTCCTTATCACCTGCAGAGATTATTTAAAAAAGTAAAAGGTATATCACCTTCTGAATATGTTCAGCAAGTTCGTCTGGAAAAAGCAATCTATCAGCTTGAGACGACCGAGTTATCGATATCTGACATAGGTCTTGCTGTGGGATTCTCGAGCACACCATACTTCATTACCCTTTTTAAAAAGAGGTTGGGGGAAACACCATCAGCATATCGAAAAGATTACCGGCAAAACATGAAGAAGGAGCTGAAGAATAGAGATGAACACGGAAGTACAAATTATTGAATGGGCTATTATGGAATACGGACAGTGGCAATTTTATACAGCTAAGACTGAAAAGGGACTTTGTTATATAGGCTCGCCTGGTAAAACGTTCGAGGAGCTCAAAGCTTGGATCCATAAACGCTTTCCTGATGCGCGGTTAATTGAAAATGAAGATGCTTTAAAACCATATATTAATGAAATATGTGAATATTTAGAAGGAAATAGGCAGTCTTTTTCAATAAACATAGATATAAAAGGTACTCCATTTCAAGAAGAAATTTGGGCAGCCTTAAAGGAAATTCCTTATGGAAAAACATGTTCTTATTCGGATATTGCCAAGTTTATTCAAAGACCAGCGGCCGTTCGTGCAGTTGGAACAGCGATTGGGGCCAATCCTGTTTTGATTACGGTCCCATGCCACCGTGTAATTGGAAAGAATGGAGCAATAACAGGTTACAGGGGGGGAATAGCCATGAAACAATATTTGCTCCAATTAGAAACTCAAAGAGGGTCGACAAATTCATATTGATGTGAGTCCTAAAATTTAGCCGCTCTGCTGGATGTATTTTTCTGTTTTAAGTACGTTATTTGAATTAGAAGGGTTTGCAATCTTCTATCTAGAGGTCGGTATGGATCGAAATTATTTTTCGATGCAAAATATTATTCCAAACAACTAAGGAGAACCGAATGAATGAAAAAAAACTAGTAGGTGAAAAAGCTGCAGAATTTGTTAAAGACGGAATGATTGTAGGACTTGGAACGGGTTCTACAGTATATTACACACTCGAAAAACTTGGACAGCTGGTTAAGGAAGGTCTTCAAATGAAAGGAATTCCCACTTCAGCTGCTACAGAAAAGCTGGCACATGAATTTGGCATACCACTTACTAGTTTTCTGGAAGCTGCATATATTGATGTTGCCATTGATGGTGCAGATGAAGTGGATGCACACCTGAACCTGATTAAAGGGGGAGGAGGAGCACTTTTAAGGGAAAAAATCATTGCCAGCGCAGCTGATACCTTTATAGTTGTTGCTGATTCCACTAAAATGTCTGAGCAACTGGGCTCGTTTCGGCTTCCAGTTGAAGTGCTTCCGTTTGGGAATGAGATAACAGAAAAAAAAATCAGAACGCTTGGATGTTTGCCAGAGCTTCGTTTATTGAATAGCAATCCTTATAAAACAGATAATGGCAACTTGATTTTTGATTGTGCGTTTGCAAAAATAATGGAGCCAAAAGAAGTGGAAAGAAACCTTAACATGATCCCAGGTGTAGTCGAAAATGGGTTATTTGTAGGTATAGCTGATATGGCTATTACGCTTAATGCAGAAAATAAAATTATGATACATAAACGCTAAATATAATTCGATCATCACTTCTAAAAGATTGTAAAATATTATGTCATTGGTGTCATTGGAATCACAGGAATTCCTTCAAATGTTGAACCTTATGCTGAAATAATCAGAAGAATGACTGAACTTATCATCCGCGAGGCAGCGTATATGGAGAAAAAAGAATGGGAACAAAGGGGACTTGAATCATTTGCTGCTGACCTTTCTCCTCCGTGACTGAATAATACAGGAAAGAGGTTCTATAACATTATAGAACCTTTTTGAAATATCCGAATATTCAAATAGTGTATAATATAGGAATAGACCAAAAAGAATAGGAGGAGTTTTTTTGAAAGTGTCCTTGTTCATTACATGTTTAGCAGATGTATTCTATTCAAATGTCGGTAAAAGCACGGTTGAATTGCTTGAAAAGCTTGGCTGTGAGGTTGATTTTCCAAAAAACCAGACATGCTGCGGCCAGCCTGCCTATAATAGCGGGTATCATAAGGAAACGAGAGAAGTGGCAAAGCATATGATCAAAGCTTTTGAACAATCAGATTATGTAGTCGGTCCTTCTGGTTCTTGCATAGCGATGCTTCATGAATATGAGGAACTTTTTGCATCAGATCCTGTTTGGAAGATGAGAGCAAAGCAGCTGGCTGAAAAATCATATGAGCTGACACAATTTTTAGTAGATGTATTAAAAGTAGAAAATGTAAATGCCAGCCTGACTGCTCATGCAACTTATCATAAATCCTGTCACATGACACGACTTCTTGGAGTGAAGGATGCACCGGAAAAACTTCTACAAAATGTAAGCGGTTTAACTACAACATCATTGCCTAATAGTCATGATTGCTGCGGATTTGGAGGAACTTTTTCCGTTAAAATGGTTCCCATTTCTGAGCAAATGGTCGATGAAAAGGTCAAGCATATTCAAGATACAGAGGCAGGACTATTAATAGGTGCGGATTGCGGCTGTTTAATGAATATTGGAGGCAGAATCAATCGCAAAGGAATCCCAATAAAAGTCATGCACATAGCTGAAGTGCTGAATAGCGAGGTGAAATAAAATGCCGATGAAAATTGGAAACGAGGCATTTTTTGATCGAGTAGAAAAAGGTGTGAATAACGCTTTTATGAGAAATGCGGTTGCCTCTGCACAGGAGAGAATGCAGGGAAGGCGTCTCCAGGCAACTGAAGAGCTCGGGAACTGGGAAGAGTGGCGTAAGCTTGGGGAAGAAATCAGAACACACACGATGGTAAACTTGGATTACTATTTAGAACAATTAAGCGAGAATGTAGTAAAGCGTGGCGGTCATGTCTTTTTTGCAGCAACAAAAGAAGATGCCAATAAGTACATAACAGATATTGCGGTTTTGAAACAAGCGAAAAAGGTTGTTAAATCAAAGTCGATGGTAACAGAAGAAATCCATTTAAATGACGCTTTGGAAAAAGCAGGCTGTGAAGTGATTGAAACCGACCTCGGAGAATACATTCTTCAGCTTGATGACCATGATCCGCCTTCACATATTGTTGTTCCTGCACTTCATAAAAATAAAGAGCAAATACGTGACACTTTTAAAGAAAAAAGAGGCTATGAAAAGACCGAAATGCCCGAAGAACTTGCCTTATTTGCAAGAGAGCAGCTTCGCAAGGATTTTCTCAGTGCAGATCTTGGCATTACCGGATGCAATTTTGCAGTTGCAGAGTCAGGCTCTATAAGTTTAGTTACAAATGAAGGCAATGCAGGGCTCGTGACCGCTCTGCCAAAAACTCAAATAACCGTAATGGGAATGGAACGGATTGTTCCCACTTGGGAAGAGCTTGATGTGTTAGTGAGTTTGCTTTGCAGAAGCGCAGTCGGTCAAAAATTAACGAGCTATATTACTGGATTAACAGGTCCAAGAGACAACGGAGATGCAGATGGACCTGAAGAATTTCATTTAGTTATCGTTGATAACGGCCGTTCAAATATATTAGGCACTGAATTTCAGAGTGCGCTTCATTGCATTCGCTGTGCAGCATGTGTAAATGTATGTCCAGTTTACCGTCATATTGGAGGTCATTCCTACGGATCGATTTATGCTGGTCCAATTGGCGCCGTGCTCTCGCCGCTGCTTGGAGGTTATGAAGATTACAAAGAACTTCCATATGCATCTTCCCTTTGTGCAGCTTGCACCGATGCATGTCCTGTTAAGATTCCTCTCCATGAACTCCTGATCAAACACCGCAGAAAAATCGTTGAGGATGAAGGCAAATCATCTTTCGGGGAAAAACTGGCAATGAAAGGCTATCAATTGGCTGCAAGTTCACCAAATCTGTATGGCGCTGGAACAAAATCAGCATCAACGGTCATGTCGCCATTTACAAGTGCCGGCAGCATCAAAAAAGGACCTGGACCGATCAAGCCATGGACAGATGTCAGAGATTTTCCCGCACCAAGCAAAGAAAGATTCAGAGATTGGATGAAGCAAAGGGAGGAGAATGGGCATGGAAAGAGGTAAAATTCATAACCGCGAACCCTTCCTTGAAACAGTTGCAGCAAAACTTGGCAGAAATAGAAGAAAGTCGATTGCAAAACCAGTATGGTCAATCGCTCCTCAATGGGGCGTTCTAAAAGATGCAAATCCTGATCAGCTAGTAGAGGTGCTGAAAAAACAATGTCGGTTAATCCATACTCAGTTTATTGAAACATCAGCCGAGGAACTTTCTGATAAGATTCGTCATGTTTTTAGCGAATATGAAGTTAATTCAGCAGTCATTCCTAATGATGAGCGTTTTCGCGAATTTGGACTTCATGATGAAATAGATATAGCTTGGCCTATAGAAGGAATTGATGTTCATAAATGGGATCCTGCGCTTAAAGAAAAAAATATTACAGCATCTGAAAAAGCGGATATAGGAATTACATTCAGTGACATTACTCTTGCTGAATCAGGTACTGTTGTCCTGTTCAGTGATGAAAACAAAGGGAGATCCATAAGTCTGCTTCCGAAAACCTATCTTTGCATCATCTCAAAAAGTTCAATTGTCCCTAGGCTAACTCAAGCGGCCGAACAAATTAGCTCTCACATTCAAAGGGGAAAACATCTATCTTCATGTGTTGACTTTATTACAGGGCCAAGCAATAGTGCAGATATTGAACTTAATCTTATTGTTGGTGTCCATGGACCGATTAAAGCAACATATATTGTTGTTCATGATAAATAGAACTTATAAAAACCCCGTCTGCCCTAATAGCAGCCGGGGTTTTATACTTATTCGAATAATTTCGGAATTCCATTAATAAGCGAGTATCCGCCCATAAGTGCCATGGCTACGACGATCAATGCGCCAAATATAGTTAACCATACAGGATGCTTATAATCACCGACAATTTTCTTTTTATGTGCAGCAATCAGCATTACTCCAAGGGCAATCGGTAAAATTAATCCATTGAGCGAACCTACCAGAATAAGAATTTTAACAGGTTCACCTACTATAGCAAATATAAAGGTTGAAACTGCAATAAATCCCACAATAAACCATTTGTGATATTTCTCAATGATTGGATTGAAGGTTCTTATGAATGAAACAGATGTATAAGCAGCACCAACTACAGAGGTCACAGCAGCTGCCCACATAATAATTCCGAACATTTTGTATCCGACATTTCCTGCAGCGTGCTTAAATACAGAAGCCGGGGGATTGGCAGGATCTAAAGTCAACCCTTGAGCAACAATACCTAAAGCAGCTAAGAATAAAAATATGCGCATGATGGATGCAATGCCAATTGCAGAAATGGAGCTTTTTGTAACTTGAGGCAGGGCTGCTTGTCCCTTAATGCCTGCTTCAAGCAATCGGTGTCCTCCTGCAAATGTGATATATCCTCCAACCGTTCCTCCTACAAGAGTGACAATCGCAAGATAATCAATGGTGTCAGGCATAACTGTTTTTATTGCTGCTTCAGCATAGGGGGGCTGGGCCGAAACCATGACGTAAATGGTAAGGGCGATCATGACAAATCCCATTACTTGTGCAAAACGGTCCATCACTTTACCGGCTTCTTTTACAAGAAAGATACCAATTGCGACGATTCCGCTTAGAATGGCTCCTGTTTGAGAGGACATCCCGAACATAACATTTGTGCCAAGTCCAGCTCCGCCGATATTTCCTATATTAAATGCTAATCCCCCAAGTACGATTAGGATAGAGATGAAAAAACCAAGTCCAGGTAAGACAGCATTCGCTATATCCTGTGCTGGTTTTTCGGCTACTGCAATGATGCGCCATATGTTTAGCTGCGCACCAAGATCAATTATGACAGACATTAAGATGACAAACCCGAAACTCGCAGCAAGCAGCTGTGTAAAATGAGTTGTTTGAGTTAAAAATCCAGGTCCAATGGCTGATGTCGCCATTAAAAATGCTGCTCCCATCAGGAGACTAAGGTTTGATTGTTTTTTCATGATGATTTCCTCCTGAATTTATGAATCAATATGACCACTAATTTTGCGAATCTTGATTCCTGCATCCTTCAGTGCACCTGATATGTATTTTGCAAACTCGAGGGCATGTGCGCCGTCACCATGGATACATATTGTATCTGCATTAATTAAAATGTCTTTGCCAGACAAAGCGGTTACTTTACTTTCTTTAACCATTCGTATCACCTGGCTGACTGCTGTTTCATGATTATCAATAATTGCTCCGCGTTCGCGTCTCGAAGTTAAGGTGCCATTTTCCTGATAGGTTCTGTCAGAAAAGACCTCGTTCGCTGTTTTTAATCCGATTCGATTACCGGCTTTAATTAGCTCACTCCCAGCGAGGCCAAAAAGAATCAGATTTCCATCTACTTTATAGACAGCCTCTGCAATTGCTTCTGAAAATTCATGATTCACAGAAGCCATATTATAGAGAGCACCGTGAGGTTTCACATGCTGAAGGGATCCGCCTTCTGAAGCAGCAAATGAGGATAATGCTCCAATTTGATAAACAATCAGGTCATACACTTCAGAAGGCGTAAGTTCTATGTTGCGTCTTCCAAACCCAGCCAGGTCATTAAAACCAGGATGAACCCCGATTCCAACGTTTTTCTCGATTGCAAGCTTAACAGTCTTCCTCATCGTAGTCGGGTCTCCAGCATGAAAGCCGCAAGCGATATTAGCAGATGATACATAATTCAAGATCTCTTCATCATTGCCCATTTGATAGGCGCCAAAGCTTTCTCCCATATCACAATTTAAGTCAATCAAATGCATGAAATATCATCTCCCTAACTAGTTTTCAGCAGCAATCCCTGTTTTAATTGCTGGATTTTCTTTTCTCTATTTAAATAAAGCTGCTGTGCTTCATCTAAAGAAATCTCGATAAATTGTACCCTTTCCCCAGGTTTTAATTGAGAAATGAAAGGCAGATCTATTGAGGCGATTTGAGCAATTTTTGGATATCCTCCTGTCGTTTGACGGTCTGCAAGCAAGACGATAGGATTGCCTTCGGAAGGGACTTGAATCGTGCCGAAACTAACCGCTTCTGAAATCATCTCTTGCTCTTTATCAAGTTTTAATACTGGCCCTTTCATTCGATATCCCATTCTGTCTGATTGAGGCGTAATTTCAAACCTTTCAGTAAAGAAATTCGCTTTGCTTTCCTCTGAAAAATCATCGAATTGTCTGCCTTTTATTACGCGTATGTTCCGTTCCTGCTGTTGAAAAGGAAAAAACTCAGATGACACAGACCAATCTATTTCTGAAAGAGAGAGTGATGGATTATAAGCTTCAAGCTGTTTCTTTGCTTGTAATGACATTTCCCCAATTGATAGTATGTCCCCATTTTTTAATGCCCTTCCATTAAATCCGCCGATGCCTGCCCGTAAATAGGTTGACTTGCTTCCCATTACTTCAGGAACATCAAAACCTCCAGCAACAGCTACATATGCTCTGCACCCCAGCTTTGCTGAGCTGAATGTAAGGATACTGCCTTTCTTTACAATGATAGGGCGCCGCATACGAATGGGCTGATCGTTTAGGACAGGGGACATATCGCCTCCGCAAATCGAAATGAGCGAATCTTTTTGAAATTCAAAGTGAGCCCCAAGCAAAGTCATTTCAATCGCCGCTTCATGTTCATGATTTCCGACAAGCATGTTGGCAATTCTGAGTGAGAGCGTATCCATCGCTCCGCTTGCAATCACACCGTATTGCTGAGAACCGTATCTTCCAGAATCTTGAATGGTGGATAAGAGGCCGGATTTTTTTACTGTAATGGTCACTCGGTTTCCTCCTTTACTTCAAGATATTGTTCATATGAAATCGGTTTAAATTTGATTGTATCTCCTGCTTTTAATAGAGTAGGAGTTTCACTTTCAGGCTGAAACAGCTTAACTGGAGTTTGTCCAATTAATTGCCATCCTCCAGGTGTTTCGATTGGGTATATTCCCGTTTGAGTGCCTGCAATTCCAACCGAACCAGCAGGTATTTTTAAACGGGGGGATTTCCTTCTTGGGGCAGCAATTTTCTCAGACATTCCGCCGATGTAGGGAAATCCAGGTGCAAAGCCGATCATGTAAACTAAATATTCATTGGCTGAATGTATTTGGATAACCTCATTGACAGAAAGACTGTTATGTTCTGCAACAAAATTCAAATCCGGTCCAAGCTCACCGCCATAGCAAACGGGTATTTCAACCGTTCTTCCAACAGAAGAATTCGAAGAGTTTAATTTTTTCATTGATTCTGTTATGTATGCAGAAACAATCTGATAGGGAAGTGCATGCTGATTTGTCTTACTCACTTTTAATGGATTATAAAAGAGAGTTACCGTTGTAAAGGCTGGAATACATTCGATCACCCATTCTGGTGACTTCTTATTGAAATATTCGAAAACACGCTGTACATGTTCATGAATATTCATTTCAATTTTTTTCCCAAGCTCAATAATAATTGCATTATCACCCAATGGCGACAGGTTAAATTCCATTTCAGCACCTCCTTTAAAGATTGTATAATCATGAATAAGAAATACATAATTGATGTAGTTCATCTTATAATAAGATTGCTGAAAATTCAAATACCACCTGATTCAAATTGGGTTTGACAAGATAAGGAAAATGAGGTAAATTTGAAGCAAGCTTTTTAGTTCTCCATTTATATCATCCTTTAAAAAAGGGGTTTTGAAGTATGTTAGGTGTCGTTCTTAACTAATCCGTAATTTCATACGGTCATCTCTGTACATGGCTGCAAAAAATTGTGTTTTGCAGCGCTTATTTAAGTATGTTCAGAATGATGAGTTAAGAACAAATCATAGCATATGAGAAGGAACCTGCTCAGCTGTGTTTATTTGCACAGTTTTTTATTTGTCCAAATAATAGGATGATAGCAGGGAATGGAGAAAAGCGCTCTATTTACCATTTCAGCCGCATTGAACATTTGTTCATTGCGGCTTTTTTACGTTTTTTAAGGAGGAGTATTCAAATGAACGAACACACTTTAAAAATTTTAGATTATGAAACAATAAAAGAAACAATCAGCACTTATGCGATGACTGAATCAGGCAGGCAGAGGGTTTTAGCCATTATGCCATTGTACAATGTAAAACAAATACAGGCACTTTTAGCAGAGGTTGACGAAGCTTCAGTCATTTTAGGCAAAAGCTCAAGTGTACCCATTTCTGGACTAGATGGAATAGAGACGATTGTAAAGCAATTTAATAAAGGAGTTGCACTAAGAACTCATCACTTTACAAAGCTCTTGTCATTTATTGAAGATGGATTAAAAATGAAACGATTTATGAAAGATAAAGAAATGCTTGCACCTCGTGTGTCATCTTACGTTTATGGGATTGAGGAACTTCCGGAGATCGCTTCTGAAATTAGAAGATGCATCCGGAACGGCAGAGTTGACGACATGGCAAGCAAGGAGCTTTCAAAGGTGAGAAAGCAGCTTGCCATTGCGAATGATCGTTTAAAGGATAAGCTGAACACTATTATCAAATCTGCAAAATATAAAACCTATTTGCAGGATGCAATCGTAAGTGAACGCGGAGGGCGCTTCTGTGTCTCTGTTAAAAAAGAGTACAAGGGAAAAATAAAAGGTTCGATTCTAGATTCTTCCGCTTCTGGCTCGACGCTGTATGTTGAGCCTGAGGAAGCAGCTTCCATTCAAGATCAAATCAATCTTTTGCTTACACAGGAAGAGGTGGAATCGGAAAAAATATTAAGTTATTTAACGGGCTTAGCAGAATCAAGTGAAAAACAGCTTCTTCAATCTTTAGAAGTAATGGTGCACTATGACGTTTTATTTGCAAAAGCTAAATACAGCAGGGTCATCGGAGGCAGTGCTCCAGCCATTCATGATCAAAAGACAATTTTCCTGAAAAATGCCAGGCATCCGCTGATTGGCGATAAAGCGATTCCGCTTAATCTTGAAATTGGCAAGAACTATCAGGCTCTAGTAATTACCGGACCAAATACAGGGGGGAAAACAGTTGTATTAAAAACAGTAGGACTGCTCGTTTTAATGGCACAATCCGGTTTTCATATCCCTGCAGAAAAAGAAAGTTCAATCGGCATTTACCAGCAAATATTGCTTGACATCGGTGACGGTCAAAGCATCGAACAAAATTTAAGCACATTTAGTTCACATATAACTAACATTATTTCAATTTTAAAGAAAACGAATGAATACAGTCTTGTCCTGCTGGATGAATTAGGTTCAGGGACTGATCCAGGTGAAGGAATGGGGCTTGCAAGTGTGATCCTTGAGAAAATCCATCAAAAGGGCGCTACAATGCTTGCTACCACACATTATAGTGAAATCAAGGATTTTGCAGAAAGAGAAGAAGGTTTTATCAATGGCTCTATGGACTTTGATATTGAAACCCTGCAGCCTACCTACAGCCTGAAAATTGGGAAAGGAGGAGAGAGCCAGGCTTTTTCAATTGCACTTCGTTTAGGAATGCACCCGGAATTAATTGAAAAAGCTCATGCTATCACATATAAAGAAAATAAAAAGTATGGAAAAGATCAGCAGTATGACAGTTTCGAAAAGAAAGAACTGGAAAAACAAGTTTCAGTTAATCGATATAAAGCAAAGCAGCATAAGCCTAAACAAATAGAGGTAAAATCGTACAACAAAGGAGATAATGTGCTCATTAAAGCAACAAATGAACATGGTATTGTCTACAATGGTCCAGATAACGGCGGGAATTACATGGTTTTTGTTAAAGGCGTGAAAAGGACGATTAACCAAAAAAGAATTCAGCTTCATATTTCTGCGGAAGAGCTTTATCCAGAGGATTACGATTTTGACATTATTTTTGAATCTGCAGAAAATCGAAAAAAGGCTGTACAGATGAGGAAGAAGCATTCAGATTTGACGATCGATCATGAATAGAAAGAAGAGGGACATCAGTGTCCCTCTTCCTTCTCCATCTCTTGATTGTCTTCATCAATGACGTCACCATCTGTTTCTTCTTCCACTTCTTGCTCAACATCATTGTTCAATTCATCCTGTTCACCGTCATCACAAGCGGCTAAACCGCCAAGCATGATTGCAAGTGTAATTCCGCTCGTTAGAAATTTCTTTTTCCAGGTCATATATTTTTCCTCCTGAGATTGAATGGTTATGGTACTTAAATACCCACAATCCATTACACTAAACGAATGGATGGAAAGATTCCGGGTAGAAGGGATGTACTTCAAATGGAAAACGTCGATAAGAGAAATCGCTTAGATGAAGAGGTTTTTGTTATCTGGTGACAAAAAACCAAAGCGTCATCATTTATTGGTTAGGAAAGCAAGGGAAGGTTTTAAAAGGAAGGGAAGCTGAGAAATTACTAGCAAGTGAAGCACAGGCAGTAACGAAAAAAGATATCCAGCTTCTTTTAGCAAAAGCTACTGGAAATTTCAAGAGAGGGAAAAACTAAAGCGGAGGTGCCTTGGTCAGCTCCGACAGGCAGAAAAGGAACTGACAGAAAAGTCCGGTTTTGACTTTACTGGCAGATCCGTTCTGACCGAGGAGTTAGGCACCGGAGCTGGATGCAGATAAATATATTTTATAATCCACCACCTGTTACCTTTTATAATCTCTTAAACAACGAGAAGAGAAGCCTATAAATTCAGGCTTCTCTTCTTTCATTATGAAATGAATCTAATAGAATGTTTTTCCTTTTGAATGTTATTCTGAAATTATCTTGTTCTCTGACGTTATGGCTTCGGCTGCCAATAGTGCACCAACTGCCTGTAAATAGCTTCCAAACCAACCAAATGCTCTTCCTTTTTCGAGCATCTTTCTAAGAAAATAAATACCGCTGACACCATCGATTGCAGCACCGCCAGCGATTAATAGATATCCAGCCGTCAGCTGTTCTTTATACGCACTATCTTCATCTAAGGATGCTCCGATTGCTTCTGCAGCCGCGCCAAGTGCCTGAACTGCATTCCCAATTACATCAAGATAATGCCCATCTCTTCTTTGATCATTCAGAAGATACACTCTAGCAGCAGCATTGGCAGAATTTCCTGCAAATTGGAGCCAGCTTCCAAACACACTCACCTTATTTTCTGGAGTATTCGATCTGCCTATCGCCTGCAATGCATTTCCAGCTGCTTCAATTCCATTTCCAGAGCCTGTTAACTTAAATGATAACTCTTCTTTTCCAACAAGGTTTACGCTTTCCCCAGATGCATTGATGAGAGTGCCCGCAACAATGAGCCAGGCACCGATTATATCTAGATCAAATTCTGTCTCGTCCATTGCAAGTCACCTCAGTTTCATATCGATAAGAATTAACAGACATTACAGCATATGACTATTAACAAAATTGTTGAAATAATGAAGAAGTTTTAAGTCTGATATACCATCATCATTGAATCTAATCGAACTCAAGCTACTGCGCCTGAAAATCGAAAATCAGCGTCAGCACGTGAACAAGGTTTTTATTTTCATTACTTTATACATAAATGCAGCATTTCTGCCTTTTTGTGTGTATTTATTTATTTTTGGACGAAGGCATTCGATAAATTCAAAGTCACATTTACACGTTGATATACCCCGGTCCAAACAACGGTCATGCCGCATGCAGCATGCATCAACATCATTAATAGGAAGTCCGGGACCGCTGCAGCCAGGACCGCACCATCTGTAATCAGGAAAGATGCATCGGGGTTTTCTTTTTTGAATCTTTTTGCCGGACATTTAAAGCGCTCCTTTATTTATTTCATATAGATTATCTTATGTTGTGCAAATATATTCGATATGGCAAAAACCCCATTATTCCGTGAGAATATTGACTTTATAAATTTTTGCAATCACCCTTAAAAAAAGACAGGCTGTTTCTTCCTTCTTAAACTGGGTAATATATAAATATTTACTTGCAGCTGATCTTCAGTCACAGCACTTCCAGAGAGTTTCAGCAAAAAGAAGGGGGAAGAAATGAATGAAGTTAACATCTGAACAGCGTATTCAATTACATGAATTTAATAATCTGACAAAATCTTTAAGCTTTAACATGTATGACATATGTTATACGAAAACGAGAGAAGAACGTGAGGCATACATTCGTTATATTGATGAACAATATAATGCGGAAAGATTAACGAAAATCTTAAAAAATGTAACGGATATTATCGGAGCCCATGTGTTAAATGTCGCCCAGCAAAATTATGTTCCTCAAGGAGCAAGCGTCACAATTTTGGTTTCAGAGGGACCAGTAGTGGAAGTGCCTACTGAATCTTATGACGAATCACCTGGTCCGCTGCCTGATTCTGTAGTCATGCAGCTCGATAAAAGCCATATAACGGTTCATACATATCCAGAGTATCACCCTAATGAGGGGATCAGCACGTTCAGAGCAGATATTGATGTATCAACCTGCGGTGAGATTTCACCTCTTAAAGCACTCAATTATTTGATCCATTCTTTTGATACAGATATTATGACTATGGATTACCGGGTAAGAGGCTTTACAAGGGATATAAACGGAGAAAAACTTTTTATCGATCACGATATCAATTCAATCCAAAATTACATCCCTGAAAATGTGAAAGACGCCTACGATATGATTGATGTAAATGTGTACCCTCAAAACATCTTTCATACAAAGTGCAAGCTGAAGGAATTCGATTTGAATAACTATTTGTTCGGATATACGAAGGACAAGCTCAGTAAAAATGAACGAAATGAAATCGCAGACCGGTTAAAAATTGAAATGGATGAGATTTTTTATGGCAAAAATATGAGTCCATTTTCAAGATAAGGGAGAGGGCAAGCCTGCTGCAGCGGGATTGCCTTTATCTTTGTTGCTTTTAAAAATTCAAAAGATGAATTATGATAAGTAAAATATAGGTGAGAGAAATTCGGTAAAGGGGCAGCTATTTTGAAACCAATTGAACGAAAATACAAGATTCTTCACATTTCAAACGGTTATTCTTCTATTAAAGAAGACTTAATTGTTACTGAATTCCCGGTAACCATTAAAGTGAATGGAGAAGAATTCGTAACGATGGTTTGTTCCCCTGAGTACATTGAGGACATGGTCATCGGTTATCTGGCATCAGAAGGATTTATACAAAGCTTTCAGGATATTAAAGAGATTTGGATGCAGGAAAAAGAGGGATTCGTTCATGTCAGCATATCAAACCTCAATCCATACTTGCAGCATTTTCAAAACAAACGGTATGTGACTTCCTGCTGCGGAATGAGCCGTCAGGGATTTGTATTTGCAAATGATGCAAGGACTGCTAAAAAAATGAATGACATTCATGTTCAAATAACCCCTGAAGGTTGCTTATCACTTATGAAAGAGCTGCAAAAGGGAGCAGCTCTTTTTCACCAAACAGGTGGTGTTCATAACGCAGCTTTATGTGATGAAAATGGTGTTATTATAAGCAGAATGGATATTGGCAGACATAATGCACTTGATAAAATATATGGATACTGTTTAAAAAATAAAATTGATGTACATGAAAAAATACTTGTATTCAGCGGAAGAATCTCATCTGAAATTCTGCTGAAAACAGCAAAAATCGGCTGCGAGATGGTGCTTTCAAAGTCTGCTCCCACCGCTTTGGCTTTGGAACTTGCCGAAGAACTAGGGATCACAACTGTAGGTTTTATTAGAGATTCATCAATGAATGTATATACTCATCCACAAAGAATTTTACTTAACAAAGATATCTGATTGTTTCATTTAGTTAGCATATTCTGACGCTTGCATGTAAAATACATAACAGAAGAGAGGCGAGGATATGAAGCAAAATTTATTGGATGTCTTGGACCGTCCGTTAAGAGATTTGCGGATATCAGTGACAGACAGGTGCAATTTCCGCTGCCGCTATTGTATGCCGGAAGAAATTTTCGGACCGGACTATTCTTTTTTGTCCTCTGATAAAATTTTATCTTTTGAAGAAATTGAGAGATTGGCAATCATCTTTGCGTCACTTGGAGTAAAAAAACTGCGCCTTACTGGGGGCGAGCCTCTGCTGAGGAGAGACCTTTCAGTCCTAATAAAAATGCTGAAAAATATAGACGGAATCGAAGATATAGGCTTAACAACAAATGGATCACTGCTAAAATCTTTTGCACAAGAGCTGTATCAATCAGGGTTAAGACGCGTCACGGTCAGCCTTGATTCTCTAAATGAAGAACGATTTGCCATCATGAATGGACGCCGCAGCAAAGTAAAAACAATCCTTGACGGAATTGAGGCTGCAGCTGAAGCGGGATTGAAGGTAAAAGTTAATATGGTTGTTCAAAAAGGTGTAAATGACGAGGATATTCTTCCAATGGCTGACTATTTTAAAAAACGGGGGCATACTCTTAGATTCATTGAATACATGGATGTAGGCAACTCAAATGGCTGGCAGCTGGATCATGTAGTTTCTAAAAAAGGGATTCTTAGTATGATAGGCGAACGCCATCCTTTGAAAGAGATGCCGCCAAACTACGAGGGAGAAGTAGCAACAAGATTTAAATATGCAGATGGAACTGGTGAAATAGGCATTATTTCCTCTGTCACAGATTCTTTTTGCTCAACTTGTTCACGGGCCCGCATTTCTGCAGAAGGCAAATTATATACGTGTCTTTTCGCTTCTTCTGGATTTGACTTAAAAGAACTTCTTCGATCAGGAAAAAATGATTCAGAGCTAACAGATGTCATTTGCGGTATATGGAATCACCGCAAAGACCGCTATTCTGATGATCGTACAAACGAGACAGGCAGACCTAAAAGACAAAAGGTTGAAATGTCCCATATTGGAGGGTAACTGGAAGAAAGGAGATGCAAATTTGATAGAAAAAAGAACACCAATTGCTGTTGGCGAAGCCGTTCAAAAAGTAATGAAATACGCGGATCTCGGCAAAATGGAACTTATCTTGCTGGAAAACGCTTATGGACGATTTTTGGCCGAAGATTTAGTTGCAGACCACGATGTCCCTTCCTTTGATCGCTCCCCGTATGATGGATTTGCCATCCGATCAAAAGATACAGTTTTGACAAGCAGAACAAGCCCTGCATCTCTCGAAGTGATTGGAGAAATTGGTGCAGGCTCCGTCTTTCAAGGAATGGTTGGCAGGAATCAAGCTGTAAGGATTATGACGGGAGCTCAAATTCCTAATGGTGCAGATGCTGTCGTCATGCTTGAATTAACAAAAGAATATTTTGATGCAGGAAAAAAACTAATTGAAATCAAACGCTCCTTTAACAGCGGTGACAATATCTCTTTTAAAGGAGAAGATACTAGAAAAGGGACCATTCATGCTGCAAAAGGAAGTTTTATCACGCCAGGCGTCGTCGCACTGTTAGCTACTTTTGGATATCAAGAGGTGCCAGTTGCGAAAAAACCTGTTGTAGGAGTTTTAGCTACTGGCAGTGAGCTGCTTGATGTAAATGAACTTCTGCAGCCAGGCAAAATCCGCAACAGCAACTCCTTTATGATTCTCTCGCAAATTGAACGTGCAGGTGGAGAGTCGAAATATTTCGGGAAATTCAGTGATGATCTGGACCAATGTATTCATGCAGTTGAAGATGCATTAAGGCAGGTTGATATTTTGATTACGACGGGAGGAGTTTCAGTAGGAGACTATGATTATTTGCCTGCGATCTATGAAAGAATGGGTGCTGAAGTTCTTTTTAACAAAATAGCGATGAGGCCAGGTAGTGTTACGACTGTCGCTGCACTGGATCAGAAGCTGCTATTTGGACTTTCCGGCAATCCTTCTGCTTGTTTTGTAGGGTTTGAATTGTTTGTTCGCCCAGTAATCCGCTATAACAATTTTCACAAATATCCTCATGTGAGAAAAGAAAAAGCTTATTTAGGACAGGATTTTCCAAAGGCTAATCCATTTACCAGGTTTGTCCGTGCTGGCCTTCATTTTGATGAGGGCAGGCTAATCGCAATGCCCTCAGGATTTGATAAATCAAGTGCCGTTTCATCTTTAGCTGAAGCAAATTCGCTTATTATTCTTCCAGGCGGAACGAGAGGTTATGAAAGCGGAATGATGGTCGATGTGCTTTTATTGGATGATCAAAAAGGATGTGAGTGGCCTTGGGAAAACATTGTGCCATCTTACAAATAATTGGGCATCAAAACAGCGGAAAAACGACTTTAATGGAAAAGCTGATTAAAAAAGCATCCGAAGAAAACTATCGAGTTGGAACTATCAAACATCACGGACACGGCGGGGCGCCTGATCATGAAATGATTTCAAAAGATAGTTATCGTCACTCAAAAGCAGGCTCTGTTATAGCTGGTGTTGAAGGAGGCGGGGTGCTGCGACTGAACGCCAGGCAAAATAATTGGCAACTTTCTGATCTGGTAAATCTCTATCAATCTTTTTCCATCAATCTGATATTAGTAGAAGGCTACAAAAAGGAACAATTTCCGAAGGTGGTCATGATAAGAGATGAAACAGATGTTCCTCTCTTAAAACAATCTGCCAATATCAAATGTGTGATTTGCTGGAATGATTGCATCGCAGATCAATTAGACATTCCTGTATTTAATATAGAAGATGAATTGGCATACATAGAGTACATCATTCATATCGCGGGGGATCAGCATGAAACAGGTACAGTTTGAAATTACGAAAAATCCAATTTCAGCTGAAGAGGTATCAAATAAGGTAGCAAGAAGAGAAGCCGGTGCTATTACAGCATTTATCGGCACCGTCAGAGAATTTACAAAAGGAAAGAGAACACTATATTTGGAGTACCAGGCCTATGAACCAATGGCTGTAAAAATGCTTGAACAAATCGGAGAAGAAATCGGGCAGCGCTGGCCTGATGCAAAAACGGCAATTTCTCATCGGATCGGCAGACTCGAGATTTCAGACATAGCTGTTGTAATTGCTGTCTCTTCCCCTCATCGTAAAACCGCATATGAAGCTAATGAATATGCAATCGAACGGATCAAGCAAATTGTTCCCATTTGGAAAAAAGAACATTGGGAAGACGGAACAATGTGGATTGGTGATCAGCTTGAAAAAACAGCATACCCGGCAGGTAAGCCTAATAAAGAAGGTGAGCATCTTGATTAAAGTATTACTTTTTGCACATTTGCAGGACGAAGCTGGACTGGAAAAACTAGAAATTGACAGAACCGATATAACTGTTTTGGAATTAAAACAGTGGATGCAGGATAAACATCAGTTGTCAAGCCTAACAGGAGTCATGACGGCCATAAATGAGAGCTTTGCGAATGACAGTGATAAGATAGTAGATGGAGATACTGTAGCTTTTATTCCTCCTGTGAGCGGTGGATAGAATAAGAAAATAGGAAAAAATTCAGGGAGTTTCCAGCTAAAATGGAAACTCTTTTATATTGTCATTCAAGGTTAATTATTTGTTGAAAATTAAGAATCTTGTTACAATTTAGAAAGCGTTTACAATCATTTGCTTTACACATCAATTAACTTGGCTGTTTATCAATTTTAGGTCGAGGGTAAAAAATGACTGTAATCTAAATTGTTCGAACATTAATGAAAATGAGAGAAAGGGGAGATATCCTTGTCCGACAGACTAATAGTCAATCTAAATGGAGCTGAAACGAATATTGATGAAAATCAGACAGCCCTTCAAATTCTCGCAGATTGCTCAATTGACGTTCCGAATGTTTGCTATCATCCAAGTCTTGGTCCAATTGAAACATGTGACACTTGCATCATAAAAGTAAATGGAGAATTCGTCAGAGCCTGTTCAACAAAAATTAAAAACGGTGATGTCATTGATTCATCATCAGCAGACGTGAAAGAAGCTCAAATCATTGGCATGGACCGCATATTGAATAATCATGAACTATATTGTACGGTTTGTGATTATAACAATGGAGGATGTGAAGTCCATAATACAGTGAAACAAATGAAAATCAATCATCAAAGCATACCGTTTGCCGAGAAACCTTATCCTGTTGATCATTCCAATCCTTTTTACCGTTATGATCCTGATCAATGTATTCTCTGCGGAAGGTGTGTGGAGGCGTGTCAAAACGTACAGGTTACTGAAACACTCTCGATAGACTGGGAACGAGACCGGCCTCGAGTCATTTGGGACAACGATGTTGCAATAAACGAGTCCTCATGTGTGTCATGCGGGCATTGTTCTACCGTATGCCCATGCAATGCGATGATGGAAAAAGGGATGGAAGGGGAAGCTGGTTATTTAACCGGAATTGCCAAACAAACATTGCGTCCAATGATTGAAATTACCAAAAATGTTGAGACAGGCTACGGATCAATCCTTGCTATTTCAGATATGGAAGCTGCCATGCGTGAAGAAAGAATTAAAAAAACAAAAACGGTGTGCACATATTGCGGTGTTGGCTGCAGCTTTGATGTATGGACAAAAGGAAGAGAGATTCTAAAAGTCGAACCTCAGGCCGAGGCTCCTGCAAATGGAATCTCAACATGCATTAAAGGAAAATTCGGATGGGATTATGTAAACAGCGAAGAACGTCTGACAAAACCGCTTATTAGAGAAGGAGACACCTTCCGAGAAGCGGAGTGGGATGAAGCCTTAAATCTCATCGAACGTAAATTCACTCAAATAAAAAATGATCATGGTCCGGATGCGTTAAGTTTCATCAGTTCTTCAAAATGCACGAACGAAGAATCATACTTAATGCAAAAGCTTGCCCGCGCTGTGATTGGCACAAACAATATCGACAACTGTTCAAGATATTGCCAGACACCTGCCACTGTGGGATTATTTCGCACTGTCGGCTATGGCGGTGATTCAGGTACGATTAAGGATATTGAGATGTCTGAACTTGTCCTGATCGTTGGTTCTAACACTGCTGAATCCCATCCAGTATTGTCTACAAGGGTTAAGCGTTCTCATAAGCTTCATGATCAGAAGCTTATCGTGGCAGATTTAAGAAAGCATGAAATGGCTGATCGTTCAGATTTGTTTATCCAGCCAAAATCAGGAACCGATCTTGTTTGGCTCTCAGCCATCACAAAATACATACTTGAAAAAGGCTGGGCTAATGAACAATTTTTGAAAGAAAAAGTGAATGGTTTGGATGAATATAGCAGGAGCCTTGAAATTTACACATTGGAATATGCAGAGGAAACGACTGGCGTCTCTAAGGATGAATTGATAAAGATTGCTGAAATGATTCATGAAGCGAAAAGTACTGTGGTTCTATGGGCAATGGGAGTCACCCAGCACTCTGGCGGAAGCGATACAAGCACAGCAATTTCAAACATGCTGCTTGTGACTGGCAATTACGGCCGTCCCGGAACTGGAGCTTATCCATTGCGCGGGCATAACAATGTGCAGGGAGCAAGTGATTTCGGCAGCATGCCTGATCGTCTTCCTTCCTATGAAAAAATTACGGATCCTGCTGCCCGGGAAAAATATGAAAAAGGATGGGGAGTTAAGCTTCCTGAGCATCCAGGACTTAACAACCACGAAATGGTTGCAGGCATTCATGATGGCAGCGTAAAAGCGTTGTACTTAAAAGGCGAGGAAATGGGAATCGTGGATTCTAATATGAACTACGTTCATGCTTCCTATGAAAAATTGGATTTTTTCGTTGTGCAAGACCTCTTTTTATCAAAAACAGCTGAATATGCTGATGTTGTATTGCCTGCAAGTCCGAGTTTGGAAAAAGAGGGAACCTTTACAAATACTGAACGGAGAATTCAGCGTTTATATCAAGTGCTTGAACCATTAGGTGAATCCAAGCCTGATTGGAAAATCATTATGGAAATTGCAAATAAGCTTGGAGCAGGATGGGACTATGAACACCCGAGTGACATAATGGCTGAGGCAGCCATGCTTGCTCCACTTTTTGCAGGAGTTAGCTATGAACGTCTTGAGGGGTACAAAAGTCTGCTTTGGCCGGTAGCTGCTGATGGAACAGATACACCAGTTCTTTTCCTGGATGAATTTCCATTCCCAGACGGAAAGGCGCGTCTCTTCCCGGTTGAATGGACTAAACCACTTGACTTTGGAGAGGAATATGATATTCACGTAAATAATGGACGACTGCTTGAACATTTTCATGAAGGAAATATGACTTATAAATCAAAGGGAATTACTTCAAAAACACCAAATGTCTTTCTCGAAGTATCCCGCGCGCTTGCTGCTGAGAGAGGCTTAAAAGACGGAACTCTCGTAAGACTTATCTCACCTTATGGAAAAGTGAAAGTGCAATGCCTAATAACAGATCGTGTAAAAGGAAAAGAAGTGTATTTGCCAATGAATGATTCTGGTGAAGCGGCAATTAATCTACTTACGAGCAGCTACGCAGATAAAGATACAGATACACCAGCTTATAAAGAGGTTCAAGCGAAACTGGAGGTATTAGAAACGGAAGGTATCAACCCTTTGCCGAAAACGAATTTCCGTTATGGGAAACCAAATCCGCAAAAAGGGGTAGAAGTAGAGAGAAAATGGGCAAGAAAGGATTATGTATTCCCTGGCAATCTCATCAAAAAGGAGGGGAAAAAGGTTGGCAAAAGCAATTAAAACGATAACTCGAATTGAAAAAACCGCAGAAGATCAGCGGAAGGAAGACCTTTTGGAAGTTGAAAATGCCTTAATCGAGAATAAAGAAGCCATTATCGATACGCTCGAGATTCTGCAGCACATGCAGGACAGAGGGGTTTTATCCTTATTGAAAGGCTTATTTGGACAAGGTGACAAAGTGATGGATATTCTCGTCAAAACTGTCGATAAAAAGGAAACGACAAATACTCTTAAAAACCTGTTATTGATGACAGGTGTGCTAGGCATGATCAATGTTAAACAGCTGGAACCCTTTTTACTTAAAATAGATGCAGGGATCGCCAGAGTTGCAGAAAATAAAGAACCTGCAGAAAAAACAAGCTATTTTGATTTAGCACGTTCACTGAAGGATCCTGAAGTGAACCGAGCTGTCACCATGCTGATCAGCTTTTTAAAAGGCATGGGACAAGAAACAGCTCATATGGAAAGAACCTCACAAAATACAAAAGAACAAGTACACCATAGGAATGAAACGCTGGAATAATGTTCAAGGCAGACAAACTGTTTGCCTGCCTTGAATTACGTTATTTTTGAAAAGAGGAGAAAAACATGTCGAAAACAAAAAATCGCTGGCTGATCGCAGCAGCAGCAGTTGGCATCCATATTTCGATTGGTTCAGTCTATTCATGGAGCGTATTCACAAATCCATTAAAAGAGGCTCATAACTGGGGTTTAAGTGAGATATCTCTCACATTTAGTATTGCTATACTATTCCTTGGTTTATCAGCAGCATTTATGGGTCATTTTGTAGAAAAGTATGGCCCTAGAACATCTGGAATTCTTTCGTCGATTTGTTTTGGAGCAGGTTTGATAGGTGCCGGTTTTGCTGAAAGCATCGGTTCATTGTATCTTATGTACTTTTTTTATGGTGCACTTGGAGGAATAGGACTGGGAATTGGCTATATTACACCAGTATCCTCATTAGTAAAATGGTTTCCCGACAGAAGAGGCCTCGCTACCGGACTTGCAATCATGGGATTTGGGTTTGCTTCGCTCATTGCAAGTCCAGTTATCGCTTCGCTCATCAGCAGTGCAGGAATAGACAAGACTTTCTATATACTTGGAGCGGTTTATTTTATCATTATGATTGCATCTTCTCTGTATCTTTCACCCCCTCCTAAAGGATGGCTGCCAGAGGGAATGAAGGGTAATAAGGAAATTTCTCAAGAAAAAAACAGGGACCTCTCACAATTAACAGCGAATGAAGCAATCAAAACAATCCGTTTTTGGGCTCTTTGGGCCATGCTTTTCATTAATGTCACATGCGGGATTGCCATCATTTCGGTAGCTTCTCCTATGGCTCAAGATGTAGCCGGCTTAAGTGCAGCTGCAGCTGCAGCAATGGTCGGCATTATGGGGTTATTTAACGGTTTTGGACGCATCGGGTGGGCCACTGTATCAGACTATATTGGACGTCCAAACGTTTACACCGCTTTTTTTGCCATCCAAACTGTTGCGTTTCTTTTACTTCCAAGTATCTCAAATGCGATTCTTTTTCAACTAATAATCTTCCTGATCTTAACTTGCTACGGAGGAGGTTTTGCATCTATACCAGCCTATATTGGAGATCTCTTTGGTACAAAGCAGCTGGGAGCCATTCACGGATATATCCTTACCGCATGGGCGGCAGCAGGATTAGCAGGTCCGCTAGTTGTTTCTTGGATCAGGGAAACGACCAATAGCTATTCACTAACGCTATTTATATTTGGGGGAGCTTTTGTATGTGCACTTTCCATCTCATTGCTTATTAGACTGAACATTAAAAAACTGCGTGAAACGAATCTTTATACTTCTTCAAATTCAGTGAAACCATCATAAAGTGATATTGGCATGGACATTCTATTTAATAGTAGAATGTTTTTTATTGAAAAAAATAGCTGAAAAGAATTAATTTTTAGAAAATTTTAACTAAAAATTGGTATAATATACTCAATACAGATTGGAGGTGAACAAGATATGGAGGAAAAGCCTCTGCACTATGACGGGAGTGTGCAAGCAGAACACGAAAGTCAGCAGCCAGCATCTGAACCATTCCAAATCACAGACGAAATGAGAAAAAATTTAGGCAGCAATCCCTATTTTACTGAATCAGGCGAATGATCTTATGAGAAGCCTCTGATTAACGGGGGCTCTTTTTGTTTAACCTCTTAAGAGAACGGATAATTATAAAAGTTTCATCTTCCTTCTCATTTACATAGTTATCATGTTCCTGCTTTTTAAGTTCACTAACCTTTTTTGGCTCAACCAGGTCCTTATTTTCCACCTCTTTATCGATGTTTTTTCCTCTTTCACTTCATTAAGTTCTTATTCTTGGTTCTACACTTTTATCTTTTTTTTTTTGCTATTCAGCTGAAATAGAAGATCCATCTTACGTCAGGATCACTCGTAGTAAGCTGTATTTATTTGAATTGATTGATTACATACGAAATAAAAAGGCAAGTCTCAAATCATTAAAGGATATATGGCTAGATTTATCAGAAGACAATCCATACAGCCAATTTTTGATTACGGTTATGGCTGGTGTTAACCAACTAGAACGAGATCTTATACGTATGCGACAACGTGAAGGAATTGAACTCGCCAAGAAAGAAGGGAAATTTAATGGTAGGATAAAGAAGTACCATAAAAATCATGCTGGAATGAATTATGCAGTGAAACTGTATAAGGAAGGACATATGACCGTAAATCAAATTTGTGAAATTACAAATGTGTCTAGGGCATCATTATATAGAAAGCTGTCGGAAGGGAACACATAGTCACTCCTTATTCCATAAAAGGCAAAGATTGTGGAGTAGCTCCTATTACGTAGTAGACGAATACTGCGCAGCAAATGTCTTTTTTAAGGAGAATTTTGAAATGATGTTAGGCTGTCGAGATATTAACGACAGCCGGGTTGTTCCGAAAAAATAATAGCGCATAGTTTGCATATCATTGTCTTAATAAATATTACCAAGGTTGAATTGTTGGGCCGATTGTAAATTCGTTAATATTCGTATCTTCTGGTTGATCAATCGCAAACGCCACAACATTGGCAACTCGATCAGGTGTAATACCAAATTGCTCGTACAGCGCAGTCATACCTTCTGCCATATTCTTATCAGTTATCGTATCCAACAATTCCGTGTTGATTGCTGCTGGATAGATCGTTGCGGTACGAATGTTGGTACCTTCTTGGGCAGATTCCATACGTAAAACTTCCATTAAGTCACGAACAGCCCACTTCGTTGCTCCATAAACTGCACCACCTGGGTAAGCTTTAAGCCCAGCTACTGATGAAGTTGTGATGATATGTCCGGACTTTTGTGATGTAAATGTTGGCAACACTGCTGCGATACCATTCAATACGCCTTTAATATTAACGTCAACCATGTTGTTCCACTCGTCAGTTTTTAAGGCAGAGAGTGGTGAATTTGGCATTATTCCAGCGTTCAAGAAGATTACATCGACACCACCAAAAGTGTCTTTCGCTAGTTGTACTAGCTGCTGATTGTCCTCTGGATTAACAACGTCCGTGACTCTATAAACCGCTTGACCACCATTGGACTTGATTTCATCTGCTAATTCTTTTAGACGATCTTCACGTCTTGCTCCAAGTACAAGTTTTGCACCTTTCTCAGCTAGCAATTTAGCTGTAGCTTCTCCAATTCCTGAACTTGCTCCTGTAATTACAACTACTTTGTTTTCAATAGCCATTTTATTTTCATCCTTTCTTATTATTCCTTTGAAAAAATAATACACGCTTAGTATAAAAGTTAGAGTGAACTCTAACGCAAGTGATAAATTTAAAAAAATTTTTATTTAATATACAAAAAACTATTAAGTGTATAGTTCTATTGCGTAAGCTATTGGGAAATAGTTTCAACGAAAGCATATTTATAATAGGTGGAGACTGTGGAATCAATGAAGTGATGATTAAAACTTATGATTGCGGATAGCAGAGGAGACAGCATGAAACTCTAGTTCAATAAATAGAAAAAAACTACCAGTATTTCATTTGCAAAAATATGAAATACTGGTAGTTTTCTGTTAGTTAGGATTAGGAACCACTATTTTATCCTCTTTATGAACATCCTCTGTTCCTGCATCTATTGCAGTCTTGTAATACCAACATTTATGATCAATCAAATTCATTGTTTTTTTTAGTTCTTCCATTTGAGCTTCTACACTGGCTTTTCGTTCTATAAACATTTCATATCTTTGTTTTAACGTAGAATCTCCCTCAGTACACCAATCTATGAAAGCTTTAATTTCCTTTATAGGCATCCCAGTAGATTTCAGACATTCAATAATTTTTAAAGCCTCGATATCTGATTCCTTAAACACTCTGGTTCCACTTGGTGTTCGGTCTACGAAAGGCATAAGACCCTCTTTGTCATAGTAACGCAAAGTATATACTGTAAGGCTCAATTCCTTTGCTACTTCCCCAATTGAATATGTGTTCAAAATGTATCTCCCTTTCATGATGATCTAAACCTCTAGTTAACTTGATATTTTATGAAATGAATATTAACATGGACAAATTTGTGTGTCAAAGTATCAAGAGATGATTGTGCAGCTTACCTCTATATCCTTAATGCAAACACACCCAATCAATAAATTTACTACTTGACCTAGAGTTAACTATAAGGATTAACATGTTGTTTAAAGAGAACATGTAAAGTTATTTTAAAGAGATAAATAAAAAATTTCGGCTATTAGATTCATGTGAGGAGGAGTGAAAAAATTGAAAAAAGTAAAAATTGCAGGAAGGGAAGTTTATCCTATAGGCTTAGGTACTTCGAATATGGGAGATAATGCAGATAAATTTGAACAAGAAGTAGAAGCAATAAGAGTTGGTCTTGATAATGGCGTTCAAGTTATTGATACTGCTGAAATGTATGGTGATGGAAATGCAGAGAGATTGGTTGCACATGCTATTAAGCCTTATTACCGTGAAAATTTATTTCTTATATCCAAAGCCCTTCCTTCAAATGCTTCGGAAAAGCGTTTACCGATTAGCTTAGAACAAAGCTTAAAAAGATTAAATACGGACTATTTAGATTTATATTTGCTCCATTGGAAAGGGAATATTCCGATTAATGAGACGATTGAAGCTTTGGAGAAAGCAAGAATTCAAGGGAAAATTAGGTCATGGGGTGTTTCTAATTTAGATGTTGATGACTTAGAAAAAATAATAAACCTACCTGATGGAATAAAGTGTGCAACAAATCAAGTACGTTACAATTTGGGAGACCGAGGAATTGAATTTGATTTAGTACCTATGATGAATAACCTCGAAATGCCATTAATCGCCTATTCTCCAGTTGCTCGGGGTGATCGTTTTGGTGCCAACCTAACTAAACAAAAAGTTTTAAAGGGAATTGCTGAAAAACATCAATCAGATATCTTTCAAATATTATTAGCATGGTGTATTCGAAATGGTCAAACAATTGCTATACCACAATCTCGTAATACTACTCATGTTATCGAAAATGTGAAAGCAGCTGAAATCCAATTAACACAGCAAGATTTGGATCAATTAGACTCAATCAATCCAAAACCTAGCATGAAACAGCCCCTTGCTTTATGGTAAGAATGTTTCTACAGCTACTCTACAATGAATTACCTAATATGACATTACTCACTAAAAGATAAAATTGTCTAAGATGTCTCTCATCAGAGTTAAGAAGATAAATGAATTAATTATACTTAATAAATTTTGGAGAAGGACATATTCCTATTGAACTATAAGAGCACAAATAGTAGAACAAGGTATTAGTTTAAATCCTAACGATGATGGGAATGGAGAAATATAAAAAATGAAATTACCGCCGATTATTCCAAAAACTTATATTACTTCGAGTGCAGAAAAGATATTTGATACTATCACTTCATCGGGTGGCTGGGACTCATGGTTTACGACAGGTTCGGAAATAAAGGTGAATGAAGAAGGTAAAGGGAATATCAAATTTGTTTGGAAGGATTGGGGTCCCGACAATGTTTCAGTTAAAGATAGTGGAGAGATTTTGTGTGTGAAATGAAATAAGAATATAACCTTTAATTGGTCCCCTACTAATAAATATAAAACGGAAGTCTCTATTACTTTTGATAAAAGTGATGAAGGAACAGTTGTTACTGTTACTGAAACTGGCTATTTAATTGAAGATGCAGATGTATGTTTATCTTGTGCAACAGGTTGGGGAGAAGCTTTAACATTTTTAAAGATGTATATTGAGTTCGGTATTACAACAAATGAATTGAAATGTCTTTTAAAATTGTGAATTAATATACTATTGGGCCATATGTTGGAGTAGAAAGACGAAAAAATACATATCTATTTGCTAGGGACTACAAATATACTGGCAATACACAAACATCAAGAGACGATTAATCCAAAAGTAATCGTCTCTTTCTTTTCAAAGGATAAAATCTAAGAAAATAAAAAGTTGTTCATACTCAGTTGGTATAATGGTTACCTTATGACTAAAATAAAATTTGACAAGACACCAAATAGTGCCGTATTCTAAATAGTGAATAGGACTCCATTTGGTGTCGTTTTTGATTCATGCAGATCAGGGGGAGAGTGATATTGAACAGGATAAGACCAATTAGAGATGTTTATGACGCAGTTGCCGATCCAACTCGGCGTAAACTGCTGCGTTTGTTGGCAGATGCAGAAGAGTTACCTCTTTACGAATTAACCGCTCAATTTCAAATGGGCCGTACCGCTGTATCTAAACATTTGGCTATCCTTAAAGAAGCTGGTTTAGTTTCTGACCGTAAAGTTGGTAGAGAAACAAAGTATCGACTAAATGCAGCTCCCCTACAGGAAATTAAAGATTGGGTATCTTTTTACGATGGATTCTGGAAAGAAAGAATTGTTAAATTAAATCTTTTATTGGAGGAAAAAAAAATGAAACCAGATGTATCATTAGATTTTCAATTTAAAAGTTCAACCGAGCAGGTGTGGAACGCTTTAACAGATTCGGATACTCTTGCAAAATGGATATGGAAAAATGACTTTAAACCAATCGTAGGACATAAATTTCAATTCCGAGCTGAGCCAAATGAATGGTGGAATGGAATTGTAGATAGTGAAGTATTAGTAGTGGATGAGCCTAATAAACTTTCTTACACCTGGGTAAGTGCCGGAGAAAGCACTACTGTTACATGGACATTGAATAAAGGTTCAGATGGAACTATCCATCTTCATCTCGATCAAACTGGATTTAGTGAAGAAACAAGAGCCCGCGAAGGAGCCATCGAGGGAGCTAAATATGCTTGGATGAATATGGGTGATCAGCTCGGAAAAGTGTTAGAGGAAATGTAACACACACTCTATCCTGTTGGTGTATTTCTTTAAACTATAAACGATTGTAAGAATTGTTAGGTAACAAAGAAGGCTGGGTTTATGTGTGAACTTGTTTAAAAGGTTATTTGGTGTTAATTTGAGAGCAGCATTAGTAAAATAACCTTTAGGATTAAAGAGATTGTGATTTAAGATGTTATTTCGCTATACAACTAAGACTATTAAACAAAATAGGAATTCCACAGTTATTCCATTATATGGCGTGTTTCTGGAGCTAGAAATGCGCCCTTTTCAATGAATTGGACCAATTAATGGGATAAGAGAAGGAAGTATTAGAAAGATAATGCGATCAACGATGGGAATATCAATTTGTATCGTTGTTCCTTATCGCATTGATATGTCCCCCGTGCGCTTCTACAATCCATGCGAAATGGATAAGCCAGGCTGCAATTAAATGAATTTGTTGATTCGAAAAAAACTCAACAAATCATTTGAAGTTGTGCTAACATGGCAATACTAGATTTAGAGAATGGAGAAGATATCCGATGAAAATAAATCAATTAATTGCCAACAATATTAACCGTTTAGATGCCGTCTTGCCGGAAGATCAATCGTTAGGAATTGCTGGTTTGTCCGGATCTGGTAAAACCACGTTTTGTCAAACCATTGGTGAAGAATCCAAGAAGCGTCTCGTCTCCTTATTGCCCAAAGCTGAATATCAGTATTTGTTTTCTAATATAATGGAAACGAATTTTAGTGCCATCAAGATGGAAGACATGCCTTTAGTTCTTTTTCTAGGGAAATCATCGATTTCTTCTAATCCGCGTTCAACGATTGGCACCCATACCGGCGTTTTTAAAGAGATTCGCGTGCGGCTTGCTGAAAAATTTAATCTTTCCCCTGAAGTTTTTTCCTTTAATAATGCATTAGGCTGGTGTCCTGAGTGTAAAGGACGCGGTACTACCAAAAATGTAGAATGTAAAAAGTGTGAGGGCAGACGTTATAATCCGGAAGTTGAGCAATATAAGATAGAATTATTGAATCAACCACATAGTATTTCCGATATCAACAATTTAAGCATTGAATCAATTCATTCCCTTTCAGAGGAATTACATATTAATGAAGCGAAACAACATATTCTTAAAAATATTATCAATATGAATATTGGTTACTTAACATTAAATCGGATCATGGGTACATTGTCAGGAGGGGAATTAACACGGCTTTATTTAGCAGAATTCATGGCAGTAAGTGTTAATACCGTGATTATTATTGATGAAATCTCCGTTGGTCTTGATCACCAAACCCTATTGAAAATTTTAGAAGAGATTAAACAATTGGGCTATAAGAATCAAATTTGGCTTATCGATCATTCTGACACTGTGCTAGATAAAGCTGATGAGCAATTGTTCTTTGGGCCTGGCAGTGGTAAATACGGGGGAAAAATTGTCGAAGAATCACCTCGTCCAAAACCTGTTTTTGGGGAACGAAATCAGTCTATGCCAACAGAATACTATCAATTTCATGATCTATACTGTCGTAATATTCAAATGGCTGAAATTCAGATTCCCAAAAATAGAGTTGTAACCTTTACAGGTGAGTCTGGATGTGGTAAATCGACCCTTGTAAATGAGTGTATCTCCAAGGATTTTCTGAAGCGATATCCAAAAGATAAACTGGTCATGGTAGGGCAGGACCGAAACCAGTCGATTACCAGCCGGTCAACCGTTGCGACGTTTCTTGATATCAAAAAGAAACTTACCAAATACAGTGACGAAATTGATGATATTTTTCAGCGCTCAATTGAAGACATTATTGTGGAACTTCCAAATGAAGACATCGCTCATAAACGCTTGAGTTTACTGATCAAACTGGGACTCGGTTATTTGACGTTGGAACGAAAAACACAAACCTTGTCGACAGGTGAATTTCAGTGTGTTCATTTAGTATCTGAGCTGTTTTCGAACTCAAGAAACCCACATACTCTTTTTATTTTTGACGAGCCTTCAAAAGGTTTATCACAAAATATTTTGAACCAATTCATTGATAGTGTAAGGGTCATTCTGCAAGATGAATCTGTTTCAATTATGATGATTGAACATAATGCCTATATGCTGGAAAGCTCTGATTTTATCGTTGATTTTGGTAAAAGACAGCTAGAACCTGTCGGGCATCTTGATGTTGTCAGTCATGATGATTATTATCGTCTTAAAAATAGGGAAGATATTGCTGCTCCATTGACTATTTCTTCCTCACTCAAGCAGCAAAATGGCATTACCTATTTAAAAGAAAATCATATCGATTATTTTAAAAAGGCAGAAAACGTCTATAAGGGCGGCATCTTAAAAAGCTTATCATCAATGGCCCGTCTGATTTATGGTGAATACGAATCTGAAACCATTGCACCCGTTATTGCCATTGATCTAGAAAGACATTTGTATAGTCAATATAGTTTTCTCTATGAAATTGGCGGCCTGATCAACCATATTGTGGCGGCGCATCCGACCAATAAAGATACTAGAAGCTTCGATTTCTTTTATCAAGAAAATCATTGTCCATGCTGCTCGGGCCGCCTGGTGATTGAAAAATTTGATATAGATGTTGTCATTCAGGACAAAACCGTTCCATTTTGGGATGGTCTATTGCATCCAGACGTGATGGAGGTATTAAAATATTATCAATATCCAAAATTACAATTCTTATTTGATGAGATAAAGAATGAACTTGGTCAAGATATTAGTAAAAGCTATAATGAGATGACAGAAGCAGAAAAGCATACATTTTTATATGGTTATTGGGAAAAGTCATTTTATGATAAAGCAGGCAAGTCACGGAGAACATGGGAAGGCTTTAATTTAATCATTGGGCGTTATATGTTTATTTCGAAATCCATTATTAAAGAGCATATGAAAGCATCAAAAGAGATGATTATCTGTCCAATCTGTCAAGGAACTGTGCTTAACCATCATAAAAAACTGAAATTTGGTGACACTGATATTCGTGAGATTATTCATCAACCAATTAATCAGGTGATAAAAACAGTAGGGGATTTACCAGAACTGGAAAAAGTAAAGGCAATTCTTGGCGGGGATATAACGCTTACGGAAGATGTCTCCTTGCTTCCCAGAGAAACTCAAGTAGCTCTGAAAATGCTTGAACTGGAACAAGCAAGCTTTGTAGGTTATGAAATGGTATTACAAAATGCTTTACCATTCTGGGACAGAATTAAAGGCAATATCGAAGCAATAAGCAGCAAAAATCTGATAACAATCTGTGATTTTGCCAATATTGATGAAACTAGAGAAACAATTATTGATAAGTATTTCACCAATGGAAAATACAAAAAACTAACGTATGTTTATGAAGCGTTTGGTTACAAAAAAATTGTCACCCAAATTAATAAGATTAAAGCAAGTCATCTATGTCCATTTTGTAAAGGGAAGAAAGTCATTTCGGAAGATGGACTCCATGATGGCGTGCATAAATTATCGGTGCCATGTGTTAGTTGTTATGCAAGTGGCATCAATGATGAAGGGCGTAAAGAAATCGTCGATGGCATAGAAGTGCAAACATGGCTAACTGGCAAAGTAAGTGATGTTGTTGCTGAAAGCTTAAGTATTGAGGCTGTTGCAGATATTCCAATTTTCAATCGAATTCGTGAGTTAAATAAACGAGATATGATGGCGGTTTATCAATGCCTTGAGCATAATGAGTAAAATTTGCAACAGAAACAATGACTAAATGGACTGAACTACGTTAATTTGATCTGATACCTTCTTAACTATAAATTCAACAACACATTATGTAGACATTAGGAAATGAAAGAAAGAAGAATTTAAACAGTCATAAAATATTAAGTTCTTCAACAATCGGGCGCTTTCGTATTATAAGGTCAGCCAGTCATTTCTGGCTGGCCTATTCTGGAGTAACGAAAAAAGTCCAATTTCTCAATTTTAATACTGAGAAATTGGGCTTTTTTTTATTGTAATTTCCTTAATGCTGTAAATCCGCATTTTCTTGACTCTACCCCTAGTAAGAGTTAATTCTATCAATAACGGCTAAATTAATTACTTTAATCAAATAAAGAAGTAAGACTGTAGTGACTGTCGGTTTTTTACTTTGCAGTCACTTTTTATATAAACATAGTTAAATCGCATTTTTCCAATTTGTGCTTTACATATTTTATGATTTAATAGGCACTGATTGTGCACTCAAATAATGAATTACATTCCGAGTCCAAACAGGCGAATGTCTTTTGCATTTGATAAATTGCATAAAATTAAAGGAAGAAGAAATGAATGTCTGTAAATCCATTCCCAAGAAGCGCCTCTATGCAGCTATTCATATGAAAAGCAAAGTAAATAGAATAATTTATATGATATTGCAAAAATTAATATCAAAATACAAAACACCTGCCTTAGCCCCGAGGTGAATTAATGAAACAAAATAGAAAAAAAGGTGAGCTCATTCTCATCTTATTGAGTTTATTGGCCATCGCCTTGTATGTAGCACCTCTGTTTATCTTAAAAGAAGAAGCCCATGTACGCGTTCATGATAATTTGGATTCAAACCTGGCATGGTTTAAAGTATTAACGGCAAACGATAATCTTTTCAAAGGTCTTAATGAGAATTTGCCCCAAATCATTAATGGGCTGCCGCGAAATGCACTTGGTTCAGAATTGAATATTCAAATTTGGCTCTATAAATGGCTGCCGACTATGTCAGCATATGCTCTCACGCAAACCATCACAAGAGTTTTTGCCTTCTTTGGCATGTACCTTCTTTTAAAGACACATTTCTTAAAAGAGCAACAGTATACATTCATAATTGCCGGCACAGCCTTAGCATTTGCCCTGACACCATTCTGGCCTCCGGGCATGCTTAGCACCCTTGGAATGCCGCTTGCACTTTGGGCCTTTTTAAATATTAGAAAAGGAGATCATTCTTGGCATAATGTAGCCGTTTTAACTTTACTCCCTTTTTACTCAAGTTTCGTTTTAGGTTTTTTCTTTTTCTTAGCAGCATTGAGCATTCTTTGGATTGCGGACTTGATTAGAGAAAAAAAATGGAATTTTCCTTTTTTATTATCCATAGCATACATGACACTTGTGTATTTTATTGTAGAATACCGATTAATCTACTCCTTTTTATTTTCGACTGAACCTAATAGCAGGGATGAGTATTTTCATGCAAGATTGCCCTTATGGCATGTCATAAAGCTCACATTTAAGAATTTTGTTTTAGGACATACCCATGTCATGACCGTTCATGGACTGATAATACTTCCCGTTACTCTGGTGGCAATGTATGTAGTATTTCGAAAAGGAAAATGGAAAAGTGAAAAACCATTTGTTCTATTATTTATTTTGAATTTCATTTTATCAGCATGGTACGCATTCTGGTTTTATAAAGGATGGCTTCCTTTGACGAATCGTTTTCATTTTTTGGATACATTTAACTTTGCCCGTTTTCACTTTTTGCGTCCGATCATTATTTATATGGGGTTTGCTCTTGGATTAAAGATTTTATTAAGTCAATTAAGACTTAAGCGGGTAATCGGAGCGTGCATTTTGGCCCAGATATGTCTTTTAGGCATCTTTAATGATGAGATCGTTTATCAAAAAAAACCTTCCGTAAAAGAATTTTACGCAGAGGAACAGTTTGATGAAATAAAAAAATATATAGGAATGCCTGTTGAGGAGTACAGAGTGGCTAGCCTTGGAATTCATCCTGCTATAGCTCAATACAATGGATTTTTCACATTAGATACATATAACAACTTTTACCCGCTCACATACAAATATCAATTCAGGAGAATCATTGAAAATGAATTAAGTAAAAATAATAGGGTGCGCATTTATTTTGATGAGTGGGGCGGGAGATGCTATCTTTTCAGCAGTGAGCTTGGAAAACATTATATGTATAAGAAAAATTCCACTAAACGGCTTAAAGACTTAGAGCTAAATATTGAACCTTTTAAACAAATGGGCGGAACATACATTTTTTCAGGCTTGCCAATCGATCATCCGGATCAGAACCAATTAGTATTGGATAAAGTATTCAATTCTCCCGATTCAGCATGGAGGATATATTTATATAAGGTTAAATAATCGTTAAATAATCACCATGGAGGACATGCATAATGAAAGCACCGACACTTACAATTGTGGTTCCATGCTATAACGAAGAAGAAGTTCTTCCTCATACCATCAACGTTCTCAATGAGCTGTTAAGCAGTCTGTTAAAGGAAAAAAGAATCTCTGATAAAAGCAAAATCCTTTTCGTAGATGATGGTAGCAAAGACTCTACTTGGTCAATTATTAATAAAGCATGCCTGCGTATGGAACAAGTTGCAGGATTAAAATTATCGAGAAATGCAGGACACCAAAATGCATTGCTTGCAGGTATGTTCACTGCAAATGAAGGATCTGACTGTATCGTATCCATTGACGCCGATTTGCAGGATGACACCACTGTGATAAGAGAATTTATTGATAAATTTCAAAGTGGCTATGAAATTGTGTATGGCGTCAGAAATAAAAGAGTCACAGATACTCTTTTTAAACGAAAATCAGCTGAGTGGTTTTACAAGCTCATGAAAAAGCTGGGTGTCGATCTAATATACAATCATGCTGATTTTCGTCTAATGAGCCATCGGGCCGTACGGGAACTGAAAAGCTTTGATGAGGCTAATTTATTTTTAAGAGGAATCGTTCCGCTGATAGGATTTAAATCAGCCAGTGTCTTCTATGAACGCAAAGAAAGGCTTGAAGGACAAACTAAATATCCGTTAAGAAAAATGTTTTCTTTTGCCTTTGATGGCATCACTTCATTTTCGGTGACTCCGATCCGTTTCGTTTTATCAATGGGTTTGCTTTCTTTTATTGTCAGTCTTTTATTTGGCGTGTATTGTCTGACAATGAAATATTTTGGACAAACTCAAACAGGCTGGACCTCTTTAATTGCCTCAATCTGGCTGATAGGAGGCTTGCAGATGATTGCAACGGGATTAGTTGGAGAATACATCGGGAAAATTTATAAAGAAACAAAAAGGCGGCCTAAATATATTGTTGATATTGACTTGTATAATCTTCCTATTCCCAAAAAGCTAATTCAAGAAGAAGACTATCATTATGAACTCAGAAAATAAGCTGAAACAGAATGAAACGGTATTTATTAAATTCATTCTTGTGGGTATGATGAACACTGCAGTTGGTTTATCAGCAATCTTTCTCTTATTGAACGTTTTTCATATTTCTTACTGGATGTCAACTTTTGGAGGGAATGTCATTGGGGCAGCTGTCAGTTTTGCCTTTAATCGTTCGTTCACATTTTCAAGTAATGCCAGTATCAGAAAAAGTATACCGAGGTTTGCATCAGTTGTAGTAGTATGTTATTTCGTGTCATTTTCTGGAGGGGAAGTTGCTGCGGATTTCGTTTATAAAATGATTCTGCAAACGTATCTCATGACACAAGATATGCTGGCTGTTTTGCTTGGGACAGGTATATATACGGTATTAAATTTTTTGGGACAGAGGTATTTTGTTTTCAAGTATTAACTCTTCCAGATGTTTAATTTATTCAGTTGTCATAAAGAATGGAGAATTTCCATTTATAAGCAAGGAATTAAAAAAGCAGTAATAACTACTGCTTTTTTTTATTCATTATCATCAAATAAAACTATGTTCTAAATAATCATTAATAACAAAAAATACCTCAGACTTTATTTCACATATAAAAAAATCACAATTTACTTATCAAGTAATTAAAGGGTCAAAAGACTCATTTTCCAACATAAAGCAGGATATTGCCAGAAAACATTGAATTATTAGAACATCATGCAATTAAAATATCTTCAAGTAAGGAGATGTTTGTAATGGGAGAGAAGAGAAGTGCCAGCGGATTTTTATTGAAACAAAGAGCTTTCCTGAAGCTTTATATGATTCGGATGACTGAACAGGATAAACTGTATGGATTAAAGCTGCTTGATGTGCTTCGGGATGAGTTTAGACGGTATGGATACAGGCCGAACCACTCTGAAGTTTATAAATCACTTCATGAATTGATTGAAGATGGTGTTTTAAAGCAAGTGAAACGAAAGAAAGAAGGTATGAAGCTTCAGGAAGTCGTTTATTACAAGTTTGAAGACTATGAGAAGGCAAAACTATACAAAAAGCAGCTGAAAGCAGAACTGGATCGTTGTCAAAAATTATTGGACAAAGCTCTACAAGATAACTACTCTTAATCCTTAGAATCCGGAATTCGGGTTCTTTATTATGTTTGAAGTATTTTTATGTTAGGTTATGATAGGTAATAGAATTACCGCAGAAACTGGAGGAATGAAAATGCTTCAAAAAACAATTAAAGCGTATATTGAAAATGAACTTGCCAATAACCCTGATAATCAGCCGATTGGCATTTATAAAGAAGAAAAGGATTATGCAGAACAACATAAACTGGTGCCTGAACAAGTTAATTTAGCTGAGAAGGAAGCATTATCCCGTTTTAACAATTCTTATATTGAACGTGTAGATAAGGAAACGGAAGAATTGATTTCTGTTGAAAAACCAGAGGAAATTCTACAGAAAAAAGTAAGTTTTGTGAAAACCAATAAAAAAGAGTTTCTATACCTTGAATCTGATTGGTTTGACATCATTAGAATCGACGGTCTTGCTCTTGAACATGACGATGTGTTTGGATCTTATAAATCACTCCTTGGATTAAAACAGAAAAAAATATTTGGCCCTATAATCAGAGAATTGCTACAAGAAAAAGCTAATGGTGAATCAACAAAATTTCAATTACTGTTCAACGATAAAGATGGCTTATGGGATTTGAATTTTGATTGTGATTTAGTAGAGGGATTCAATGAAAACATCTCATTACATGCTGCGCTTGAATTGATTTACAGCTTTCTATTTAAGCTTGTAAATGAAATAGAAGAGAATGGACAATGAAGTATAGGCCTTGAGAAAAGCTTGCAGAAAATCTGCAGGCTTTTTATCTTTTGGCTGTTTTCGCATTGATTCTTCTATTGTTTTAGATTATTAATTGTACCCGTGGATTTTCGCTGCAGGCACTTGCTTTCCGCTACAATCCACTAAAGGTTTTAACCATTTTTTCTAAAAGCAACAAACTTTAGGAAAAGAGCCTATCTTTTTTATCTGGGCATTCACCCTTATTGACAGTAAACATATGTTAGCAGAAAAGAGGGAGAGAGTGATTGGATGGTCGGAAAAGTGCTTCATTATTATGCAGGGGGAAATACAGCCAAAGGGTATTTTAGCCTTTATGAATCTGCAGTCAAGGATTTGAATCGTGTGTTTTTGCTTCAAGGAGGGTTACGATCAGATAAATCTGCATTCATGCATACATTAGGGGAAACATTAAGAAAAGAAGGACATTCTATTGAATATTTACATTGTGCATCTAACAATGAGTGGATAGAAGGGGTAATCTTCCCTGGTGCCGGTGTTGGAATTATTGACGATACAGTGCCAGAAATTCGCAAATATACAGCAAGTGAAAACCTGCAAATAATCGTTCTTGAAAATCAAAGGATCACTGAATATTCTTCTGAACATAATGATGAAACCCAAAGGCTTAAAAAAGACATTTCTTCAAAATTTCAAAAAGCATATACATCTTTTGCTGAATCGCTTAAAGCACATGATGATATTGAAGATATCTATATTGCAAACATGAGTTTTGCTAAAGCCAATGAATTGACAAATGAACTGATTGATCTTTTTTTTGGAGAGGAAACAGCTGAAAAAACTTCAAATGTAAAACATCGTTTTCTAGGTGCTGCTACTCCAAAAGGCGCAGTTGACTATATTCAAAATTTAACTGAGGATATCGGGAAACGTTATTTTATTAAAGGCAGAGCAGGCTCAGGGAAATCAACCATGCTGAGGAAGATTGCAGCTGCTGGAGAAGAAAAGGGATACGATGTTGAGATTTACCATTGTGGATTTGATCCAAACAGTTTAGACATGGTCATCCTTCGGGAGAAAGGCATAGCAATATTTGATAGTACAGCCCCACATGAATATGACCCTGAACGTGAAACAGATGAAATTATTGATATGTATGAAACCTGCATAATACCTGGTACCGATGAAAAATTTGCTGCAGATGTCGAAAGAACAACTAAAGCCTATAAAGATAAAATGAATGAAGCAATCTCTTATTTGGCGGAAGCAAAAGATATGATTGATCAGCTTGAAGATCTTAAAGGTATTAGAAATTCTGCTGTATCTGATAATCTTTATGACATCCTGACAGAAGAAATAAAACTGATCGTGAAACAAAAATAGTAATACAATTGAGGTAGAGCTAAACGAACATTTAGCTCTATTTTTTATATGGTTAGTTTAAAAAATCGAATGGGTGATTTCAGTTTATTGTGATCACGATATGACCTGTAAGAAACAATATGATGGTCTAAAGTAAGGACATCCAACTGTAAAATGTCGGAATCCTTAGTTTCCAGTTTGTAATGAACATCGCCTTGGTCTAGCGAATAAAACGAATAAGCAAATCCTAAGAGGTTCTTAGTGCTTTTTTTTGTATCAGGATGGTATTGGATATATGCAGCTAATTGTTCAATTGTAGCCGTAGGAGTTCCTGTAAGAGAATAGATTCGTTCTTTTACATATGCAGAAGCCTGGATAAAATTCATTTTTGCTTTATTTAACATATTTGTTAAATGTATTTCCATATTGGTCCTCCTTCATTTCAGTCGGGGGAATCCTTTATGGTATTCCCCCGGCATAATAAACTAAAAATTATTGTTGATTTTCCGGCTGCCCAGAATTTTGATTGTTTCCGCTTTGATTGCTCATATTCATTCCAGTTAATTGCGGCATCATATTCTGAAGCTGTCCGCCGCGGCCTGTCATCATACTATAAGCAGCCGCACCAATGCCAATTGAAGCAACAATAGGAAGTAATTGAATATTATTTTTCATTTCAAGATCACCTGTTTCTAAAATTTATTTCCTGAGAACAGTTATAGCTTCTGTTTATTTTGTGTTTCTAAAGCTAACAATTCCTTCCTGAAATGTATTTCTTGAAATAATTATGAATCTATTTTAAAATTTGGTAATATTTAAATTATTTTTGTAGATTGTGGGGATCATAAATGACAGTTAATCGTGTTCGTGAATATGTAAAAAAATTTGACAGCTCTTTGGAACCAATTGAATTTGAAGAAAAAACGAACACCGTCGAGGAAGCTGCAAGAGCACTTGGTGTTGAGAGTGCACAAATTGCAAAATCGATTCTTTTTAAAGTGAATGACAATTTTGGATTATTCGTTACCGCCGGTGATGTCCGTATGAATCAAAAGCAAGTTAAATTTCTTCTTGGTCCTGGAAAACCGAAGCTTGCAGCCCCTGAAGAGGTGGAACTTATAACAGGCTATAAAATCGGTGGAGTTTGTCCTTTTGCTTTAAACAAAGAAGTCCCAATTTATTTAGATAGATCGATGAACCGCTTTGATACTGTCTATACAGCTGCCGGAACAGCTCATTCAGCATTGCCTATAACTTTTGATAAACTGGCAGCCATTACAAAAGGAAAGGTGATAAATACACAGCTCTCTGAATAACTTCAGCAAATAAAAAACTTGGGAGACACACATGAAGAGATGGGGAATTGAACTCTTATTGGTGGCTGTGGTAACAATCTGGGGAATTAATTATACAATTGGCAAGTATGGTGTTGCTGAACTGACATCCATTGATTTTACAGCGATGCGTATGGTAATCGCTGCGCCAATCTTACTTTTAATTACATACTGGATCGAACAATCACTCAAAATCGATCGGAAAGACTTCATGCGACTAACGCTTACAGCCATGGTAGGCATCACGCTTTATCAAACATTGTTTATGGAAATGATAAAATATATTTCTGCTGCAAATGCATCTTTAATCATTTCAGTATCACCTATTTTCACAACAATGTTTGCTTTATTATTTAGACAAGAAAAATTCTCTTTTCAAAAATTAATCGGGTCATTTACTGCTTTTATTGGGGCTGCAATCGTTCTCCTTGCAGGTGATCATGCAGGTCAATCTCAGCAAATCATAGTTGGCAGTATTATTGGTGTATTGACATCGATGTGCTGGGGATTGTATCCGATTTTAGCAAATCCGCTTATAAAGAAATATACTCCGCTAAGAGTTACGGCATGGTCTGCTGTGATTGGAGCTTTACCCCTCGTTGTTTTAAGCGGAACAGAGGTGTTTTTTACAGCTTTTACGCTCCAGCCAGTAACATGGTTTTCTTTGCTTTATTCAGTGTTTTTTGTTACAGTATTTGGTCTTGTTGTGTGGTATATTGGCATTCAAAAAATTGGTTCAACAAATACGATGGTTTATATGTATTTAACACCGTTAACTGCCGTGATCTTTGCTGCTATATGGATTGATGAACATATTTATCTTCAGCAGATTGTTGGGGGTTTCATTATTTTTATCGGTTTATGGATCGTTAAATATCAGAAAAAAAGAATCGCTGCCCCTGAACCGAATTTCAAGAACTGATTAAAGCCTCTCTTGTTATGATAAGAGAGGCTTTTTAAGTTGATGTTTTAGAAGCCTGAACCCTTTTGGCTAACCAATTCGAATCCCTGCATTACAAACAGAAATAATGATAGCCCGTGAAAGGCATAATCAGCATCTAAATTTTTGTATTGGATTTTTTCGCTCTATTCTCAAGCACACTTTTTGGTTCAGATGAAAACTCAGTATCTTTTCCCTGTCCTTGAGGATTCACACTTGGTGCTGCTTTCCCACGATTTGATCCTGTAAATTTACTGCTCATTCCATTCACCTCCGTCCTTATTATGTCCTGTAATCTTTTGTTTAATATCCACCCTCAAAAACCTGTTCTTAAAAACGAATATTCTAATACTAATCCGCTTTGGGGGGATCAATGTGAAACACCCAATATCAAACGAAGAGCTGGCTTTCTTGCTTGAAACTGCAAAAAAATCCGGTAAGTCAAAAAAAGACTTCAAAGCGTTTATTCGAACCAAGATACTTGAAAAAGAAATAAAAACACATTTGAATAATAAAATTAAATCCTTGCTCAAATGAGTCAGGATTTTTTCTTTTTATAGCCTAATTGAAAATGGAATTAGAGCACGCAGAAAACACCCACACATAGACTATAATGATCGTACTGAAAGGGAAGAAAGGAGGAAAAGCGTGTCCGAAAATTTCAATTCAAAAGCTTACATCACGATTCCAGTTGAAATGAGTTCTTCTAACCAAACATTTCTTCGCGTTAACTACATGCAAGAATTCATAAAGAACCAGCAGTTTGTAAATACTGAACTTTCAAATGCAGCTATGAACGTAAACAATGTGCTTCAGGAATCCAGATCTGAGCAAACACAGCAATTTAATTCTATTTATAATCAATTAGAAAAACAGGAAGCTGTCACAACACCTCTGCTGACAAATATAGAAACACAGCAGACTTTTTCAAAAATGATGAGTGAGCGTTTAACAGCTTTAGAAAAATTAAACACTGACGTTTTGAAGAAAATACAGAATGAAGATCACATCAGCCAGGCGATTATCGATCAGCTAACATTGCAGGATCAATCCATAAGAGATCTTGCTGGCAGATTTAAAAGTTACGAAGGATTGCAGGAAACAATGGCAGGTCAGCTTGATTTGCACGTTGAACTGGAAGAACAAATTAATGAAAAGCTTCAAATGCAGGAAGTATTTCATCAAAGCGTGATGGAGAGAATCAGTCATCAAGAAGCTTTAACAGAAAAGGTCTCGAGAGATTTGGACCATTTGAAAACCGTAGTTTTTGAGAGAGTTTCCTATCTTGCTGAAAAAGTGGAAGACCATTTCAAATATATAAAAGATTTTATTTTCAATCTAATATCAAAGGGTGGATCATATAAAGAGTATTCGATTACCAAACCTAAAAGAGAAAAAGAACAATCCCTTGATACAAAGTGAACGACAAAAACCAACGAAAATCGTTGGTTTTTGATTTAGGTATGAAAAAAATCCATGATTGTTACCTATTGCTTTTTGAAATCTCTTCAGTTACAACAAACGCAAGATCATCATTGCCGAAAAGGGATAATACACCAAGGAGGGTTTCATTTGAAATCTCTCCAGCCTCATCTTTAGGAACAGTTAATTCAATTGCTTGCTTTAATTCATGATTAGCTGATTGATCAGGGTATGCGCGTATGTAGAGCTCAGCCGGATTAAGGTCGTGATTGATGCACCATTGAGCAAAGACAAGGATCATCATTTGCTCGTCCCGCTGATAATTGCGGATGATTTGCTCTTGTGTTTCTTTTGAATTCATGAGTAAAAGCTCCTTACTATGTATCGTTTCTATACCTATCATAGCATATGAAAAGAAGAAGAGGGTGAGTGCTATTGATCCTCTTCTTTTCTTTTTTATTAATAGTAAAACGGATATGGAAAAAAGAATGGAAATATTGGAACTTATTCTTAAAAAATATAGGGAATTCATTTAGAACATTTGTAACATAAGGATAAGACCTCAGAATATAATTATTAAAGTGTCTGCTGCACAGATCTTTCATTAAGGAGGTCTTTATATTGAAGTTAAGTGATAGGATACAATCAATTCTTGGCAGCGTGAAATCTCCGTCAAAAACGGACTTATTTAAAGCTTTAGAAAAACTAAATATACAGCTTGAAGAACTTAAACCCATACTAAAAACAGATCACGAAAAACCATATTACCGTAAACTTCTTTACAAGGATGAAAAGCTTGAGCTGCTTGTCATGAATTGGTCTGATCTCGAATGTGTTCCACATGATCATGGGAAGTCATATGGCTGGATCCAAGTTATAAACGGAACTTCGCAAAATACAATTTATGAGGTAAAAGAAAATATACTGCCATCAGAATTATTTACGGAACATCAAGAAAAAGGAAAGATGTTTTTTGCACCTAAAAAAGGCGTGCATAAAATGTCAGACAGCGGAGGAACTAACTTAGTAACTCTACACCTCTATTCTCCTCCAATCACTGGAATGAGGGTATATGACTTGGATAAATGTGCAGCATGCATTGTATCTGATGATTGCGGGGCATGGTGGCCTGATGCGCTTCATCAAAAGGTTAAGGAAATAAAATTGAAAAAAGCTGCGGAATAATTCTGCAGCTTTTTATTATGCCATGCATGAAATTGGATATAACTAGACAGAGGTGATCACAATTGAAACAGCGTTTCGGAATAGTAATCATATTTATGTCTGGTTTTTTCCTCTATGTTGCATGGTCAGGATTTGTAAAAAGTGAATTAACATTTTTAACTCATAAAGGCTATGTGGTTGGGAAGACTTATGAGAATGTAGTTGTTGATTCAGGAATGAATGTCATGTCACATTCTGTCCACCACATTAAATTATCATCAGGTTCACTCTTGCCAGTGTCAGCGTTTGTTTATGAAAGAATCCAAATGGGGGAGAATGTGTTATTAGCAGAAAAAAATAAGCATGTATACCTTATTGAGGAAAACAAATTAATCTATTGAAGCCTCTTTTTAAAAGATATGGTAGCATTAGCAGATATACGTATGAGATAATACATAAGTTCATTTTTGATGTGAATCGTTAACCAAGAACAAGTCATATAAAACAGGAAGTGATATGTCATGATTAAAATTGAAATACCAAGAGCAGATGTTGTTCTGACTAGAAACCCAGTAAAAGGACAGCCAGTTGAAGCTCCTCTCAGCAGCGAATATGGATTTACGGATTACAACAGAATTCCCCGCGATAAAGGCGGAATTTTTATGTTTTACAATATTAATGATGAGCTTTTGTTTGTAGGAAAAGCACGTAAACTAAGACAGCGCATTAAAAAACATTTTGAAGATAACGTGTCTGCCATCAAAGATCACCGCGATGAAGTGCATGAAATTGCAGTATGTATCGTTGAAAATGCAGTCGATCGTGAAATTTACGAGACTTACATTATTAATGAGCTTCAGGCTAAATATAATGTGGACAAAGTGTTTTATAAATAATGCGTTTTTAGAAGCTTTCTAACTTAGAACATGTGGCGCAGCCACATGTTTTTTTATTGTATAAATATTGAAAAAAATAGTGTTTAATTTCGAAAAGATACCTTATTATTTAAGAAGACGAAATATTAGTTAGGCGAAATACTTTTATGAGCTAACTGGATTTACGACAAATATTTATTTGGCTGTAATAGGCTTTTTATTTAGTCAGGCATTAATGAATGCAGGAAACCCTATTCAAATGTCATTAATGATGAACAAAGTGCCTGATGAAATGAAGGGCATTGCCAACCCATTATGGCTGGTGCTCTTTACTTTTTATTGGTGTTTAGAGAAAAAAAAGAGAGATTATAAAAAAATCAACGGCTGTGTAATGCAGGAAAAACAAACAGCGTATGGAATGATATAAGGATTATAGGCAACATAAGAAAGGAGCACCACATGCTGTCCATCGAACGACATGAGAAAATCTTAGAATATCTGGATAAATTAAAAGCGGTAAAGGTAGCAGATTTAAGTGATGCTTTTCACGTAACCGAAAAAACAATTCGAGCTGATTTGATAAGTCTGGAGCAAAAAGGGATGCTTAAACGCATTCATGGCGGAGCAGTTTCGCCTGGAGGCGGCAGCATTCTTCCCATTGCTGAAAGACAATCCAAATATGTGAATGAGAAAACTTCTATCGCAAAAAAAGCAATCGAGCTGCTTTCAGAAGAGGAAACCATTTTTCTTGATGGCGGAAGCACCATTCGTCAGCTGGCTGAAATGCTGGGTGATTTTAAAGTAACGGTTGTGACTAACGATGTGAAAATTGCGAATATCCTCATTTTCAAAGAAAAGGTCGATCTCATTATGCTGGGAGGTTATCAGATTGGAAATACTTCCTCGCTATATGGGCCATTGGCTTCCGATGCACTGCAGAAAATTCGAGTCAGTCATCTGTTTTTAGGGACAACCGGGATTGATTGTAGACATGGATTAAGCGTATTTAATCGCCTTCAGGCCGATTATAAAAAGAGTATTATTAACGCTGCCAGCCGGATTACATTGCTTGCCGATCATACAAAGTTTGGACAGAACGCATTAATAAAGTTTGCTGACCTATCAGATGTAGATCTCATCATTTCAGATATCAAGCTGAATCCTCATTTTATAAATGAAATAAAGGATCTTGATACTGATCTTATTTTAGCAGATTAAAAAATGAAAGCAGCCATCATAGCTGTTTTTTTTTTACAAAAAAATAGTACTTAATTTTCAGATAACTTATTGTTGTGTATGTTTTTGTGTGATATTATGACTAAAACGAACATAAACGTACAAAAAGAGGAAGAAAGGGAGATTACATGAATGAAGATTTGAGAAAGAGCTTTTCACTTGAAGGCAAAACTGCTCTTATTACCGGGGTAAGCAGAGGCTTAGGGCAAGGAATGGCCATTGGACTTGCAAAAGCAGGCGCTGCGGTAATAGGTGCTGGTGTCAGTGATATGACATCAACAAAAGAAGCCGTTGAAAGAATAGGCAAACAATTTTTTGGCATTCAGGCAGATCTGTCAGAATCTGGAGGAGCTGAAAACATCTTAGCTAAGGCCATTCAATTTTCAGATTCAATCGACATTCTGATCAACAGTTCAGGCATCATCCGCCGCTCAAATGCTGAAGAATATACAATGAAAGATTGGAATGATGTGATGCAAGTAAACTTAAACTCTTTATTTGAGATATCTTCTGTAGTCGGCAGCCACATGCTTCAGAAGGGAAGCGGAAAAATAATCAACATTGCATCCATGCTCTCCTTTCAGGGAGGTATTAGAGTACCTGCCTACACTGCCAGCAAACATGGAGTTGCCGGACTTACGAAAGCCCTGGCAAATGAATGGGGAGGGAAAGGGATATGTGTAAATGCAATCGCTCCTGGATATATGGCGACTGATAATACAGAGGCTCTCCGTGAAGATGAAGCAAGAAGCACATCCATTTTATCTCGAATACCTCTCGCCAGATGGGGAACTCCCAAGGATTTAGTTGGGCCGGCAGTGTTTTTAGCATCAGATGCTTCAAATTATGTAAACGGTCACATTTTATGTGTGGACGGCGGATGGATGAGTTATTAAACCTAGGGAGGAATAAGAATGGAAATCAGACACGCAACGAATCCTACTGAATCAAAAAAATATACAACAAATGAATTAAGAGAAAATTTTCTTATTGAAAATTTATTTGAAACAAATGAAGTGAAAATGGTATACAGTCACCACGATCGTATGATCATCGGAGGAGCTATTCCAGCAGATGGATCATTAAAGCTAGAAGCTGAAGCATCATTAAAAACCGCTTATTTTCTTGAAAGACGGGAAATCGGGATTATTAATATCGGTGCAGAAGGCATAATTAAAATCGATGGTGAAGAATATTTATTAAGCAAGAAAGATTGTCTCTATATTGGACTTGGAAAAAAAGAGATTACATTTGAAAGCAAAAATAACGCTGATCCAGCTATCTTTTATTTTATCTCTACATTAGCCCATCAGCCTTATCCAACTAAAAAGGCAGGAATCGAGGAGGCCACACCTGTCCGCTTAGGGGATGACAGCCAATCGAATAAACGAACAATTTACAAGTATATTCATGGTGATGGAATTGGGAGCTGTCAGCTTATGATGGGGATGACACTTTTAGAACCAAATAACATGTGGAATACGATGCCTGCTCACATTCATGACAGAAGATCTGAAGTCTATTTATATTTTGATATGAAGGAAGAAACGAGAGTTTTTCATTTTATGGGTGAGCCAGATGAAACAAGACATCTCATCATCAGCAATCAAAACGCTGTTATTTCGCCAAGCTGGTCGATTCACTCAGGAATAGGCACAAGCAATTATACGTTTATCTGGGCAATGGCTGGTGAAAATTATACGTTTGAAGATATGGAAATGGTAGAGATGCAAACGTTGAAATAATGCAATCCAATTTTCATTAATAGACGTTAGTCTGATGAAAAAATGAATGAAGCAAGAGGACATCTGATCATGCCTCATTAAACATACGGCATTCTATTCTTCATAATAAACATTCCTTTTCCCCTGAAGTATATCCAATAAGAATGTCTGGAAATAAAGAGAAGTTCCTATTTGGAATTAGGGGAAAAGGGGTTTCGTATGAAAAAGAAAGGGATCATTTATTTATGTTTATTTGTGTTGACATTTACGCTGTTTCCATGGAATGCAATCCCAATTTCATTTGCTGAAGAGAGTCCAGATCAGCAGAGCATCAGTGATTTTGAGAGTTTAACAGACTGGCGGGGGCTTTTACCAGAAGAGGAAATTGTCAAACAAGGAACTAGGGCTGGCCTCTGGGATATTTATAATCCAGTCACTAATAAGTACAGCAAAGCGGTTGACAATCTTTCCATACAGCATGACTGGAGCCAGTATGAAGCTCTCAGTGTGTGGGTGTATTCAAAAAAAGCCACAAATGATAAGATTTACGTCATCTTAAATTCAGACAATGCAGGGACAGATAAAAGCGATTACTACCTTTCATCGTTTCATGTCGATTGGGAAGGATGGAAGGAAATCACAATTCCTTACTATATGTTTAAAGCAGCCTATTCTCCTGCAGGATACTCTAAAATTGATTCCATTCGTTTTCATACCTCATGGCAGCAGGAGACCCCCAATCAAGATACAGAACTCATCCTTGATCAATTAACCATTAATAAATTATCACAAGTTTCTGTCCTTCCAATTGACGGATTTGAAGATGCAGGTAAATGGACATCCATTACCGCCAGTCAAACTCATGTCAAAAAAGGTCTATACTCAGGAAAATGGGAAGGAATCAATACGAAGAAAAACGTTCAAACAACTGCAATACCCGCTAATTGGAGCCAATATGATTACATGAGTTTATGGCTTTATTCAGAAAAAGCAACAGGTACTCCCATTTATGTCATTTTGGATTCTGATAACCCGGCAACTTCTGGACTCGATTATTACCTTTCAAGCATTTCCATCGACTGGACAGGATGGAAGCAGGTCAACATCCCCCGCTCAAGCTTTGCACCATCCAGGCAGCCGCTTGGCTGGGAACATATTCAACAGCTCAAGTTTCATTCACAGTGGTATGCGGATCAGCCGCCAAATCCAGAAACGGTTCTTTATTTTGATGACTTAAAGCTTGTTCAGGAAGTTTTCCAAGTAAGTCCTAAGCAAGTTGAAAAAAAACTTCCTCCCGGGATGAGTGCTGAATATAAAGTCAAAATAACGAACAAATCATCCCAAACCGACCAATATACGATTGATATACCAACTGAAATGCAGGATTATGTTTCAGTCGATGAACCATCCGGAGAAATAAAGACCAGTGAGACAAAGATTGTTACCTTTACTGTGAAGGTAAGAGAGGATGCGGAGATTGGTGATGAAAAAGAGATGACGATTCCAATTGCTTCAAGACTTCAGCTCGATGCTAATTTCGAGGTGAAATTAGCCTATAAAGTGACAGAATGGCAACAATCCTCTCATACTCACCCAAAATCATTTATCGGCTCTGAGCAGCTGCAGCGCGCAAAAGAACGAATAAAAACAAAGGATTGGGCAGCGGTATATTGGCAGAAAATCAAAAAAGAAGCAGACGGCTGGCTTACCAAAAACACATCTGTTTTATCTGAAAGCGGCGGTCATGGCATGTGGTTTCTTTGCAATGATGGCGAACGACTGCAATATAATGCAGACAGCCCGCATCGTCACTACTGTCCAACTGAAGACACCTACTATACAGGTGAATCCTATGATGCCGGATGGCGCTATTACCGTCATAACGAACTTGTCCGGGCAATTAAGGTATTATCGGTAGCCTATGCCTTAAGCGATGACCCAAAATACTCTGATGAAGCGGCCTCTATTCTTCTTCAATATGCGAATTTATATCCTAACTGGGAAAAGCAGACACGAGGCGGCAGATTGCACTGGCAAACGCTCGATGAAGCCGTAAACTTGGTCGATATCAGTTATTCCTATGATTTGCTTTACAACAGCGGATCTCTGACCGATCAGCAAAAAGCCAATATCGAATTGAATTTACTGCGTCCTTCGGCAGTCACAATCAGTGAATATGACATGGGACGTTCCAATTGGCAAGCATGGCATAACACGGCTATCGGCATGATCGGTTTTGTTTTAGGTGATAAAGAATTGATGGAATTTGCGATAAACGGAGAACATGGATTTCATTATCACATGGATACAAGCGTATTAGAGGATGGTTTTTGGTGGGAAGGATCTATTGCTTACCATATTTATACCCTGCGTGCATTGAATTACCTTGCAGAAGGGGCAAAAAACTGGGGATATGACTTATACTCCAATCCAAGCTTCAAAAAGATGTTTGATATGCCGTTTAGTTACGCATATCCGAACTTCACCTTACCATTTAACAATGATGGCGGAGGATATGGAAGTTCCCTTGTGGATCCAGTTTCTGAGCGTGGAGATTATGAGTACGAAGCGGCTTTTGCCTATTATGATGACCCGATGTATGGCTGGCTCTTAAATGAAAGGTATGCAAAAGTACCGCGTGAAGGTGATTATGCCCTCTTTCATGGTATGGAAGAAATTTCCCGTTATCCTGTTCAAGACATTGTCAGCAAAAACTTTAAAAATGTAGGATACAGTATATTACGATCAGGAACATATCCAAATCAAAATTATGTGCTGATGGATTACGGTCCATACGGTGGATCACATGGACATCCCGATAAACTTCACCTTGATATATACGGACAAAATTCAATCCTGGCACCTGATTTTGGCACTCCTTCTTATGGAAACATCCTATATAGAGATTGGTACAAACAAACCATCAGTCATAATACGATAACAGTTGATGGGAAATCTCAGGCTGAGGTTCAAGGTGAACTTAAGAGGTTCATCGACTTGCCGAATTTCAAGATGATGACTGGAACAGCAGATAAAACCTACTCTGGAGTCAGCTATGAACGAACGGTTTGGGTAGATGAAGAGTATATTATTGACTGGTTTGACGTTGCTGATCCTATTCAGCCTCATCAATACGATTGGACATTGCATGGTTTGGGTAGCTTTGCAACAAATCAGCCTCTTGTCAATCGTGAAGAAAAACTGGGCAGCATCGATGGATATCAGCATATATTAAACCCAAAAAGCTCTGGTCTCATTGAAAGCTGGGAAGGAGCCTGGAATCAAATGCAATCCGGCCTTTATGTGATTTCATTGCCATTCGGAGAAAGGGAAATGGTTGTTGCTGATGCATCCGGACCGTCTATTAAACCAAATAATAAGATCCCAATGGTTCTGCAGCGAAAATCAGGAAAAGAAGCCCGTTTCGTCACCGTCCTGCAGCCATTTACCCAGGAAGCAAAAAAAGTAAAAGCCGTAAAAGAAGGTGAAAATGGTGTAAGAGTCGATACACCAGAACATTCTGATCACTTCTATTACAATCCTAAAGCTGAAATAGGCGATTTAATAAGCGCTAAAGCTACATCATCGATTGGCAAAAAGATCATCTTGGGCGAGAAGATTCAATCTGCAGTTAGCAATCAAACATTAACTCTCACAATGGATTCAGAAGAATTACTACATGATGCCGTATTGATAGTTAAAGCTGAACAAGTGGAAGAAGTATTGGTAAATGGAACTAAAGTGAATTTCAAGCAAGACGGTGATCATGTCATTTTAGAACTGGCAGCCTTTAAAACTGTGTCAGATAATCATGGAAAGCCTGTGAGTGAGACACTGCCATTTAAGTCAAACGATAAAGCCGTTCACTTACTTGCTTCGGGTCATGCTAATCAGCCAATCAGTGTTGATTTAAATCAAAAAAAGATGATGATCCCGCCGTCTGACACATCTAAGACAGATTTGTCTCCATACGTTAAAGAAGGAGTGAACAACCTGACATGGGAAGTAAGGGGTAAACCTGAAAAGAGCATAACTATCATTATTCAGTAGGGTATTTTAATGAGGCTGCTGACCTTTTTGCAGCCTTATTAAAATTACGGTTGCAAAGTCACTCCCTTAGTCCTAGGTGAAGTGATGATGTTGCCATCTATGCAAAAAGCGAACGAATTGCTTTAAATTCCCTGGAATCATGGAGCTTTTGCAGTTGGTTTAGGCGGCTCTTTAACAAATGATTCACTAAGTAAAATTGAAGAATTGGCAAACCAAATCGTCAGCAAACGAATGCATTTATGGAAATAGTGTTATAATAAGTTGGTTTCAAAAATTTTCAGGATTAGAACTGCTGACTTAGGGAAAATAAGAAAGGCAGATGTCATCCATTATTAATGCAGAAAGGAGAATTTCTGATGGATAAAATTGAAGTAGGCGAAATCTTTACGATCAGCGATGAAAATGATCAAGAGCAAGAGGTTGAAGTGCTTGGAGTATTGACTGTGGAAGGAACAGAATACGTAGCAGTCGGGTTTGTAGAAGAAATTCAGCAGGAAACAGAAGAAGACATTGATATTTATTTCTTAAGAGTCGACGAAGAAGGCGACTTCACTGCGATCGAGAGTGACGATGAGTTTGACAAAGTTTCTGCTGCATTTGATGAAATGATGGATGAAGAGGAAGAAAGCTGATTTACATAATGTTTTATTAGAACATGCGCAGTTAGCGTATGTTCTTTTTTTTGAAGGTGATGAACAAATTTTTCCGAATTAAAATAATAGTTGAACTATGAAAAATGAGACCTGACACTGTCTTTTGAACAACATAATTATGGGCAGTATGAGTGGCAAGAAAAAATTTGAAATCCCCATACGTGCATTTCTTTTATGAATCTATTACTCTTATTGGTATAGAGACTTGTTAGTCAATAATGGATAAGGAGCTTTTCGCTAGTGAAATTACTTTTTTCTCTGCTGGCATTAGCCGGCGGAATCGCAGTAGCCTTTCAAGCACAAATAAATGGGGGTTTAGGCAAAAAAGCAGGAGCCATTGAAGGATCCTTTATATCTTTTGCGGTTGGAACTTTAGTGCTGTTATTTGCCGTCCTTTTTTTCGGGAAAGGAAATCTTTTAGCTGTTTCTTCAGTACCTAAGTGGCAATTGACAGGTGGTATTTTAGGAGCATTCTATGTTTTTGTTATGGTACTTGCTGTTCCTAAAATCGGAGTTGCTCCAGCCTTTGCAGCTGTCATTGCAGGTCAAATTATTATCGGAGCAATGATTGATCATTTTGGGCTTTTTGGCGGTATCAGGAACCCGCTTGATCTAAAAAAATCCGCTGCCATTCTTTTGCTTTTTGTTTCTCTTTATTTGTTTAATCACAAATAGAAACCGATAAACGTAGACATAAACAGACAATTTTCGATTTAATTACACGTTTTCCTTATCTTTATAGTACAATCTATTTTAATGGATACAAGCATAAGATAAGGAAGTGTAAAAATGAAAGAACGCATCATCACTGCAAGTATCATACTGATTCTGTTTATGATTCCCTTTTACATCGGAGAATTCTGGTTTACGTATCTGACTATGATCCTTGCGATTATTGCTTATCATGAACTTACGACAATCATAAAAATCCGTCCGTTTGGGACAAAGTGGACTGTCGGCATAGCTGGTATTGTCCTCTTATTTTTACCATTGCTGCCATTCTTGAATGTAAGCTTTGAACAAATTCAGATTAAAGTGCTGCTGGCACTTGTCCTATTTTTTCTGACATCCACGGTGTTTAACATTGAGTATTCCATTGAAAAAGCAGGAACCCTGCTGATTGGTGTGCTGTATATTGGATTTGGATTTGTATTCTTGGCTGAAGCACGTATTGATGAAGGACTTCTTTGGACTTTAGCAGTGCTTTTGTCGATTTGGGCAACAGACTCTGGAGCTTATTTTGTTGGCAGGAAATTCGGAAAGAGAAAGCTTGCTGAAAAAGTAAGTCCAAATAAAACAATCGAAGGATCTGCGGGCGGAATCATTATTGCTCTAATAATAGGGATTATCCTGCAGATGACTCTTCAACCATTTGAAAGTTATTTCGAAACCATTTTATTAACGTTTGTCGTATCCATTGCAGGGCAAATTGGCGATCTTGTTGAATCAGCATTAAAACGTCATTTCAAAGTAAAGGATTCCGGCAAGCTGCTGCCTGGCCATGGAGGAATTCTGGACAGGCTTGACAGCTGGATCTTTGTTTTCATAGGCCTTAAGCTGGTCGGTCTGATCTAAATAGATAAAAAGGATATACGTTATTCGTATATCCTTTTTATTAGAATGAAATGAATGAATATTCACTTTTTATTAAATACAGGGGATTTTCAATCCCCCAATGCACTTTCCGGCTTATACAGTTCCAGATCAATTTCCAGTTCCATTCCAAGAGCAAGCTTTGCAAGCTCGGAACCTATGTATGGACCCATCGTTAAACCTGATGCGCCTAACCCATTTGCGGCTAATAATCCATTCCAGCCAGGAACCTTCCCGATTACAGGGAGAAAACCTGGAGTGAAGGGACGAAAGCCTGTCCTAGCTTCAAGAAACGTACTGTTGGCTAAACCAGGCGCTGTTTCTATAGCTTTAGTAAAAACTTCCTGTAAGCCTCCGGCCGTTATTCGAACATCAAAGCCTTCTACAGCATTTTCATGCGTAGCACCCGCTACAATTCGGTCATCATCAAAAGCCAATAGATATTGATCAATTGGAGGCATTACAACTGGCCAGTTTTTCGTCTTTTCATTTTGCATGTGCAAATGAACGATTTGTGCTTTTTGATACGTAACTTTAAAATGAATGCCAAGCGGCTCTAATATATGGCTTGCCCAAGCACCTGCACATACAATAATTTCATCACCAAGGATCGTTTTACTTCCTGTATGTACACCAATTACTTGGTTTCCCTCATAGTGCAGTGAAGCATCTCCCATAAGAAAAACAGCTCCATTTTTTTGAGCCGCTCTCAGCAGTGCGTCCCGCAGAGCTCGGCCATCAACTCGTGCAGCTCCCTCGATATGGACAGATGCATAGTCATCTGAAAGCGGCGGAAACATTTTTTTCGTTTTTTCATGTGATAAAACAGTTATACTGCCAATTTCCGGTGCATCTTCTTTCCGTTTTATCGCACGTTCTTCAAGCTTCTTTATTTTATCTGCTTCCTTATGCAGGATAAGCGCACCCACTCGGCTGTAACCCGTGTCTGATTCCCCATCCTTCTCTAATTCATTAATTAACTCAGGATAATACCTGGCTCCGCCTCTGGCAAGCTTATACCATGCCTGATTCCGGCGCTGTGAGACCCAAGGACATACAATACCTGCCGCAGCATCAGTAGCCTGCCCTTCATCTCTGCGATCAATTATCATGACCTCAGCTCCGCGTTTAGCTAAATGATAAGCAGTCGAAGCACCGAGTATGCCTCCACCAATAACAATAACCTTTTTCATATCAAAACATCCCTTTTATATTTCTCATAACTTGCCGCAAAGTACACAAGTATTCTTTTATTACTATACATGATTTAAAGATGAGTTCCCAACCATCTTGATTTCAGCCTATCGAGACAGTTCCTGGCATAGAATGGTGTATCTAAAGATAACAAATGAGGTGTAAGAATGGAACAAAGCTATTTATTATTCAAACGTTTTTTGCCCCAAGAAGCTGATATTCTGGAACTGCATGATCCTGAAAATCGCAAAGCAATCCTATTTGCTGATATAGACGGAGATCAGGTTATGGAAGCAGCAGCTGCTTACAGCTATCATGGAGAACATTATGTGATGATTTTAAAAAACAATCATAACACGTGGTATCAGGCAGCAAATATGAAGGGGAACAGCCCTTACTTTGCAGATTTTTATTCGCGCAATCGTTTTTTTGCAGCTGAAGAAAAGGGTGATGTAACGGGGGATGGTATTCCAGATACCGTTTATCTTACTGCAAATCAAACCCCGGATAGTCCATTTCTCCAGAATATCACGCTTTTTATTAAGGATGGAAGAACCAATCAGGTTCAGCAAGTAAAACTAAAGCAAAATGCAGGATATGACCCCTCGATCTTTTTAGGTGATTTCACAGGCAATAATGTTGATGATATATTAGTAGTCATCAATTCTGGAGGCAGCGGCGGCATTATTTATGCATATGTCTTCTCATACGCAGACAATAAATTAGAACAGATTTTTGACTCTGAAGTATTTAATGAGAAATCCAAATATGAAGTAACCTATCAAGATCAATTTAAAGCCAAGGTCATAAGCTATAATCCTTCCAAAAAATATATCCTTGATTTGCAATACAAAGGGAAGGAATACCTGAATGAGATCTATGATAAGAACGGTATTTTAAAAAAACCTATAGAAGGCTGGGTAGCTCCTCTGTCTGGATTATACCCCGTTGACTTTGAACGTGATGGAATATTTGAACTCGACGCATATCAAAATATAGCGGGCAGATACAGTGCAGATGGGTTAGGATGGATGATGAATGTGCTGAAATGGAATGGACGGGAATTTGTGACTGACAGACAGAGTATAGCTATATTCGGTGAGGAAACATAGAAAAAAAGAGCTGAATGCCAGCTCTTTTTTTTGACAATTTTCTATAGAATTATTGAGTGTAATTAAGAATTCAGAATTCTGCAAAAAGAATTTTAATCAACAATCAAATAAGCAATCATCGGTACTCCTTGTCCGTGATGGGAATGCGTATCACAAATCAGACGATATATGCCTTCTTCTTCAAATTTTAACGGAATGACTGTCTTTGAACCTTTCTTCACAACCCCTGTTATATCCGTACCTTCTATACGGAAAGGGTGCTCGCTTCCATTTATCCCATGAATCGTGACTGTCACGTTTTCACCTCGGGGGATATAAATTGTTCCTGGATCCCACCTGTAGGCTTCAATTTCTTTTCCATCAGCTGTTTTTGATTTGAATTCTCCAGTCACCATATGAATTTCTAAATTCGTGCTGTCATTTTCAAGTTTTGCAGTCGGAGAAGTTATTGGATTGAAATAATACCAGCCGCCAAATCCAAGAATTACAAAAAGGGCTAATCCAAGAAAAATCCATTTCTTTTCAATTAAAACAAAGCGCATGTTTATAACCTCCCTATTAGTCTTTCTCTCATTTATATGAGAGGGAGGAGTAAAACTTGTCTTATCTTTTAGGGTTATTTTACTTTAAAAGGAATAGACCTTTTTATTTTTACAAAAGCTTGTAGAAAAGGAGTTGTTTATTATGAATAAAGAAAAGAAAGATTCGTTAATGAAAAACAAAGATAATCACGCTCATCCAAATTATCAAGACATTTCAGGGGATTCTATTGATGAACTTAGAAATGAAGAATCAGCGAACATTCTATTAGGCGGAGATGAAATAAAACAACAGAACGAGAATTTATAAACTGCATTTTAAAAGGTATGTCAAATTTGACATACCTTTTAAAATTATTTCATTCCTCATTAAAAAATTCGCTATTAAAAAGATTATAAGAGTCATCTTCATCCTCAGTTTTCAACGATGAATCCGAAGTATGGCTTTTTCTTCTTCGATTTAAATCTTTAAATTCCGCTTCAAGAAATTCTGCCTGATGATGCGATAGCTTTATTGTTACTTCATTATTATTTTCATCTGCAGCTTTCAGCAGAACATAGCTGTCTGCAGCATCCCGCAATGTGACATTGCTGAGAGTTAAATTCATGTGATTAAGTTCATATCTTGCTTTCATTCTCAAAAAGACCTCCAGTGGCCGCTTAGTTATAAATACTATTCTATATTTATCCTTCCAAAAGTACAATGAACGACTAATAAATCAAGGAATTAGACAAAATGTTAAATCTCATCTTATATGATCTGACATAACGAAACATGTAAAATGACGGTATTTTCGGGTACTATTAAGATAGAATATTCTATCAACTGTACGGAAAGGGGATTTCTATGGCAGAAAAAACACAGATAATAAATAAAGCAAGGCTGGAACAAAGAATACATACTCTCTCACAAATAGGAAAAATCAGTGAGACAGGTGTCTGCAGACTAGCTTTATCAAAAGAGGATAAGCAAGCCGTTGAAACAGTCAAACAGTGGATGGAAGACGCAGGTTTAACCGCCAGAATAGATCATTTTGGAAACCTGATCGGCCGATTAGAGGGAAGAAATTCTGAAGCCCCCATTTTAATGCTCGGTTCACATATTGACTCACAGCCTTATGCTGGCAGATTTGATGGAGTCATTGGTGTATTAGGCGCACTTGAAGCTGTTCAAAGAATGCAAGAGCTAAACATCTTGCCAAATATGCCGATTGAAATTGTTGCTTTTTGTGATGAGGAAGGATGCCGCTTTAATAAAGGGTTGTTCGGCGTTAGAGGAATGCTCGGAAAACTGGAAGAGGGTGAATTGGAACGGAAAGATAAAAATGGAATCACCAGAAGGCAAGCATTGGAGGATTTCGGCTGTGATCCGAGAAAGTTTATGGAATCAGAGTATCCGGCAGGAAGTATTTCTGCTTTTCTTGAAATGCATATTGAACAAGGTCCGATCCTTGAAGCGAAAAAAACACCAGTTGGAATTGTAACTGGAATTTCTGGACCATTATGGCTGACTGTGGAATTAGAAGGTTTCGCTGGACATGCAGGATCTGTACCAATGCATATGCGGCAGGATGCGTTAGTTGGTGCAGCCAAAATTGTTGTTGCCCTTAATGAATTAGCGGGCCAGGATGTGGAAGCACCAACAGTCGGTACAGTTGGAAGCATGAACATATTTCCTGACTCCAGAAACATTATTCCAGAGAAGGTCCAATTCACCATTGACTTAAGAGATATTGAGATTGAAAGACGGAATCAAATGGAAGAGAAATTAAGAAAAAAAATACATGACATAGCAGAATACCATGATTTAACCTATAAAATTATTGAAGATACAAATAGTGAACCCCGATATTGTTCTGAAAGAATTATGCAAGTCATGAGGAACGAAAGCAGTGAAATGGGATTAAAACCAATTGAATTAATGAGCGGACCCTTTCACGATTCACTGGCCATGTCCTACGAATGTGAATATGGAATGATCTTTGTTCGATGTAAAGACGGGATTAGCCATAATCCAAAAGAGTATTCAACAATGGAAGATATCTCACTTGGTGCAGAACTTTTGTATCGGACAGCAATAAAAATAGCGCTTGATAACGAATAGCCTCTTATCATTTTGCGGCATCTTTATCTGCAGACAATAATCGTCGGTATCCTAGTATTTAATAGGAGCTGACGATTTTTGTTTGTTAGATTCTTTACATAGGAATATTGAGATACTATTATGAAGATTAGGCTATCGATAAAACAGCTGAATTCAAACGTGAATTTAACGAAGAAAATGAATGATCCAACTATTGAAAGTGATGTGATGAATAGGATGGTAAAAAAAATCGCTCTATCATGGAGCGGCGGCAAAGATGGCTGTATGGCGCTCCATAAGCTTATACAACAAGGTCATGAGATTGTTTGTCTAATAACAACTGTACCAGCAGAGATCGGAAGAACGTTTGGCCATGGAGAAAAAATGGAAGCCATACAGTTTCAAAGCGAGGCATTAGGAATTCCGGTCCATTTCATAGAATGCACATTTGAAGGATATACGCAGAGTTTTATAGACGCACTTAAACACTTGAAGAAAAAATACAGCCTTACAAGTGCAGCTTTCGGGGATTTATATCTAGATGAACACCGCACCTGGGGAGAAAAGGTTACAGACTCAGCGGGAGTAGAAGCACTTTACCCGCTATGGATGGAGAAAAAGGAAGCAGCGCAAGCTCTTCAAGCATTTGCAAACAGCGGATATAAAGCAGTCATCATAAGAACTCAGAATGATGTGCTTGATGATACATGGCTTGGCAAGGAAATTGATCAGGAACTAATCGAAAGAATGCACTCACAGCCGATATGTCCTATGGGTGAGGCAGGTGAGTATCATACCTTTGTGTTTGATGGGCCATTATTTAAAAAGACGATTGAACTGAGATTTGGAGAGAAACTTCAAATGGAGACAACAACGCGCCTCGAGCTTGAGGATTTAACAATGATCTCTAAATAACCTGAATCAGATATTCTTTTGGAAGGCAAAAAAGAATTTGATGACATTTCCAGATGAATAGATTACAATGAACAAAAAAATATGATTCTTTAAAAGTGCCTAATTGCTAGGATAATAGGGAAACCGGTGAAAATCCGGTGCAGCCCCCGCTACTGTAAACGCAGATTCGTTTGAAATGCCCACTGACTTGAAGAGTCGGGAAGGGTCAAACGGAAATGAAGCGTGAAGCCAGGAGACCTGCTTTTAAAGTTTTTGCTTGTTTTTCGGTGGGAAGAATAAGTCAGGAACCCTTATTGTGCGTTTTATTTAGCTTATTAAAGGCCTTGACTGACTTCAGTTCAAGGTCTTTTTTATATTTATTATTAAAAGATGGGAGATGGATGGGTAACAGTGAATGATCAAAATGGAAGAATACTTGTTTATACGGGGAATGGCAAAGGTAAAACTACGGCAGCCATTGGACTTGCCGTTCGGGCGATTGGAAGAGATATGAAAGTCTCCATGCTGCAATTTATTAAATCACCTGATAGAACCTATGGAGAAAAAAATGTACTTGAAAAACTAAACGGTGCAGAAATCCATCAGCTCGGCGTTGGATTTACATGGACAAAAACACCTGATGAGCACCGGCAAGCGTTAAAATCTGCATGGAATCTTGCTAAGGAAAAAATTATGTGCGGGAAGTATAATCTCGTCATTCTCGATGAAATCAATAATGCACTGGCGATACATACTTTTCCGATAAATGATGTACTGCCGATTGAGGAAGTCATACATACGATTAAAAATCGTCCTCCACATGTTCATGTTGTTCTTACAGGAAGAGATGCAAAAGACGAAATAAAGGAGATCGCTGACCTTGTGTCTGTGATCAATGTGGAAAAGCACTACTATGATGAAGGTGTAGAGGCGATTTATGGGATTGAATATTGAGGCTTCGGATGAACAAGGTCTTTCTAAAACAATGAAGCTGATGATACAGGGCACACACTCCGATGCCGGTAAAAGCATGCTGGTCACTGCACTTTGCCGAATTTTTTATCAAGACGGATTTAAAACAGCACCTTTCAAATCACAAAATATGGCCTTAAACTCTTATATTACGAAAGATGGCAAAGAAATTGGCAGAGCCCAGGGTGTGCAGGCGGAAGCGGCTGCTATTGAAGCTACGACCGATATGAACCCTATTTTGATCAAGCCTTCCAAAGAAATGGAATCCCAAGTGGTTTTTCATGGGAAGCCATTTGCCAATATGAAAGCTGCCCAGTATAGAGAAGATTTTTTTCAAATAGGTTTGCGTGCGATTAAAGAGTCACTTCTAAATCTATCAAAAGACTATGAAGTTATCGTTATTGAAGGGGCTGGTTCTCCTGCTGAAATCAATTTAAATGATCGCGAGCTCGTAAATATGAGAGTCGCAGCTCTTTCAGATGCTCCTGTGATCCTAATTGGCGATATTGATAAAGGCGGCGTCTTTGCCAGTCTCGTAGGAACACTCCAGCTTCTTTCTCCAGAAGACCGAAAGCGGGTGACTGGAGTCGTCATCAATAAATTCAGAGGTGATCTATCATTGCTTCAGCCTGGACTAGACTGGTTTGAGGAGTATACTGGTCTTCCTGTGCTTGGGGTGATTCCATTTTTGCCTGATCTTGAAATTGATGGTGAAGATTCACTAGTGCTAAACCAGTATTCGCAAGGAACAAATAATGAGGCTGAGCTGGATATTGCGGTTCTCTCTTACCCAAGAATGTCTAACTTTACAGATATTGATCCATTAAGACTGGAGCCAGATGTAAATATCAGGTTTGTAAAAAAAGCTTCGCAGTTTGGAAATCCGGATTGCATTATTCTTCCGGGAACAAAAAACACGGCAGAAGATTTATTGTTTTTACAGCAAACAGGGCTCCTTGAAAAAATAAATTCTTCTTTCAAAAAAGGAATCTATATCGCAGGAATCTGCGGAGGCTTTCAAATGCTCGGGGATAAACTGATTGATCCAAATGGCATTGAATCCATTTATCAAGAGCTTGACGCAATCGGTATTTTCCCTATTCAAACAACATTATTTGCTGAAAAGAAAACAATCCGATCAGAAGGAATTTGTGCCATAAAAGATTATGAAAGCCTCCCTTTAACTGGATATGAAATACATATGGGACAATCGGAAACGCTCCAGCCCACCGAACCCTTTTCCGTTCTTTCAGGTGAAAATGAAGGCTGCTCGCTTCATAATGGACAAGTAATCGGTACGTATTTGCATGATGTTTTCCATAACGATGAGTTTAGAGGAGTCTATTTAAATAATCTTCGCGTGAAAAAGGGTTTAATTCCGATTGAGCGCTCGCTCCGTTTCCGTCAATTCAAGGAAAACGAGTTTGACAGACTGGCCGATCACGTTAGAAGTTCTATTAATATGAAAACCATTTATGAAATGATGAAAACGTTTAAGGAGGTGAAAAACCAGTGACTGATATATTTAAGCTAATTGCTGCAATAAAGCCAGTAAATAAACAAAAAGGATCTGAAGCATTTAAACACATAAATACGTTAACTAAACCGGTTAATAGTCTTGGAGCAATTGAAAAGGTTGCAGTGCAGCTGTCAGAAATCACGGCAAGCCTTATTCCTGAAGTATCGCCTCCTGGAGTCATCGTCTTTGCAGCCGACCATGGTGTTGCAGAGGAAGGTGTTTCTGCCTATCCTCAAGAGGTCACAGCTCAAATGGTGATGAATTTTTTAAGCGGGGGAGCAGCCATCAATGTATTTACAAAGCATGTGAATGGCTTATTAGAAATTGTCGATGTTGGAGTAAAAGCTGACATCCCTGGTGTTCACTCAGTAAAGATTGGCTATGGAACAAAGAATTTTGCCATTGAACCTGCCATGACAAGAATGGATGCTATTCGTTCGCTAGAAGCTGGCATGGAAAGTGCAAAAGCCATGATTGAAAAAGGAGCAAAGCTTTTAATTGTTGGAGAAATGGGGATTGGTAATACGGCATCAAGCAGTGCAGTCGCAGCAGCATTCAGCGGATTGCCTGCAGAAGAGCTCACAGGGACAGGAACAGGCATCCAATCAAAGCAAGTTGCACACAAAGCAGAGGTCATTAACAAAGCGCTTCACTTTTTAAAACCTAATGCCAATGACCCGATAGACGTTCTTTCTAAGGTTGGAGGTTTTGAAATTGGCGCAATGGCTGGAGCAATGCTTTTTGCGGCATCGAAAAAGATTCCGATTCTATTAGACGGTTTTATTTGCACAACATCTGCCCTCATTGCATCAAAACTAAATGACCATTTGCGGGATTACTTGATTGCAGGTCATCTATCGGTTGAACCTGGACATCTTCATGTTCTCAATTTATTAGGAAAAAAGCCGCTTCTCTCTTTAGATATGAGGCTTGGTGAAGGCAGCGGGGCAGTACTGGCATATCCTTTAGTTGAAGCTGCCACAAAAATGGTAAAGGAAATGGCGACCTTTGATCATGCAGGTGTGTCAAAGGAAAGCATTGCAGAAAAGAAAGAGACAATTAAATAAAAGGCGGGAATTATGAATGAAAACGATTTTCGGTAAATATTTTAGTATTTTTGCACTAATTATGGTTTTATTAGCGGGGATTTTAACTGGCTGCACCCAGGGAGAAGAAACTAAAGAAGCAAGTAAGAGCGTGGACCAGACTGAGCAGTCAAAAAGCAAGGAACAGGCCTATCCGGTTACCGTTACAGATGATATTGGGAAAGAGGTAACGTTAGAAGAAAAGCCTGAAAAAATCGTATCATTGCTGCCAAGCACGACAGAAATTCTTTTTGCACTTGGCCTTGAACAAGAGATAGTTGGTGTTTCAGATTACGATAACTATCCTAAAGCTGCATTAGAGAAAGAAAAAGTTGGAGCACAGGACTTAAATGCAGAGAAAATTTTAGCATTGCAGCCAGATGTAGCTTTTTTACAGGATTACCATGCCCAAAATCATGGAGAAATCATTAAGCAGTTTGAAGCAGCAGGAATCAAAGTTTTTATTGTTGGCTCACAAAATTCATTTGAGCAGGTTTATACAGCAATCCGAACAGTAGGGAAAGCCACTGGAACTTTAGATAAAGCAGATGAAATCATTTTGGACATGAATAAAAAAGTCGAAGTCATTAAGAAAAAAGCAGAAGCAGTCAAAGAACAAAAACGCGTTTGGATTGAGGTCTCTCCTCAGCCGGATATCTTTACTACAGGCAAGGGGACATTTATGAATGAAATGCTTGAAATAATTCATGCTGATAATGTCGCAAAAGCAGAAGAAGGCTGGGTGAAAATGGACGAAGAAAAAACCGTGAGCAGCAATCCTGATGTAATCGTAACAACATATGGTTATTACGTAGAAAATCCTGCTGATCAAGTCCTGAACCGCAGCGGATGGAAGGAAGTAAAAGCTGTTCAAAATAAACAGGTATTTGACGTAGACAGCGATATGGTTACTCGTCCTGGCCCGCGTTTAGCAGCTGGAGTTGAGGAGCTTGGGAAACTCATTTATCCAGATATTTTCAAGTAATAAGAATCGATTGCTGATTCTATTTTCAGCAGTCTTTGCAATCACCAGTATGATCATAGCAGTATTTATTGGGGCGGTTTCTGTAACCGTCCCTGATATTTTCAAAATTATTGCAGGCAAAATACTCAATATCCAGCTGTATCAAGGAGAACAAAGCACAGAGATGATCATTTGGGAAATACGGTTTTCTAGAGTGCTGCTCGCTTTTTTTGTAGGAGCTTCTTTATCACTTGCCGGTGCTGCCTTTCAGGGCCTGCTGCAGAATCCGCTTGCAGACCCTTATACAATTGGTGTTTCATCAGGAGCTTCCTTAGGTGCCGTTATCATCATATTTTTTCAAATCCAAATTACGATTTTAGGCAGCTTCACATTGCCGATCGTTGCCATCCTCTTCGGTATGATCATTTTGTTAATTGTCTTTGCCCTTACACATTTGGCAAGCGGTAAGCTTACGAATGAAACCATTATTCTTGCCGGCATTATCATCTCTTCATTTATTAGTGCCTTTATTTCCTTGCTGATCGCCTTAATTCCAAGGGAAGACATCAGTCAAATCCTATATTGGATTATGGGAAGTGTCGCCATGCGGGGGTGGGGGCATGTTCAATTATTGGTGCCGTTCTTTATTATTGGTGCCATTATCATCCTGTTTCATTTCCGCGAACTTAATAATATGGCATTAGGTGAACAGTCAGCACTTTACTCAGGAATGAATGTAAAGAGAAAAAAAACAATGATCTTATTTGCAGCATCCATTTTAACAGGAAGCGCTGTAGCCGTATCTGGAGCAATAGGCTTTGTTGGACTTGTGATCCCTCATCTAGTGCGTCTTTTAGCAGGTGCAAATCATCGGATTGTACTCCCGCTCTCGATGCTGTTCGGAGGAGGATACCTTGTTTTGGCCGATCTTCTTGCCCGTTCTGTCATTTCGCCTAAAGAACTTCCTATTGGAGTTGTCACCGCGTTAATCGGCTCTCCGATATTTACCCTTTTGCTCATAAAAAATAGAAAAAAGAAAATGGCACACCTCTAAATGAAAGAAGGATGTATATGTTACAAGTTAAGAACCTGACAGGAGGATATGATCATAAAAAAGCGGTCGTACGGGACCTTTCCTTTGGAATTGAAAGGGGCCATTTTTTCGCCTTATTAGGTCCGAATGGCAGCGGAAAAACAACGATTATTCGCCTGATCATGGGAGCATTGCCTGTTCATAGCGGAGACATGATTCTGGATTCAAAGCCAATTGCTTCTTTTTCACAAAGAGAGCTTGCTAAAAAAGCAGCGGTCATGACACAGGAAAACGAAGCCGGTCTTGATTTTACAGTAGAAGAGATTGTCATGCTTGGAAGGTATCCCTATCAAAAATCGCTGTTTTTTCAAGAAAGCACAAACGCTGATAAAAAAGCGGTAGAAGATGCTATGGTTCAAACCTCTGTATGGGAATATAGACAACGCCCCTATCATTCTTTAAGCGGAGGGGAAAAACAAAGAGTTCTTTTGGCAAAAGCATTGGCCCAGGAGCCTGAACTGCTATTATTGGATGAACCGACAAACCATCTGGATGTAAAGCATACGATGGAGCTCTTGGATTTATTGAAAAAGCTTCAAAAAAGCACGAACCTGACAGTCCTTGCAATCTTACATGATATTAATCTTGCATCCCTATATGCTGATAAGGTTGGATTACTGAAAAACGGCGAGTTTGCAGGAATATACGAGGGTTTACATTTAAAGAATGAAAGTTCATTCACTGATGTGTACGAAGTAAACATGAATTTCACTTATCATCCCTCTGTTTCGAAAACACAAATTTCACTTGCTCCTGATTATATTCATGAGGGGAATTCAGATCTTATGTCTGCAGTCCAAGTTAATAAGATGGCGCATTCAACATATGTAAATCTGAATCAGGCTTTCAGGACCCTCTCAGCAGGTACTAATGGCAAGGGTTTTACCTGGAGCAAACAATGGATATTTACCCATGATGAAATAGCTGACAATGAAGAATCGATCGTTTTCACAAGCAGAGAACCGCATATGTTATGGTCTATAACAGAAAATTCGCGTGAGTCAAATCCTGAATCGTTAAGTCAAAATCACATCATCAAGAACCAAAGCAGGTACTCCTTTATAGTCATTGTGTCTTATTCTCCTCTTGATCTTGATATACATATCGCTATATTGACTGATGCACCTCTTATGGATCGAGACCTTATTAACTTATCTCTCAAATTGAATGAATTGAAGATTCAGTCCCAAAAAACCAATGGAACAAGCTCCAAAATTGCCATCGGTGTGCGAAAAACTCCCAATGCCCCAAGACTTACAGATTTAGATGGCATCTTTGAATCAGCTGGAGAACTGCTGAAAACGGCATTAAAAGGTTTGAGGGAACAGCATGTTTCTATTCGCTGAACAAACCGCATTGCTGATTCTGCTAAGTGTGCTGCTTGATTTAGCTATAGGAGACCCAAGACGGATTCCTCATCCTGTTGTTTTGTTTGGGAAACTCATTTCCATTATGGAAAAAGTTTGGAATAAAGGAAACAGGAAAAAGTTCAAGGGAATAATCCTCGCATTTCTATTGCCTTTATCTGTGTTTATTTGTTCGTATATTTTATTAAAACTACTGTATTCAACCCATTTCTTTCTTGGATGGATCTTTGAGGTTTATCTCATTTCAACAACAATCGCCATCAAGGGGTTAAGGGATGCTGCTATTGAAATTTATAAGCCGCTAATTGCAGGTGACCTGACTGAAGCAAGAAAAAAGCTTGGTTTTATTGTAGGCCGAGAAACCGTTCATCTTCCTTCCTCAGAAGTTGTCAGAGGAACTGTAGAAACAGTTGCTGAAAACACAGTAGATGCGATTATTTCTCCGTTATTCTTCGCTATCATAGGGGGTGCACCACTTGCGCTCGCATACAGAGCCGTAAACACACTCGACTCAATGGTTGGATACAAGAATGAGAGATATATTGACTTTGGGTATGGTTCAGCCAGACTTGATGATGTTCTGAACTGGATTCCGGCACGTATTTGCGCAGCTTGTATGTGGATAAGCAGTTTATTCTTGAAGCAAATGAGAAAAGCACATGCGATACATATCACGAAAAGAGATGCACCAAAGCATCCCAGTCCAAACAGCGGCTGGCCTGAAGCAATGACAGCCGCTCTGCTGGGAGTACAGCTTGGCGGAATCAACATTTATGGCGGAGCGATTTCCGAGCGTGCCAAATTGGGTGAGCCGCTGGAACCTCTTACTTCTATACATATAAAAAAAGCAATCACAATCATGAACGGGGCATGGATTATTTTTCTATCAGTATATTTCATCATTTTGGCAATTGGGAGGTAAGAAAATGTGGCCACAGCATGGAGGGAAATCTGCAAGTATACAAGCTGTTCTTCAGAAGAAAGGGATTACGAAGAAAGAATTCCTCGATTTTAGTGCAAATTTAAATCCTTTGGGAACACCTGGCGAAATGATAAAGGTCATGCATAAGAGCATCGATCTTCTCAGCAGTATCTATCCGGATCCTGAATATCCAGAAGAGAGAGAAATTCTGGCTGAATTTGAAGGTGTAAAAGAGAAGAACCTTCTGCTGACCAATGGAGGAGCAGAAGCCATCTTTCTTGTTTCCAAGATGTTTCAAAACGGGAAAGCCGGTATTCTCCAGCCTACGTTCAGCGAATATGAACGCGCATGCCTTAGTCATGATGTGAAAGTCTTCAATCTGCGATTTGAGGATATTAAAAATGGGAAGAAAGAACAATGTGATGTCCTATTCCTGTGCAGACCTAATAATCCCACAGGAGAGATGATTGAGAAAAAATCGATTCAGAAGCTGTTAAAAAACACTCTGCTAAATGGAATATATGTAGTAATCGATGAAGCTTTTATTCATTTTATAGACAAGCAAGATGAGAGCTTAAAAGATTTGCTGGAACACTATTCAAATCTCATTATTATTCGATCACTTACAAAAATTTACGCTGTACCTGGAATAAGGTCCGGTTATATTTTGGCTAATGAAACGATTATTAAAAAGCTGAGAGCCTTGACGACTCCATGGAGCGTCAACTGCGTTGCACTGTCAATGATTCATGCCCTGCCTCATACATATGATCACCTTGAAGAAACAAAACAATGGCTTAAAGAAGAATGGCGCTGGTTAAAAACCGAACTTCTGGCCCTTAACTTCAATCCATCTGAAACAAAAGTGAATTTTTATTTGCTGAATGATCCGAAACTTGAAAACCATGAGCCATTGTTATTGTTTCTTGCAAATGAAGGGATCCTTGCGAGGCATACAAATAATTTCCCTCTAATAGAAGGTTCGTCTGTTCGTCTTGCAATTAGATCAAGGGAAGAGAATAGGGTGCTGCTCACTGCTTTGAAAAAATGGAGAAACCATTTATGATTACATTTATTTCTGGAGGAGCACGGTCAGGGAAAAGCTCATTGGCAGAAAAACTAGCTGTGGAAGTTTTTGAATCATTAAAAGATGGCAGACTTTTCTACATTGCCACTGCTGCTAAAAATACGGGAGAAGAAATGGCTGACCGTATTGCTATACATAAGCATGACAGAGGAGATATTTGGGAAACAATTGAAGAGCCATATTACATTGATGAAGCAATAGATGAATTACCAGAAGGATCGGTCATACTTATTGATTGCTTAACCGTTTGGACGAGTCATTTGATGTTTAGTGAAAACCTATCACATACTGCTATATTTAAGCGTTTAGAATCGGTGCTATCCATAGCAGAAATTAGATCTTTTTCACTGTATATTGTTTCAAATGATGTGAATGAAGGGGTACCTATTCATGATTTGCATGTAATGCGCTATATCAGCTGTCTTGAGGCTTTACATAAGCATATTGTAATAGCGTCCGACACTGTTATAGAAACGGTTTGCGGTACACCAATCATTTGGAAGAAGAATGGTGTATTAAGTCCTTATGTTTCATTGGCAGAAGGAGAGCAGATATGAAAAATGTTTTATTCGGAGCTGTTCTTGCGCTGCAGTTTTTAACTAGAATTCCGTTACCTGTGAATTGCCCAATTGATGATAAAACGCTGAAGTGGGCACTACGGTTTTATCCTATGGCAGGATTCGTAATAGGCGGATTTCTGTATTTGCTGTATCTTTCATTAAACAATTTCATACCGCTTTATTTGATGACATTGATCCTTCTGACTCTGTGGGTATTCTTAACTGGAGGTCTTCATTTAGACGGAGTGATGGATGTTGCTGATGCAGTCGGTTCAAATGGCAGCGCGGAAAAAAAGATTGAGATTTTAAAAGACTCTCGTGTTGGCAGTTTTGCCGTGCTTGCCGCTCTTTTTTTACTGATTTGGAAATTTATGCTGCTGTATTCTATTTTAGATTTTGAGAATGAAAATAACGGGGTATATCTTATTTTCATTCCTGTGATTTCAAGGTTTCAGGCATTATTGCATCTGTATCTTTTTGAACCCTTTCAAAAGACAGGAATGGCATTCTATTGGAAGAAGCATTTATCAAAATTGGATATCGTGATGGCTGCTTGCTGGCTGCTTCCTTTCATAATTTTCCCAGTGGAATTTATGGTGATATTCATTTTGCAGCTCTTTTTTTCTTTTTTATTCGGAAGGTGGGCTTCCAGCCATTTTAATGGAATAAACGGAGACACTGTCGGTGCATCAATTGAGGGGGCTGAACTATGGAATCTTGCCGTTCTTTACAGCTTGTTATTATCAGGCATAGTATGACAAGCTGGAATAAAGAGAAAAAGTATTTAGGCCACATGGATCTACCCGTTTTAAAAGACTCGCTTTTGAGCTATGAATCTCTTAAGCGTTACTTATCACAAGGGCTTCCTGATGCTGTATATTCAAGTGACTTATTGCGCTGTCAGCAGACCGCAGATTTTTTGTATCCTGATACACCGTTTCTTACTGATGAACGGTTAAGGGAACTGGACTTTGGTGAGTGGGAAGGCCAAACGTACGATGAACTGAAAAATGATTCTCACTATTCATATTGGCTGCAGCACTGGGAAAAAACCAGCACGCCAAATGGAGAAAGTGGTGAAGAATTTCATAAACGAATTGCATCTTTTATAAATGACATTTTAAATCAGAACGTCAAAAGCATAGCTATTATTACACATGGTGGAGTCATTAGGAAGATAGTGTCTGAACTGATTCAGGATTTGTCTTATTGGGACGTTGCTGCACCTTTTGGACAAGCGGCTGTCTTACATTTACAAAAAGAAGGGGGAGAGTGGAGGTGCATCTCATTATCGGCGGAGCCTGCAGCGGCAAAAGGAAGTTTGTAAAAAGCAAATGGAATGATGCAGCATGGGTTTCTTCATACGAAGGACAGCAATTATCTCATACTTGGGAGCTTAATAATTCCAAAACGCCACTTGTTTTAGAGGGGTTTGAAAATTGGATTATGAAAGAGATCAAGTTAAAAAGGGATCATTATGAAATTAGGGAAAGCTATCGGCTTCATATGAAAAACCAGCTCGATTTGGACCGTGAAGTGATTATCATAATGCTTGAGATTGGAAGGGGCATTGTCCCCATATCTGAGCAAGAGCGAAAATTGAGGGATGTTTTAGGATGGATCCAGCAAGATACCGCTGCATTGTGTGAAGAGGTTTATTATTTGTGGCACGGGATGGCAAAAAAGATGAAATAATACTTGGCAAAAGTGCTGGCGAAACAGCACTTTTTTTAATCAATAAATAAATTTTGACATTATATGGATTTATCTATTGAAAATAATATATAATTTTCATTGGTAAAAGAAAAACAAATTCTTTATAAAAAAAGTTGGATTATTTACATGGAAATAGGAGGGACTTCTTGTAGGGAAGCAGAATATATAAGTCGACTCATTTTAGGACGCCAATTCGTTTGAAGTCTTAACTTGCAAAAGAAAGGGGATCATGTTAACTATTTACATTTCTTAATAGAAAAATAGCTATCAACGCAACAATTTTACAAGCTGGAAAGGCATGATAATACATGGAAAAATACACAAATGATGCTGTTTCACTGCAAGAAAAGCCTTCAGGAAATCTATTTGCAAATCGAATCGTCCTTGCAATAATGGGCTCTAACTTTTTATTGCAGCTAGGCATTTGGATCCGAAATTTTGCAATTTTATTGTATGTTACGGAACTAACGAATAACGATCCCGTATATGTATCACTCATTTCAATTGCAGAGTTCGCACCAATTTTTATCTTTTCAATCATTGGAGGGACATTTGCTGACAGGTGGAAGCCTAAACTAACCATGGTATGGTGTGATATACTGTCAGCGCTGTCAATCTTTATCGTATTATTAACACTTATTTACGGTTCATGGCACGCCATCTTTTTTGCAACACTGGTTTCAGCGATTTTGTCACAGTTCTCAATGCCTTCTGCAATGAGGCTGCTAAAACAGCACGTACCAGAAGAGCAATTGCAATCTGCGATGGCCATCTTTCAATCCTTAATGGCTGTTTTCATGGTCATTGGACCAGTAATCGGCACAATAGTCTATCAGTCTTACGGTATCTACACCTCAATTATTGTGATGGGTGTTATGTTCCTGTTATCTGCTGCCGTATTAACGTTCCTTCCGCGTGATCTTGAAAAAGAAAAAACGGATGAAGTAAGCAGCTTCAAGAAGGAACTTGCAGATGGCTTCCGTTATGTAATGGGTAAAAAGGTTCTTACAACAATGGGCGGAATCTTCGCCGCTTGTGGCTTAGCAGTAGGACTGATCTCTCCGCTGATGATCTTTATTACCATCGAAAACCTGGGGTTGTCCAAAGATTATCTGCAGTGGCTGATCATGGCTAATGGAATCGGAATGCTTGCCGGAGGCGGTATTGTAATGGCTTTCTCTAAAAAAATCTCGCCGCAAAAGCTACTGGCAATCGGTATATTCACAAGTATGATCTTTACCATCAGCATCGGCTGGTCAACGAGCTTTCCGCTCACGATCGCCTTGCAGCTGTTAAACGGCATGTTTTTCCCATGTATTCATATTGGGATTAATACACTAATTCTTAAAAACACGGATGAATCCTTTGTTGGCCGTGTGAACGGAGTACTGAACCCATTATTTATGGGAATGATGGTAGCCGGAATGTCCGTTGCTGGACTGCTTAAAAACCCACTATCTCTATCAGGCGTTTACACGGTTTCAGGAGTCTTGTTCTTAATGGCAACACTGCTAATTCTTCCGCTATTCAAATTAAAAGAAGATGCTATAGTTTCCAAGCAAGTTGTGCATGTGGGCGAAGAAAGATAAGGAATAATAAGGAACGTGCTCCCCATTCATCTGGGAGCATTTTTTTGTGTGTTGAAGAAATTTTCAAATAAAATTAAATATTCCTTTATGAGAATATTCACTTTGGGTTATATTTAAAATAGAAAGGAGAATGGATGATGGGCATGAACATTACAGCAACTTTGAATGCACTTGCAGAGCCCAACCGACAGCGAATTGTAGAATTATTGCGTGATGGTCCGCTTACTGTGGGAGAAATTGCTGAACGGCTTCATCTGCTTCAGCCTCAAACGTCCAAACATCTCCGTATTCTCAGCGAGTCTGGCCTTGTAGAGGCAGAGGCGGCTGCCAACCGGCGAATTTACAAGCTGCGGGCACAGCCATTTCAGGATCTCGAAGGATGGCTTGATTCCTTTCAGCGTGTCTGGCACGATAGGTTAGACAGACTTGATGATTATTTGCAGGAATTAAAGGATAACGAGAAGAATGACAAAGGAATGAATCATGTCAACAAATAAAGGGATTGTAAATATGACTTCACGTGTCGAAGGCAAAGAACTTATTATGGAGAGAACATTCAATGCACCAAGGGAGCTTGTTTTTAAAGCATTCTCAGATTCCAAGCATCTTGCCAGCTGGTGGGGACCGCAAGGATGGAAAACAGAAAATAAAACGTTTGAATTTAAACCTGAGGGTGTCTGGCATTACTGTATGCGCTGTGAGGATAATAACCAGGGTGAATTTTATGGGATGGAATCATGGGGCAAAGCTACCTACAAAGAAATTGTTGTCCCTGAAAAAATTGTCTATGTCGATGCATTCTCCGACAAAGATGGCAGCACATCAGATCAAATGCCAGAAATGATCATTACTATGCTGTTTGATGATAAAGGCGAACTAACAAAACTAACAATACGTTCTCAGTTATCTTCAGAAGAAGAACTGAAGAAAATTGTTGAAATGGGAGTCGTTGAGGGAATGTCTTCTCAATTTGACTGTCTCGATGAAATCCTAGAAACATTAAAATAGGACTGAAGAAAAGAAGTTGCAGCAGCAGCTTCTTTTTTAAATTGAAAAACTGAAATGTTTATTTGAAAAATGATTTGTTATTTAAGTGTTTTCTGCACCTAAAGTAAAAGAAGTTCGGCTTCATAAAATGACCTACAAAATAAAACATGATAGATTTTCATTTAAAAAGCAGGTGCTTTTAGGTCTAAATATATTGACAATAAAGCACCTGCTAAAATTTCGAAAAAGCTGATCCTGCATATTTTCCAATGCTGTGTATAAGCTATCCGTTCTAACCCAACTATTAATAAAACAAAATAATTAAATCTCGAATTCGAGATTTTTACCTTGATTTCTTTTCAATTGAGTAGTAAACAATACCGATTAAAAATAGAGAAAGTCCATTTTTATCAACTAACAGCAATGGGAGAAGCAATAGATTTGCAGACAGAGCGACATTTTCATTTCTTTTGAAAAAATATAGCTTGATCACTATTGACCAGAGAGGTCAACAGAATTACAATGAAATTGACCGATATGGTCAACAACCTAGTGAGGACCAATGTAGAAAGAGGGCTGCTTAGCATGTTTTCAAAATTTTTGAATCTGGATAAGGAAAAACAAGATCGTATCATAAATGCAGCAATGAAGGAATTTGCCCAGAACGGATATGATAAGGCATCAACAAATGAAATCGTCAAGGAAGCGGGAATATCAAAGGGATTGTTATTCCATTATTTTCAAAATAAAAAGCAATTATATTTATTTTTGTATGATCACGTGATCGATATTTTAATGGAAAAAATTATGGAAAGAATAAACTGGGATGAAAAAGACATATTTGTCCGCTATCGGCAAATCGCATTGCTGAAAATCAAAGTATATCAAATTTATCCTGAAATGTTAAACTTTGTTAAGTCACTTTATAAAGACACCTCCCCTGAAATAAAAATCGATATTAACCTCAGGGCGAAAGAATTATTGGATAGTTCCTACAATAAATTATTTTCCGATATTGATCTTTCCAAATTTAAAAAAGGGATCGATATCAAAAAGGCGATCAACATAATTAATTGGACATTGGAAGGTTTCGCCTATCAAATGCAAGATAAAGTATTGTCCCAATCCCTGGAGAAAATCGATAGCGAAGAGACAATGGCAGAAATGGAAGAATACCTAAAAATACTAAGAAATTCTTTATATGAGTAAGGAGGTGATCAATCATATTACAGAATTGGTCATACCGTATTAGTGAGGGAAGAGAAAAAAGGGAGGTATTACTAAATGAACGTAATAGAAATTAAAAACCTAACCAAAACTTACGGCAAGGCGAGAGGGATATCCGATATTAGTTTTACTGTTGAACAGGGTGAGATTTTCGGTTTTATTGGACCAAACGGCGCTGGGAAATCGACAACGATCCGTACGCTTTTATCACTCATCTATCCTACAAGCGGCAGTGCAGCAATTTTTGGAAAGGATTGTATACAATCAGCTCCTGAAATTAAAAAGGAAATCGGCTATTTACCTTCAGAAGTATTTTATTATGAAAATATGAAAGTAAAAGATTTATTAAAATATTCAGCTAGCTTTTATAAAAAAGATTGCAATAAGAGAATAAGAGAATTGGCTGAAATCATGGACTTGGACCTTAATAAAAAAATTGATGACCTCTCTTTAGGAAACAAAAAGAAGGTCGGAATTGTTCAAGGGCTTCTTCATGAGCCGAAGCTGATCATTCTCGATGAACCTACGAGTGGACTTGATCCTCTCATGCAGCAAAAATTCTTCGAATTGCTTGAGGAAGAGAATAAAAAAGGCGCCACAATACTTTTTTCTTCTCACATCTTAAGTGAGGTACAGCGATTATGTAATCGTGTTGCCATAATTAAAGAGGGGAAAATCGTTACAGTTGAGAAAATCAGTACTTTACAAGAAAACACCTATAAAAAATTCAAAATTGAAGCAAATTCAATGTTTGAACAAAATTATTTTAATCTAGCGGGTGTCAACAATTTAGAGGTAAAAAATAATGTTGCCAGCTTTATATTTAAGGGAAATATCAATACGATTATGAAAAAAATAGCCGACATAGAAATCACGAATCTTTGGATAGAAGAGCCGGACCTTGAGGAGATCTTTATGCATTACTATGAAAAGGAGGCCTAAGACCCTATGAATATATTTTTGCATGAATTGAAGGCGTATCGGAAGTCTACGATTATATGGTCGCTATCGTTAATTGCGATCATCGTCATTTTTATGTCGATGTATTCTTCATTTGCAGCGGATGCAGAAGGTTTTATGAAAATTTTGGAGAGTTATCCAGAGGCGATAAGAAATGCGCTCGGATTTAATCAAGAAAATTTCTTTACTATTCTCAAATTCTATAGCTTCCCACTATCTTTTATTACTCTTTGCGCAGCAATCCAGGCGATGAATCTCGGTACTTCCATTGTCAGCAAGGAAGTCCGTGAAAAAACGGCGGACTTTTTGCTGACGAAGCCTGTTACCCGGACTAAAATTTTGACAGCCAAGTTATTGGCAGCATTCGTTTCAATTGCCATGACGAATATTGTTTATTTTGCTGCAGCCAGCTTTGTGGCAATACAAGTTAAGACCGATGATTTTAGCTTGAAAACGTTCTTTTTGCTTTCGCTTACGATTTTTTTCATTCAAATGATTTTCCTGGCTTTAGGAATCATCATTTCCGTTATGGTCCGAAAGATCAAATCTGTCCTGACAGTATCGCTTGCTTCCGTCTTTGCATTCTACTTTCTGGGAATGTTCAGTGATACGACTGGGGATGAAGTGAAACGTTATTTTTCTCCTTTTAAATATTTTGACACCGCCTATATTATTAAACATTCGAGCTATGAAGCTTCATTTTTGATTGTTGGTGCAGTCATTATTATTCTTGCCATTTCAGCTAGTTATGTCGTCTATACCAAGAAGGATATCCATGCTGTATAAGAATTTTGGCTATGCATATAGAGAGCTAATCGGAGGGGTTTGGTCATGAATATATATTTAAAAGAATTGAAGTCTCATCGAAAAGCGCTTATCTTTTGGAGCATCGGTGTTTTTCTTTTGGTTGCATCTGGAATGGCTAAATATTCTGCCTATTCGTCATCAGGCCAATCGATTAATGATCTGATGGCTGATATACCAAAATCGCTGAGGGCAGTATTAGGTTTCAGTACTTTGGATTTATCGAAGGCCAGCGGCTACTATGGCATGCTATTTCTCTATTTGCTATTAATGGCAACTATCCATGCGGCGATGCTGGGAGCAACGATTATTGCCAAAGAAGAGCGGGACAAAACGTCAGAGTTTTTATTCGTAAAGCCAGTATCAAGAAGTGCCATAATTACGGCAAAATTATTGGCATCATTTACCAATGTTGTGATCTTTAATCTCGCAACATTTGCTTCGTCGATTATTCTTTTAGGGAGATACAGCGAGGGTGAAGCGGTTAATGGTGAAATCGCCATCTTAATGTCTGCTATGTTCATTTTGCAGGTTTTGTTTATGGTAATCGGCAGCGCGCTGGCTGCGGTAAAAAAGAATCCAAAAACGGCTGCATCAGCAGCTGCTGGAATCCTTTTACTTACGTATATGTTATCAATCATTCTTGATTTGAATGAGAACATTGAAGGCATAAGATACTTTACACCATTCAAATATTTTGAAGCGAAAAATGTAATGTATGGCGGCGGTTTCGAAGCAAGCTTTGTCATTTTGTCTATCGTGTTAATTGCGGCGCTTTCGATTGTGACCTATGTTTTTTATAAAAAAAGAGATCTGAATGTATAGCAAAAATAGACTGAGATTTTCAGTCTTTTTTTATAATTGTTGGGCACCTAGGCCCAGATTTTGAAATAAATAAATAAAATACTTAATAAGAAATCGTGTTCAACAATTGGGCATTCTTGAATAAAAGATATAGAATTGTTAATTGAATTGCCTAAGAATAGCATCATACCCAAAATTTAATTATATAGGTAAAAAAATCATGTCACTTTTGATAAGGGACATGATTTTTTTCATGATTGATTAGTAATTGCGCCATTTTAAAAGCTTTATTGGTTTGTTTAAATTTAAGGTGATAGTTAAACAATAAACCATTAGCACTTGAATATGAACCACTTAAAGAAGGTAAATACATTGTTTCTTATATCGGTACAGGCGTAGATGGTAAAACATATAAAATCGATAATGACATGGTGATCGATAATACTGGTCCAACACTCGAATTTGATAAGAAAACAGGAATCAAAGAACTTACAAGTTCAGATTTAACAAATGAAAGTTATGACGGACAAGATTATACAGCATATTGGGTGTATGGAAAATTGTATGATGATACGATTGACTATTTAAAAAGCAGAGGACATGACATCACTCAAGAGGCAAATACCGCGTTCGCTTATCAAGATTCATATTGGCCAACAGCTCAATTTTCCCCAAATGCAAATGGTGAATTTAAAACAGCTGGAAAATCTTGCAAAGAAAAATAATTGGACTATTCGTGTTGCAAAGCCACAAATTACAGAAAGCACTTGGTCTAATATTTCAGCATTTGCTGTAGATATTTCAGACAAAAAGACACAATTACCAGTTTCAATTAATGATGATATTGATTTATTAGATATCAAATTAAAAGTAGCCGATGACCATAATTACATGGCAGAAAGTTCATTCTATTATCAAGAATCTTCCTATCAAACAAGCTCTGGCAGTAAGTTTACTCTACCGACATTTGCTGAAAAGTTTAAATTTATTTCTAAACACTCATGGTTCGAAGGGCACTTTCATGGTGAAGCAGTTAATTTGGATAATTATGATTTAGACTATTCAAAGATTGGGACAAAAGCTTATCTAGTAGATAAAAATGGAAAAAAGTATCCTGCTGATATTTCAGAGAGTGGGTATATGACGATAACGGATATTCCTGCAACGAGTGATGAATACATGTCCATCAATCCATACTTCCCAACTTCCAAAAAACCAGTTGGAAAAACTAAGGATTTAACATTAGAAGCATTGAAAAAAAGATTTAATTAAGAAGAAGGGTGCCTAGGATTAAAAGGCACCCTTTTTCAATTGTGCATGTCGTAAAAATGGACTAATTTAGGAAGAAATAGAAGAGAGTATAACAAAAGCTACTTGATGCAGCGAAAAACGATTAGCGGGTAAACCAGACTTTTCTAACAGATGCGTAAAATTCAATGAAGAAATCTTGGACCCATTTTCTGCTTTAACCATACAACACATTTAAAGAAGAATACGATGATATTGTGAAGGATTGTACTTAAATTAACGGGACATGTTAGTTCAGAAATCGGTAAAGTTGACCATGTTCGGTTTGCCCTTCCTGCTATTGGGAACAATAAATTGACATGTTTCGAATGGAGGAATTTAACATGAGCAAAACAATTTTCATTACTGGTGCAGGCACCGGGCTCGGCAGAGGTGCAGCAATTAGACTTGCCAAAAAAGGCCATCGGGTGATTGCAACTACAGAGCTGACTTCTCAAAAAACAGACCTACTGCGGGAAGCAAATGACTTGGAACTGGATATAAAGGTGATTAAAGTCGATATTACGAATCCTTTGGATCTGGAACAAATTGAGAAGTATGATTTTGAGTCTGGTGAGGAGAAACCTACAATAACAAAGAAATTAGCTCAAAATTGAAGAATTCAAATATAGGACAAAGTTAATTAGAACCATCACACCTTTAGCTTGATGGTTTCATCCCTTTTTCTGGACTACTAGAAGCATTTAATAAAATTACGCCTCCAATTATTAATACTAAACCAACTAAAGAAAAAAAACTAAATGGGTCTCGCCATAACAGTACACCTATTAACGCTGTTAAAGCTGTACCTATTCCTGCCCAAATAGCGTAAGCTAAACTTAACGGAATTGTTTTAAGACATAATGATAAACAATAAAACGCTAATCCAAAACCAACAATAACTCCAATGGAAGGGAATAAATTAGTAAATCCTTCTGACAATTTTAGCATTGTCGTACCAAATACTTCGCTGATTATAGATATTCCTAAAGCGATATAACCTTTCATTATATATTACCTCCATTCAAAAGATTAATGAGAGTCACCACTTGAAAGTTTTAAAACAACAACTCCACCGATAATTAGGACTAAACCTAAAATTTTTTTTAGATTAAAACCTTCTTTATAAACGATAACACCGACTAATGCCGTTAAAGCTGTTCCTACACCTGACCATATAGCATAAGCAGTACCCAGTGGAATTGTTTTAAGAGATAATGATAAGCAATAAAAAGCAATACTCATTCCAATTAATACACCGATGGAAGGAAACAACTTTTTAAATCCTTGTGATACTTTTAGCATCGAACTACCAAATACTTCACTTATAATGGCTATTGCCAAGAAAACGTATGAATTCAAAATCGTTTCCTCCTATTTTGTCATATTTACTAATTTTTGAAGTACTTTTTCACGTAATTTGTCATCTAAGGGAGCTATATTAAACAGTTCTGAGTAATAAAGACCATCTATTGCTAGTCGAATAATAGTTGCTGTTACAGGGTTTATACGATCCTGTTCCACTTTGTTTTGCACATGCTGATAACTTTTGGAAATACCTTCTGATAAATCTGGATTTAACATAGAAGCAGCGATTATTCCTATATTTAACTCGGCACTATGTTCCAAATCCCATTTTGATGCTTGAATTAAAGCACGGCACCATTTGCCTTTTTCTATTGGGTCATTCTTAGCGTGTTCATCAAAAGCAATCGTGAATTCTTCGAAAATATATTGTGCTAATCCTATCAATAAAGCTTCTTTATTTGGGAAGTGATATAATAATCCGCCCTTACTAATTCCAGCTTGTTTTGCCACAGAATCCAAAGTTAATGCATTAAAATCATGATTGAGAATAAATTCTGCTGCAGATTTTAAGATATGATGACGCTTTATTGCAGCTTTTGATTCCATATGTGTCACTCCTCAAAATAACGGCCAAGATGATTTTTATTAATTGTACCGTCCAGACGGTTTTTTTGTCAAACTGCTGCTGCTATGCTATTCACCAAGCGAGGGCATGCCATTGATTTTGAAGCATAGACTTTTCATAGAAATTTTTTTCAAATATTGGGTGGCAATTTTGTTTCCTTTTGTTATGGCAATTGATGGAATCAACTTAAACTGGCTGATGTTCAACAGGGTAACCATGTTCTTTTTGATGAGTCTGATTACTTTTATCATGCTGTTCATATCATTGGTCCTATGGATGATGGTTAGGATTGTACATACATGAATCCCTTCCATTAAACCTCATTATCTTGTAATCGCACTCTCTGCACTTATCTACCTCATTTGTTTATTCATTCCTAATTGGAATGATATTGAACGCTTATTTGTATGGAATACATTTTTGAGATTCTATGTTAAATGAGTGCAGTGCCAATTTCAGTATTGTTCCTTGGAATCAGGTCAAGAAAGGAGAGGCAGAATGGGATTGAATATACGATTTATCTTTATGATCATGATATTATTTTTGACTGCCACCTTGAGCGGTTGTTGGGATATCAAGGATATCAATCATCGTGTCATGCCTGTTGTATTAGGCATTTCCAAGAAGGGGGAAGACTATAAAGTTTTTCTGCAGATTCCCCAGCCTATACAGGATTCTATTCAGATCAGGATTGTTACAGGTATTGGAAAAACGGTCAACGAAGCAGTAAATAATATTAGTGTAAATATGGAGAGCAGCGTCGACTTGCTTCATGTAAAGGTCATTGTAATCAATAAAGCTTTAGCCGAAGAGGGAATGAATGACCTTTTCGGGGGGGGGGACGTTCATAAGGTCCAGAGAAATTCCTGCAAAGTCCCTGGTTACCATATGTGATGATGACATTGACCAATTTTTCCCAGTATGAAACAGGTTGAACCAGAAGGGACCACACTTTTGGATTTCTTTGAAAAAAATGCCGGATGGGACCCAAGGATTGATTTGACGTGGGTTTGGCAGGTTTACAGAAGTATTCACTCTTACACTCGTGATGTTGCCATTCCTATGATAAGTCTAGGGGAGACTACTTTAGTAAAGCTCAGGTCGGCTGTGATAAAAAATGGTAAGTTGGTTGAAGTAATCCCTATCCTATAATAACATTCTATATAAAGTTTTAAAGTATGGTGGCTTGAAATTAAAAACCTATTAGCGTGTTTTTCAACGTGCTTTTTTGATGGAGCATTTAATATGGATATCATCCAATTTCTCGATAGTATCCCTTATTATAGCTACTATAAAATACTATAGCATATTATATATTTTATATTATATCAATAATATTTCAGTACTTGTATACACTATTCAAAAAATTTATAATTTTAAAGAACAATGATAACGATAACACTAAGAAGCACCTATTTCTGTTTGTCTGTTCATTTTCAAAAGGGGGATGGGAGAATGAAATATCGACGTTTAGGAAGATATGGGTTAAAAGTCAGTGAAATAAGCTTAGGAAGCTGGCTAACATTTGGGGGGGCAACTGAAAAAGATAAAGCGATTCAAATAATTGAAACCGCATACGATTTAGGGGTTAACTCATTTGATACAGCAAATGTATACGCAAGAGGTAACTCAGAAAAAGTAGTTGGTGAAGCCCTTAGCAAATATGAACGCGAATCTTACGTATTAGCAACAAAAGTGTTCGGGCCAATGGGAGATGGCCCAAATGATCGAGGACTCTCCAGAAAACATGTTTTTGAACAGCTCCACGCTAGTTTAAAGCGATTAAAAACAGATTATGTAGATATATATTATTGTCATCGCTATGACCCAGAAACACCAGTACATGAAACATTAAGAACGATTGACGATATGATTCGTCAAGGAAAGGTTTTGTATGCGGGAGTAAGTGAATGGACCGCACAACAAATTCAAGAAGCTGTAGGTACAGCAGATAAGTATCTTTTAGACCGTATCGTTGTTAATCAATCAAACTATAATATGTTTCATCGCTATATTGAAAAAGATGTACTACCGGTTAGTGAGGTGAATGGCATAAGTCAAATTGTGTTCTCACCATTAGCACAAGGAGTATTGACAGGTAAATATAGCTTAAGCAATCGAGCGCCAGAAGGTAGCCGTGCAGCAGATCCTAAATCGAATATGTATATAGAACAATTTTTAAATGATGAAACACTGTTAAAGGTTGAAAAATTAAGTAGGATTGCGAGTGAACTTGATATTAGCTTATCTCAATTAGCCATTGCCTGGATTTTACGTCAGCCTGGTATTGCAAGCACATTAGTTGGTGCTACAAAACCTGAGCAAATTATCGAAAATGTTGAAGGTGCGGATGTGACATTAACGGGCGATGTCATTTCAATAATTGAAGAGATTTTGAAGTAAAGGAGAGAATTATATGAAAAAAGTTGTTGTTACAGGAGGAAGTGGACTCCTTGGTCACTGGGTTATCAAGGAGTTTCTTGATAGTGGGTATGAGGTCATAAATGCAGATGTGAAGCACCCAATCGATCCAATTTGTAAAACAGTAATAACCGATTTACAAAACTTAGGTGAAGTGTATGGATTACTTGCTGATGCAGATGCCGTTGTACATCTTGCAGCCATTCCAGTTGCGTATTCACATCCAAATGAAGTTACCTTTAAGAACAATGTAATGTCTACATTTAATATACTAGAAGCTGCCGGAACACTTGGCATTAAAAAAGCAGTCATAACGTCTAGTGAATCTTCATATGGAATTGTCTTTGCGGTCAATGAACTACCTCCTCAATATGTTCCACTTGACGAAGAGCATCCACAATTACCAGAAGATAGCTATGGATTATCAAAAATCGTCAATGAACAAAATGCGGATATGATTCACCGTCGAACCGGCATGCAGGTAGTGTCAATGAGATTAGGCAATGTGATTGCCCCTAATATGTATGAAAAATTCCCAGGATTTATTAATGACCCTGATCAACGAAAAGTGATCATGTGGAGCTATATTGACACAAGAGATGCAGCAGTAGCCTATCGCCTGGCTGTTGAAACAGATGGCCTCGATTCTGTTGCGCTGAATATCGCAGCAAATGACACAAGCATGAACATTGAAAGTCAAAAGCTAATGGAGACAATCTATCCAACTACTAAAATTCGTAAACATTTGGAAGCATACGAAACACTGTTTTCTAATAAAAAAGCAAAACAGCTATTAAACTGGCAGCCTATGCATAGTTGGAGAGATTATGTGAAGGTGGTGAAATAAGGTTAGAGGGAGCTTGCATAGTTCCCATAAAATTGGTACGACCTTTGCAATGTGAACAAACATTGGGCTTACTACTAAACTGGCAGAAGCTACTCTTGGTATTCCCTATTTTCAAATGGCCAGCACAGCCAATGGAGACTATATGATGATGCCATAGATAGTTCCAGCTACACTGTGAATTTTCAACACAAACTTGCTTTAGTTTCTTATTGGGGATAGAAAAACATAATCTTCAAATGGAATGCCGTTACAAGTGGAGTATCATATTTTACACGGTGATGCTAAATCCCATTATGGAACCAACTCTTATCATATGATAAAAGGAAAATATACAGACTGATAAAATACTCAGATATAATTGGGAAGCTTCCTAAAAAACAAAATAAAAGCCGATTTATCCTTAGTGTAGGGAAAATCGGCTTTTATATTCCAAATATTAAAAATAGCATATATTTTCGTTAAGATGTTGGCGGTATCCCAACTTGATGGTGATGAGGCAGAACCTATTACAAGTATTTTTTAAACCCATTTTGCTCCCCATAGTTTCATTTCCTTTAGCATCGGATGAAGGGCTTGCCCCTTCCCCGTTACGGTATATTCCACAGTAACAGGGACGGTAGGATATACTATTCGCGTTACAATTTGATGAGATTCTAAATGACGCAGAGCATCAGTTAGAGCTTTGGGGCTAATTCCTGCAATTGATTTTTGGAGTTCACTAAAGCGCTTTGTACCATTAAATAATTCCCTTAAAATCAAAAAAGTCCATTTCCCTCCAATGACGTGAAGTGCCTTTTCAATAGAACATTCAACATCAAGTGCTTGTTTATCTATGTTTTTCAAAATAAATCCCCTCACAAATAGTTATAGTAACTATAAAATATATAGCAAATTTATTATATATAATTATATTTAAAAAAACCCACTACTTTCTACAAGATAGGAAACATTTAATAATCCTATATATAGGTTAGATAAAAATTTTATACAGAATGATTCTTATGCGACAGAATTTAAAAGACGGTATTACAGGATTAAGATGCATTAGCTTGGCTTATGTGTATGGGGGAAAACTCAAAAAGGCTGTTTTTTATTAAATGTCATTTAATAAAACTTGATCTAATATCTAATTTAAGTGGTTTTAGGACTGAATCCATGTAGTGGTTATTCCATTAGCGGGGGCTTATCCGGAACAAAGGGGAAGCCCCTTATTTTAATTGGACTCCCCCTCAAGATTTTTACACTTATTTTTTACCAGCTACCCAGTTCAATCCCCAGCGGTATTTCCTGTCCATATCTTTATGGCCACTGAAATATTCAACCAAACGTTCTACTTTAAATGTCTCGTCGTTTACATTTTCAATCAAAGCCATAGCACACATTGTTTTACCGTTTTTATGTGTTCGTCCAATTTCACTTCAATATCAGAACCGGATGAATATTTAAGCGTTGCAACACCGTCAGCCTGAGACCAGTTTGCAGCACCTTCATATATAAATGAATATACTAGTATTCTTTTTAATTCTTTTAGTTTATCGCCATTGATTCTTAGGTTCTCACCACCTGCTACAGCTCCAGATCGATCATCTGCATCAAGTTTTACAAAAGGTGCATTTTGAATGCTCCCAAAAGCATTTCCTAAAGCTTGGACACATCCCTTTTGTCCGTTTTTCAATTCAAACAAACATCCTAAGTCTAGATCCACGTTGTTAAATTTATTAAAGAATCCTGATTTCTTTTGATTCCAGTTTAAGTTAACAAGAATTTCACCAACACTATGGTTATTGTTTTTTTCTAAATTGATAGTTTGTCCCTTTTTTGTAAGTTCGATCTTATTTAAGTTTAACAATCCTTTCACTCTCCAAATTATTTAGTGAAATACTCCTATAGTGTACTATAATTATTAGCTATTTTTACAATAAAAGTAATTCTAAGCTCATTTTTCTTATGAACCATCTTCAAAACAGCTTGATTAAACAAAGAATATCAAATATTATTTAAATCGTAATAGTTTCGATTTAATTAGTAAGGAGTGTGAGATGGAATCTTAGTGTTTACATAACTTTCCAAGTGTATATGCAATGTAAAGTAGGGATTTTTATCAGTTTATTTAGCAATCTTATTTTAGGAGGAAATAATATGAAAAAAAGAAGTGTTTTTTCTTTTATTGTGCTTATGTATTCAATAGTACTGCTGGTAGGATGCAGCGATAAAGCTGATTCCACGACTAAGGAAAAGAAGACAGAATTAGTTTATGCATCAGCCAAAGATATCAATGATATGAATCCTCATTTGTACGCAGGTTCAATGCCAGCTCAAGGGATGGTGTATGAGTCATTAGTGGAGAATACGGAAGACGGAATCAAGCCATTACTTGCGGAATCATGGGAAATTTCAAAAGATGGAAAAGTGTACACGTTTCATTTAAGGAAAGATGTGAAATTTCATGATGGGGAACCATTTAATGCAGAAGCAGTGAAGAAGAATATTGATGCTGTACAAAATAATCCAGAAAAGCATTCTTGGATTAAGCTATCAACAAAAATAGTAAGTTGTAATGTAGTAGATGGGTCCACAGTTGAATTAGTGCTATCTGAAGCATATTATCCAGCCTTAGTGGAATTGTCTATGACCAGACCTTATGTATTCATATCACCAAAAGATTTTATGAATGGGGAAACAAAAGAGGGTGTAAATGGTTACAACGGAACAGGACCTTATATCCTCGCGGAACATAAAACAGATGAGAAAGCAACGTTTGAAGCTAATGAAAACTATTGGGGTGGCTCCCCTAAGATTAAGAAAATTACTTCTAAAGTTCTTCCAGCAGGAGAAACGACATTTTTAGCCTTGCAAAAAGGAGAAGTAAACTTTGCATTTACTGATGATCGAGGTGCAGACAGTCTTGATATCGAAGCAATGAATCAACTGATTGATTCAGGTGATTATCAGCTTGTTAGAAGTGAAGCAATGAATACGAAAATGATTGTAGCTAACAGTAGTAGATCCGATAATCCAGTAAGTGAAACAGCGGTTCGTGAAGCCATTTGGTACTCTATTGATAGAGAAGCAATTAGCAAGGATATTTTAAATGGTACGGAAACAGTAGCCAATACCCTATTTTCACCAAACGTCAATTATGCAGATGTCGATTTGAAGAAACGAGGCTATGATTTAAAAAAAGCAAAAGAGATTTTAGAAGAAGCAGGCTGGGCATTAGAGGATGGTTCTGCTGTTAGAACGAACGACGGGAACAAATTAGCAATGAAACTTTATTATGATAGCAATTCTTCTTCCCAAAAAACACAGGCTGAATTTATTCAAAGTTCATTAAAAGAGATTGGTATTCAGCTAGAAATTATCGGTGAGGAGTCAACTTCAATTGCTAATAGAAGATCAACTGGCGACTATGATCTATTATTCAATCAAACATGGGGACTAGCCTATGATCCACAAAGTACAATTTCTGCTTTTACTTCTGAGGCATCGTATTTACATACTACTAGTGGCATTGCGAAAGCAGATGAACTCTACAAGAAGATTGATGAAGTTATGGCGAGCACTGATGAGGAAACAAGAAAATCAATATATGCTGATATATTGACAATTGTTCATGATGAAGCAGTCTTTATCCCCATCTCAAATGGCAGTGTCACTGTAGTTGCTCCAAAAAAATTAAAGGGTATATCATTTAAACAAACACAATTTGAGTTACCATTTGAGCGAATGAATTTTGAATAGAAGTATAAATAAAAGGGGAATTTCCCCCTTTTTATTTATGTGAAGAGTAAATCTTTTTGATTTAACTTATAAACTGCATATGCAAGTGTGTTTTTCTAATGATATTTTCTATTAAAAGGAGATTTTCTATGGGAAGTTATATCGTTAAACGGCTATTCATATCAATCCCTTTACTTCTGGTCATTTCATTTTTAACGTTTGTCTTAATTAATCTTTCTCCCTTAGATCCAGCCGAAGTGGTATTGCAGGCGCAAGGTGTTCCAACAATAACGGATGAATTAATTGCTCAAACAAAAGAAGAGTTTGGGATGGATAAACCATTTATCATCCGATATTTTGATTGGGTTATTGCCTGCTTACAGTTGGACTTTGGGAATTCCTACGTGACAGGAAAACCAGTTTGGTCATTAATAGGTCCAGCTTTTCTAAATACGTTTAAGCTAACGTTAGTTTCATCTGTAGTCATTATCGTAATGTCCATACTATTAGGTGTGATCTGTGCGAAGAATGAAGGAAAAATCATTGATAAATCGGTAAGAAGTATTTCATTTTTCCTAACTGCCATGCCATCGTACTGGCTTGCGTCTCTTATGATTTGGTATTTTTCTGTTAAATTAGATTTTTTACCAACAAGCGGAATGGATTCGTATAAAAGTTATATTCTACCCGTTATTGTCATTGCGATAAGTTTTGCAGGTATTTATTTTAGGGTCGTTAGAAGTTCGATGTTAAGCAATTTAAATGAAGACTATGTACTGTATGGAAGGGCATGTGGCTTAACAGAGAGAAAAATCACTATGCATATATTAAGAAATTCGTTACAAGTGGCCGTTTCGATATTTTGTATGGCTATCCCCATGATATTGGGAAGTACAGTTGTTATAGAAAATGTTTTTGCATGGCCAGGGCTAGGCAGTCTAAGTGTTAAATCAATTCTAAGCAGAGATTTCCCTATTATCCAAGCGTACGTTCTTTTATTAGCAGTGGCCTTTGTATTGTTTAATACGATATCTGATATTATAAACGCTGCGATGAATCCTAAATTAAGGAATGATCTCTAAATGATTATATTAAAAAACTTGAGTAAAGATAAGTTAGCTACTATATCTTTACTAGTCATTGTTGTGACCATTACTGTTGGTATTTTTGCCCCTTTATTTGCTCCGCATGACCCTGAGGAAGTCAATATGATCCATCGCTATGCTACTCCATCATGGGAATATCTATTAGGTAATGATCACCTAGGGAGATGTATTTTATCCAGACTAATTTATGGAATTCGTCCCAGCGTTTTATGGGTTTTAGTTGTATTACTTATTTCAATATTGATTGGGGCTTTTTTAGGTTTCATAGCGGGCTACTTTAGAGGAAAAGTAGATGCCTCTATAATGAGAATTTGTGACACTATGCTTTCTTTTCCAGGATACGTTATGGCATTGGCTGTTGTTGGTATTTTAGGCGTCGGTCTTGAAAATATATTAATTGCGTTTATTTTAATTAAGTGGGCATGGTTTGCTCGTGTCATCAGAACGTCTGTTATGCAGTATGCCGAACTAGAGTATGTGAGATATGCCAAAGCATCTGGTATTAGTGATATAAAAATTATTTATAAGCACATTATTCCTGTTACATTTTCTGATATCGCCGTCATTTCAAGTAGCTCTATTGGTTCGATGATTTTACAGATATCAGGCTTTTCATTCCTAGGTTTAGGAATCCAAGCTCCAAAGGCTGAATGGGGAATGATGTTAAATGAAGCTAGGGAAGTTATGTTTACAAGACCAGAGTTAATGTTAGCCCCGGGTTTAGCCATTATTATTGTCGTATCGTCCTTTAATTTTTTATCTGATGCCCTTCAAATTGCTTTAGATCCTAAATTAATAACTTCTAAAAATAAGCTTCAAGAAAATGTAACTATCTCTAAAAATCAGTTTCAAGAAAGAGGTGGCAAAATAAATTTATGAATTTATTAGAAGTCAAAAATCTGAGAATATGGGATAGTAACACTGGTAAAGTGATTATCTATAATAGCTCATTCCACTTAAAGAAAGGAAGCTGTCTAGGAATGGTAGGAGAAAGCGGAAGCGGTAAGTCTGTGACTGGTAGATCCATAATGAAATTGAATAAATCCTCACTTCGCCAATCAGGAGACATTTTATTTAAGGGAGAAAACTTAAACAATCTTTCTGAAAAAGAAATGAGAAAGAAAAGAGGAAGAAACCTATGCATGATTTTACAAAATGGAATGAGTGCATTTGACCCTTCTAGTGTGATTGGTGTTCATTTAATGGAAACACTGACTGAACATTTCGACTGGAGTAAAAACGTAATGGAAGAAAAAATGAAAAATGCCATGGAAAGTGTCATGCTGAAAAATCCGATTGAAATAATGAATAAGTATCCACATCAGCTATCAGGTGGAATGTTGCAGCGAATTATGATTGCGTTGGCATTAGTATTAGAACCCGACATTATTATCGCTGATGAACCGACAACAGCGCTTGATACCATTTCACAATTTGAGGTTGTTGAACAATTTGTAAAATTACGGGAAAGAATAGGTTGCTCAATAATCTTTATTTCTCATGATTTAGGGGTTGTAAGAAAAATTGCTGATGAAGTTTTAGTAATGAAGAATGGAGAAATTATCGAAAGAGGGAATACTCAAAACATTTTTTCAGGAGCGCAACATGAATATACTAAATATTTAGTATCGACTAGACTGGCGCTGAGTAATAATTTTAAGAAAATAATGGGGGGAGGGTCTACAGTTGCTGATAGTTGACCGTGTTGAGAAATCCTATAAAAAAGGTGGATGGTTTTCTACAGAAAGACAAAACGTTTTAAAGAATGTTAGTTTTGAATGTAAGAATGGAGAATGTCTCGGCATTATAGGAGAAAGTGGAAGTGGAAAATCAACATTAGGTCGTTTGATACTAGGAATAGAAAAGCCTGATCGTGGAACAGTTTTATTTGATGGAAAAAATGTAGAAGATAGAAGAGTGAGATTAGGTAACATTAGCGCTGTTTTTCAAGACTATAAATCTTCGATTAATCCATTCTTTACAGTTGAAGAAGCAATTATGGAGCCATTAAAAATTCAGAATAAGGTCAAAAAAGAAAATCAAAACAAGATTGATCATCTCTTAAATCAAGTTGGATTAAATCCTTCTTATAGAAAAAGACATCCTCATGAGTTATCAGGGGGAGAGGTTCAGAGAGTCTGTATTGCAAGAGCCATTTCAACAGAACCAAAATGTATCTTATTAGATGAAGCAATCAGTTCTTTGGATGTCTCGATTCAAATACAAGTGCTTGAATTGCTTAAGGAATTAAAAAAAATTTACAATATGAGTTATGTCTTTATAACTCATGATATTCAGTCTGCTGCCTATATTTGCGATAGAGTCATTATTTTTAGAAATGGCCAAATTGAAGAAATGGTCAAAATTGAACAACTAAAAGATGTCCAGTCAAAATATGCAAGAAAATTATTGGAGATGTTAATAACTTTTTAATGTTATTTACTATTATTCTTAAAATATTTCTATATATGTTTTAGTTTGTGATGAGGCAGTTTTTGCTTTAGAGGGTCGTACCCCATACTGGCATTGTTGCAGCCATTACATCTATCATATGTCATTTTTGCAACTGTACTGCAGCATGAATATAAAAGTATGCACATTTTGTGTAAAGTGAATTGACTTGTGAAAGAGAGCAGATAAATACATAAAGTCACAGAACTTGTTAGACGATTTTAGGAGGAGAAAAAATTGTGAGTGGAGCTATGTCTTGGCCCTTTCTTCGTTTGTATCTGTTGGTTCTTCTTTATTTTAGTGCCAACTCTATACTAAATGTTATTATCCCTTTACAAGGGGAAGCATTAGGAGCCAGCAATACGACAATTGGCTTAATCATGGGGGCATATTTGTTTACAACCATGTTTTTTCGGCCATGGGCAGGTCATATTATTCAAAATTATGGACCGATAAAAGTGTTACGCATTATTCTTATTGTCAATGGGTTTGCTTTAATACTATATACGTTTACTGGATTAGGGGGCTATCTAGTCGCCCGTATGTTACAAGGTGTATCGACAGCTTTTTTTTCAATGGCATTACAGATAGGTATTATGGATGCATTGCCAGAGAAGGATCGCTCTCAAGGCATCTCACTTTATTCTTTATTTTCTTATATACCAGGTATTATTGGTCCTATGCTGGCCCTAGGCATTTGGCAAACAGGGGACATGAATTATTTTACTGTAGTGATGATAGCAATCGCCATCTTTACAGGGGTGTTTGGCTATAGTACCAAAATGGAAAAAGGAAAGGATCAACCTGTTACAAATAATAGTGAACAGGGAGTAAGTATGTTTAAGTCATTTAGTCAGTTATTGAAAAATCCATTTTTGTTTAAATGCAGCGTATTGATGTTAGTTGCTTCCATTGTATTTGGAGCGATTACAACTTTTATACCACTGTATGCTATGCAGTTAACAAGTGGTAATGCTGGAATTTATCTCATGCTTCAAGCGATTACGGTTGTCTTTGCTCGTTTTGCTTTAAGAAAAAAAATCCCTTCAGATGGCAAATGGCATTCATCTTTTATCATGGGGACTATGCTTCTTTTAGCAATAGCTGCGCTATGTGTAAGCTTTGCTACAACGGGTGGAGCTGTTTTTTTCTATGCTGGTGCAATGTTAATGGGTATCGCTCAGGCACTCATTTATCCAACATTAACAACGTATTTAAGCTTTGTCTTACCAAAGATGGACCGCAATGTATTATTAGGTTTATTTATTGCTATGGCTGATTTAGGTGTTTCGCTAGGTAGTGTTATTATGGGGCCGATGGCTGATATTTTCTCATACTCATCTATGTATAGGATTTGTGCTATCTTAGGTGTGGCGATGGTCATTTTTGCCTATGATCGACGAAAAATTTTATTGGGTAAATATAAATGAATATTTTAAGAGTTTCATAATATGAATTTTTAAAGGGCTCGTTAATATAGTTGAATTTAATATTTTACTCTTATAGAGGAAAATCTTTTTATAGGGTTATTTTTCTTTTTAAAGGCTAAATAATTATGTGCGAGATTCTACATTAAGAAAGAATGTAAGTTTGCATATTGTAACTCACCGTTAATATAGAGAGACATTTTGATTAAAGTTTAATCAAAGTTGATTTTCTTATGGCTATTGCATGTAAGAGCTATTTTCGTTACACTTATTTTTATAAAATCGTAATGATTACGTTTTAAATTATAGGAGTGATTTTGTATGTATGAATGGATCATTATTGGAGGAGGAGTTCAGGGGGTTACAATGGCCACTTTTCTTCTGCAAAGCAAAAAAACAACACCTTGTAAAATACGAATTATTGACCCGCACACTAAGCCGCTGGAAAACTGGGAACGATGCACCCAAGCGATTTCAATGCCATATTTGAGATCTCCATCCGTTCATCATATTGAGATAAATCCATTTGGGCTTGAACGATTTAACAAACAGAATCTTGGCGAAACTTTTTATGGACGTTTTAAAAGACCATCATTAAAGCTTTTTAAGCAGCATTGTGATCATCTGTTTCATGAATTAAATATGCGAGAATGTTGGATAAAGGGTCGGGTCATAGAGATTCAGAAGATTGGTGTTAATTGGGAAATCGTCAATAATAATGGAAATAAGTTAACCACAAAGAATGTTGTGATTGCAATTGGTATTGGAGAACAGCCTTATTGGCCTGAATGGGCACTAAAGTTAAAAGATAAAACACAGACCATTCATCATATTTTTGAGGATACCCTTAATTTTGAATCTTTATTAGGACCTATCGTAGTCATTGGAGGAGGGATGACAGCTGCTCATCTCGTTAATAAATTGGCAAGCATTTTCCCTGGTGAAGTAACAATGATGAAAAGGCATCCATTCAGAGTCAAGCTGTTTGATAGTGATCCAGGATGGCTTGGCCCTAAAAAGCAGGCTTCATTTAGAAATAATCCCGATTATTCAAGCCGTCGCAGGGGAATTATTGAAGCCAGACACCGAGGTTCCATAACTCAAGATCTTCATATGAAACTTCACCACTTGAAGAGACGTGGACGGCTTGAATGGTTAGATGAGGAGATTAATACATTTAAGCAAGTTGAAAACGGAACAATACTGATTACTAAAGAGGGTAAAGAGATCTTAGCTAGATCAATTATTCTGGCAACTGGGTTTAAGCCTTCACTTCCAGGAAGAGAATGGATTTCCCCACTAATCAAAAGGGAAAAGCTAAAATGTGCAGAATGCGGATATCCTATTGTAACAGAGCGTCTTGAATGGGCCGAAGGTTTATACGTAACCGGAGCATTAGCTGAACTTCAGATTGGGCCCATTGCTAGAAATATTTCCGGTGCAAGACAAGCTGCTGAACAAATCGTATCAGGAATTTAACTTAATAATTTAATCAAAACCTGGTGTGCTACAAGAAATCAACTTGCCCTTTCTGTCTCACAAGCAGGCCCTTCTATCATTATCGAACCCGTGTCTTATTGGGCAGCAACTTTGCCCGTACTTGAACGGGATGCACTTTTGAAAGAGAACCCTCATATACAAGCAGAATGGGATCCAGAGTTCGGAGATCGAATGACAAAGCTTGTGTTTATTGGGGTAGATATGAACGAACGTGATGTTGTGAAGCTATTGGATAAATGTTTACTTACAAATGATGAATTTGATTCCGACTGGAACAAACTTGAGGATCCATTTGACTGGGAGATACCTATTGCAAATTATTAACCCTATTTTAAGATTTTTTTCATAATTACTCTTTTTAAAATTTCATTTTAAGGATTGAAAAAAGGCGGTATTTTGAAAAAGGATGTAGAAATTTAATTTTAGCTGGATTATTGGGCAGTGTTAAATCTACATTATTCTTATCATAGCTTTAACATGATGTACATGATTAGAATTTAGGAAAGCAGAAGGTTATAATCGTAATCATTCTTACTTGGATAGATTGATATCATGTATGAGAGGTGACAGTGATGAACGAAAAGCTAATGAATATCTTAACACGGAGCATTATAGCAGGGCTGCCTCCGAAGAAAAAAAACCTGTATCAATACATTGAAAGTTTGGAAGATAGACTGGCTTCACAATGTGAGACAAAGGAGCAGTTTTTAAACCTTCTTATCCAAAGGTCTCCATTCCAGCAAGCGGCTAATCATTTTTGTATGACAGTGGATGAAACATTTAGATTGATGAAGAAGATTGAAAATGAAATAAACCACGAACTGGACAAAAGAATAGACAAACATAAATGGATCGACTATACAGAGAAAGTGATTAAAAATCAGGAGAAGACAAAACAAAAGATGAAATATTTTCTGTTTGTTACTTGAGTATTATGCGCACGTAGAACCTTGATTTTTCTAAAATTAAGAATTCGTCTAACTGAGAGGACGATAATCTAATTCATCCATATTTAGACGTAATGATTACGATTTAATTATTAAATAAATTATGAAGAAAGGCTGAGAGCAGTGGCAAAAAAGTCGAAAGTTGCAAAAGAGAAAAAACGTCAGGCATTAGTTGAGAAATATAGAGAATTACGTACTGAGCTGAAAGAAAAAGGAGATTTGGAAGCTCTTAGGAAGCTGCCTCGAGACTCATCTCCAACACGCTTAAAAAACAGATGTGAAGTAACCGGAAGACCGAGAGGATACTTAAGAAAATTTAAACTTTCAAGAATCGCTTTCAGAGAATATGCTCATAAAGGTCAAATTCCAGGAGTCAAAAAAGCCAGCTGGTAAATAAATCTCTATGATAATATATCAGATAAAATGGCAAAAAACATGAGTTAAAAAGAACCTTCCGGATATCTGGAGGGTTCTTTTACGACTTTTCAAATACTTAATAATGGAGAGTATTTATTCCACAAATCTTTTATTGTAGGGACTTTCATTACACTAATGTAGGTACAATCTTGCCAACGGACAAGAATGAACTTATGGCACTTTAACATATTTTCTAGTTTACATAATATATATTATAGGTAGTTAATAGTTAGATTATATTTCTTGTCTCATATATAGAGTAAACTTAAGAAAGTGAGACAAAATACAAAAAAGCTATTTATTACATTATTTCTTTAATAACTTATTTTTTACAACTGCGAATCTAATTAAATTATTTCATAATTCGTCATCTATCTGTCAGCCGATATTTTTATCCAAACAAAAGAATATTTTATATTATTTCATCACTTAAGATGTACGCCTCTCTCTATAAACCCTCTTTCCAATCTTGTTTACATAACATAATAATCAGTATTCATTAACTTTTTTTATCTGGATATGCGAATTTAATATCAACTTATTTTAATACTATCCATCCTCTGTTCGAAATTGTTTTCCTAAATGGATATTTTTGCCTTTTGCCGAAATGATTTGAAAGTTACACCGATTCCTTCCACTTTTTATGTCTGAGCACACGATTTTATTATGTTCATTTAGAACATAGTTTAATTAAAACTTTTTTTGTACCTTTCATTTGATTTTACAAAAAAATATTATAAATCCATCTCACCATAAAAAAAACACTGCCATCAGCAATGTTTTTTATCCAGGTTCAGAAGTTTTTAAAAACTTTTCGACATCTTCTTTGAATGGCATTCCGGACTGCGCTCCGAATTTCATCACACTTAGCGCAGCAGCAGCATTTCCAAATAAGCAGGCCTGCTCCAAAGTATCTCCCTTACTTAAAGAAACAGCTAATGCTCCATTAAAAGTGTCTCCTGCACCTGTAGTATCAACTACCTTTACTTTATGTGCACCAATTTGTTTTTCGTTTCCATTTTCATTAAATCTAACACCTTTTGATCCATAAGTTACAATTAGTTTGTCTTGAATACTTTTATCATCGTTAAAATAGGTTCGTTCATGTTCGTTAGGTGTCAGATAATCAGCCATTTCTAGTAGCGCTTGGGGAATCAGCTGAACAGGAGCTGGATTTAAAAGGATTTTCACTCCATGTTTCTTTGCTATTTCCGCAGCTTTCATGACTGTGGATAGCGGAATTTCCAATTGAAGTAATAAAAGGTCACATTCAGCTATATATTCCTCTTTCTCATTTATTATTTCTGGAGTAAGACAATCATTTGCTCCTGGAACAACAATGATGCTGTTATCATGATTGCTGACTGTAATCGACGCAATTCCGGTCGGATATTTCTGAACAACGTTCACGTGTTCTACTTGAATATTTTCTTTAAGTAAGTGGGACTTTAGCTCTTTTCCAAAATCATCAGATCCTACACAGCCTATTAACCTCACGTCGGCACCAAGTCTTGCAGCAGCCACAGCCTGATTTGCTCCTTTGCCTCCTGGAATTGTCTTGAAATCTATTCCCTTGATCGTTTCACCCTGCATTGGAAATGATGTTGATGTTGTTACTAAATCCATATTTATGCTGCCTATAACGATTATTTTCGGCTTAAACAATACTCTCCACCTCCTTTATTGCACAATTTCTAAACCCATCATTCTTTTATAAATAAGTCTGGAAGGAAGGTAATGATTTCTGGAACAAAAACAAACAATAGCAGTAATCCTATTAAAGTCAATAAAAATGGGATGATTTCTTTAGTAAATTCAATGATGCTGCTGTTTGAAATTCCGGTTGCTACGTACATAATGACGCCAACTGGAGGAGTTATTGTACCAATCATAACGTTAATGGCAAGAATAACGCCATAATGCAAAGGGTCAATTTGAAATTGAGTCAGTAAGGGAAGCACAACTGGTGTAGTGATAATAATAATAGCTGTTCCATCTAAAAAACAGCCTAGAATTAGTAATATGACCATTAATAATAGTAAAATAACGATAGATGAATCTGAAATTGATTGAAATAACCCAAGAAGCTTTTGCGGACCTTGTTCAAAAGCCATAATCCATGCAAATGGTGCTGAAGCGGCAATAATGATGCCAACACTAGCTGTCATTTTAACAGACTCTAATAATTTTTTTGGTATTTCACTCCACTTAAGATCCCGGTAGACAAAGAGACCGATAATTAACGAATAAATAACAGCTATTACTGCGGATTCAGTTGCTGTAAATAATCCTGAAAAAATGCCGTATATGATAATCACTGGCATTAAGAGGGCCCATATTGCTTCTTTAAAAGCCAGCAATATTTTTTTGATACTCGCTCTATTTCTTTTTTCCAGATTTCTCTTTTTGGCTATTATGTATGCGATAACCATCAAAGACAAACTCATCATCAAGCCTGGAATTGCACCGCCTAGAAACAATTTTCCGATTGAAACTCCTGCTATACTGCCATATAAGATCATCGGAATGCTAGGTGGAATAATCGGCCCTACTGTAGCACTTGCGCCCAGTATTGCTGATGCAAATCCTTTCCCGTAACCTCTTTTTATCATCGAAGGTATTAAGGCTGTTCCAGTTGCTGCAGCATCCGCGACACCTGAACCTGATACTCCTGACATAAAAACATTGGATACAACAGTGACATGTGCTAAGCTTCCTCTAATATGCCCTACTAGTGTTTCTGAAAAGTTAATTAATCGCTTTGTAATTCCCCCTGCTTCCATAAGTCCGCCTGCCAAAATAAACAGAGGTATCGCTAAAATCGGAAAAGAATCCAGTCCTAGTGCAAGCCGTTGAGGAAGTGTTTCTAAAGGGATCGATCCTCCAAAAAAAACGGCTATAAGAGAAGAACCTAATAAAGCAAAACCTACAGGAACTCCAAGTAACAATAATACCAATAATCCGCATATCAATATAATTAACATTTAGATTTCAACACCTTTGTTCATATTGTTGTTTAGAGTCCAGTCTCTTCTCCATACCCTGCATGCGTCAAACAATGTATATATAAACATTAGTCCGCAAGAAACAGGTACTGATAAATAGATCAATCCGGTTGGTACCCCTAAACTTGTTGTTGGAACGATCCAAGTTTGTTTCGTTATAGTCCAACCGTACAAAATCAAAAATCCAAATAAAATGAGCAAGCCAATTTGTATGCAGAAATAGAAGCTTTTTTGGATTTTCTTTGGCAGAAGTGTTAGCAAAAAATCAATGGCTATATGTTTTTTGCTTTTTAGTGCAGCTACAGAACCCATTAGAACGGTCCAAATAAAGCTATACCTGGCGAGTTCATCTGTCCAAACGATCTGCAGTTCGAAAAAACGGGCAAACACTCCAAGTGCAACTGCTATACACATTATGATAAAAAAAAGACTGGCTATTATTTCTTCAACGTGTTTTAACATCCATTTTCTTCGAGTCATCGTTGAACCTCCTTATTTCCGCTGGATACATCACAGATGGAAAGTATCCAGCGGAATTTTTATACTGCCTATTGAGCATCAATAATTTTCTCGTAATATCCCTTTCCTAATTTATCTTCAAAAGCTTTATAGGTATCTTTTGTCGCTTCTTGATATGCTTCGACATCAACATCCACTACTTTCATACCGCTTTCTTTCAAAAGATTTAATTCTTCCTCATTTGCTTTTAATTGCAATTCTGACATATATTTTCCGGACTCGGTCATCGCATCTGAAATCATTATTTGCTCTTCATCAGATAATCCCTTCCACCACGCCAGGTTAACTGCAGGCAGCTCATTTTGTGTCATATGGCCAGTTAAATTTACAACATTCTGCACTTCCTGAAATTTATTCGTATAAATTTGGTTAATAGAGTTTTCCTGAGCTTCAATTGTGCCGGTTTTAAGAGACATATATACTTCTGTAATATTCATTGGCGTAACATTGGCTCCTAATAACCTAAAGGGTTCAGTATGGGCAGCAGCATCAGGTGTTCTAATTTTCAATCCTTTAATATCATCCGGAGTTACAATAGTTTTGTCTTTCGTCGTCACATGGCGATCTCCAACCCACCAAACGGCTTCAGGGAAAATCTCTAATCCTGCTTCATTACTTTGAATGGCGATCTCTTTATACACATCTGTTTTTGCTAGTTTTTGAAAGTTTTCATATTTTTCTTTTTCATTTTTGCCTTCGATAATATAAGGCAGAGTTAGCACTGTAGCTTTAGGTATGAAATTTGATAATACCGCAGCAGATGGTATTGTGATATGAATGGTTCCCAATTGCGTACTCTCCACAAGATCCTTTTCACTTCCGAGCTGACCTCCAGGTATGACCTGAACTTCAATTTTGCCTCCTGATTTTTCTTCAACAATTTCTTTGAATTTAATAGAACCTTTATGAATCGCTGATTGATCATTGGTAACATGCCCTAATTTAATAACGGTTTTTTTTGAGTCATTTGCTGTATTCGATGAATCAGAGGCTTCTGTTCCAGATGATTGTGCGCCGCAACCTGTTAACAATAATGCAAGCAATAGTAATGAAATGAATAAGCTTCCATACGTTTTTAATTGCTTTTTCATTTATGGCTCCCCCTTTAATTGGTTTTTAAATTCACAATCTTATGTGCATATTCATTTTCCATTGCATGCAGCTTTCGAACCCTTCTTCTGAATTCTTCCTCTGTACTGAAAGTTGCGCTTAAAAATGACTCGACTAGTTCTGCCATAATAACTGGTCCAATAATTTGAGCACCTATGCACATAACATTCACATCGTCATGTTCAACGCACTGATGAGAAGAATAAATATCGTGACAGACAGATGCACGGATTCCTGGTATTTTATTTGCTGCAATACACGCTCCAACACCTGTTCCGCAAACTAATATAGCTCTTTCAGCTTCCCTGTTCAAAATCGCCTCGCACACTTTTTTTGTGATATCCGGGAAATCAATCGGTTCGCTGCTGTAACAGCCGAAATCTTCAACTTCGTGGCCTAATTGTTTGATAGCGTTTACAACTTCTTGTTTTAAAGGAAAACCTGCATGGTCTCCTCCTACAATAATTTTCATTTTTCATCCTCCTAAGCATTGGCTATTTATTAGTAAACAATTAAATGATAACGTAAGATTATGGTACGAAATCAGTTAATCGATTAACTTTCCATTATAAAATTCCGTTACTCAAATTTACAGCCGCAAGATTCCCTAACAATCATTTTGGGTTCTAAATAAATCACTCTTTGATTTGTAAACTCGTTCCCATTCAAATTAGCGATTATAAGCTCTGCAGCTTGTGTTCCCTGTTCGTAGGCAGGCTGACTGATTGTAGACAAAGGAGGTTCTACTATATCAGCCCAATCGGATTCGTCATACCCAACTATTGCAAGATCGCGTCCTATCTTAATGTCTGTTTCTTTGAGATATTTATAAGCTCCTAATGTCATAGAGTTATTAGCTATAAAACAGGCCTCTATCTTTTCACCGCTATTCATCAGCTCTTTCATCATTTGATACCCGCTTTCGATATCAAAATTGCCTGTTTTTATTATTTTCTCATCAATTGACAAACCATAATCTTCAATCGCTCTTTTATAGCCGATCAGTCTGTCTCTGCCGGTACTGTAGGTTTGAGGGCCTGATATTGTCGAGATTTTTTCATATCCGTGGTTGATTAAATGTTCTGCTGCAAGATAAGATCCTCGGATATTGTTTGTCATCACGGTTTTCATTAAAGCGCTTTCAGGAGAACGGTTTAAAAAAACAATTGGGATATTTGCACTTTCAAGGTTTTTAATATATTCTTCTTTATTTCCTGATGAAGAAATAATCAATCCGTCAATTCTTTTGCCTATTAAGATTTCCAAATACTCCTGCTCTTTCTTAACGTTTGATTCCGTATTGCATAACAGAATATTATATCCATTTTTATTTGCTTCGTATTCTATCCCTCTTACCACTTTCGAGAAGAATGGATTAGTAATATCTGATATTAGGACTCCGATTAATTTTGTTTCTTGCACTCTTAAGCTTTTTGCCAGAGCGTTCGGACGGTAATTAAGTGTTTTCATTGCATTCATTACTTTTTTCTTTACATCTTCACTTACATATTTCGTATTATTAGTAACATTTGAAACAGTTGCTGTAGAGACACCTGCTAATTTTGCTACATCTTTAAGGGTTGCTTTTGTTATTTTGTCCAAATCATATCAACCTTCGCTGTTATTTAATCGATTAACTAGAATTTATAATAAATTCTGAAAATTGTCAACGATTATTGAAAAAATTGTTTTTATAAATCAATTTAATGCTGAAACTTATAAATGTTTTCAAAATACCAGGAAACTCTATTTCAAACATTGTTAAAATCTAACCTGATTTTATTAATGAACTGGAGTGGTGAAAAGTCAATTGCCTATCCTTTTCCTGATCAGTGCACACAAATTTATATGATTATTTAAAACATAGTTTTATTAAAAAATTCAAGGATTTTCCTCTCTTTGATCTTGAAAATAAAAACCACCCGTGAGAACGGGTGGTTTTCTCTGCGGCTGAAAGCCTTTGTTACTGACCACACCCTAAAGGGCTACTGAAGGGTTCGCCATTTGTACTACTTCTACCGGCCAGACCTCAAAGGCCTTCTTCCCTTTTAACTTCGTCTCTTTTTCTTTACTTCTTCTCCGGTGAAAGGATCAATGTATTCCATCATCGTTAATTGTTCTGCCACTATATCATCTTGAATTTGATTGCGTATATATTCTTCTATTACCTTCTTGTTTCTCCCGACGGTATCTACATAATATCCTGTACACCAGAATTTACGATTCCCATATTTATATTTCAGATTTGCATGTCGGTCAAATATCATTAAACTACTTTTACCTTTCAAATAACCGACAAATGCGGATACACTTAGTTTTGGTGGTATACTCACTAACATATGTACGTGATCTTTACATGCTGTTGCTTCAATAATTTCTACACCTTTTCTTTCACATAATTTGCGTAGAATTTCTCCAATATCTTTTTTGATTTTCCCATATATAATCTGCCTTCTATACTTAGGTGCAAAAACGATGTGATACTTACAATTCCAGGTAGTGTGTGCTAAACTATTATTGTCTTTTGACATAGGACTTCCTCCGTGCTGATATTTTGGTTGGCGAACCAAAAATATTTTAGCACCATGAGGAAGTTTTTTTAATACCACGCTGAAAGCTTTTTGGAACCCCGGGCCTAGCCCGGGGTTTTCATTTCACAAAAAAAGCTTGCAGAGAATCCGCTGCAAGCTTTCACAATAAATCTATTAATCTTCCATCGTAGATAAATCGCCTGTCGGTAAATCAAGTTCCCATGCTTTCAGGACACGGCGCATAATTTTTCCGCTTCGAGTTTTTGGCAGTTTATCGCGGAATTCGATTTCACGAGGTGCTGCATGTGCTGCAAGGCCTTTTTTAACGAAGTTTCGGATTTCTTCTTTTAGTTCATCTGTTGCTTCGTATCCATCGCGTAAAGCAACGAATGCTTTAATGATTTCACCGCGAATTGGATCCGGTTTGCCGATAACGCCTGCTTCAGCAATGGCAGGGTGTTCAACAAGCTTGCTTTCTACCTCAAATGGTCCAACTCTCTCACCGGACGTCATGATGACATCGTCAATTCTGCCCTGGAACCAAAAGTAGCCATCCTCGTCTTTATAAGCGGAATCGCCGGAAACATACCAGTCGCCAGGCATAAAATAGGACTCATATTTTTCTTTGTTATTCCAAATTGTATGCATCATCGAAGGCCAGCCCTTTTTAATCGCCAAGTTTCCCATGCGGTATGGAGGCACTTCATTCCCCTGGTCATCGACGATCGCTGCCACAACACCAGGAATCGGTTTGCCCATCGAACCAGGCTTGATTTCCATACTTGGATAGTTGCAGATTACCTGTGCACCCGTCTCAGTCATCCACCACGTATCGTGAATACGGTTATCAAATACTTTCATACCCCATCTGACAACTTCTGGGTTTAACGGCTCCCCTACGCTAAGAACGTGTCTTAGTGAATTGAGGTCAAATTGTTTTACTAGTTCATCGCCTGCACCCATAAGCATACGGAAAGCAGTTGGAGCACTGTACCAGACGGTGACGCCGTAATTTTGAATCGTTTCATACCACTGTTCAGGCTTGAATCTGCCGCCTACGATAACGTTTGAAGCACCATGCAGCCATGGTCCAAAAATTCCATACACCGTGCCTGTTACCCATCCAGGATCAGCTGTACACCAATAGACATCTTCTTCTTTTAAATCGAGAACCCAGCTGCCTGTCTGATAATGCTGAATGATCGCCTGATGAACGTGAAGAACACCTTTAGGCTTGCCTGTAGACCCAGATGTATAATGAAGCAGCAGGCCATCCGTTTTTTCTACCCACTCAATTTCCAGTTTGCTGCTGGCGTTTTTCATTCTTGTTAAGAAATCTATGTAAGTGCCTTCCTCTTTTACATTTTCTCCAACAAGCACAACATGCTTTAACGACGGCAGTTCGTCAACTGGAACTCTCTCAAGCAGTTCTGGAGTTGTCACGATGACTTTAGCCTCGCTGTCCTGCAGACGGTCTTTCACTGCGCCTTCCATAAACGCTTCAAATAAAGGACCAACAATCGCTCCAAGCTTGATCGCTCCGAGCACTGTAAAATATAATTCCGGAGTTCTTGGCATAAAGACGAATACACGATCGCCCTTTTCTACATCCGCGCACTGCCTGAGAACATTACCCGCTTTATTCGAGAAATCTTTCATCTCTTTAAACGTGTATTTTTCTTCTCTTTCAGGATCGCGATAGTACAAGGCAACCTTATTTTTCCGAAAGGATTCTGCATGCTTATCAATTGCTTCATAAGCAGCATTCAGCCGTCCTGTTTCTGACCAGGAAAAATGTTTTTCAGCTTCTGCCCAATCAAAACTTTCATATGACTTTGTGTAATCTTCTAAATTGTGATTCCCTTTCGTTGCTGGCAGCGCTTCCAATTTCATCTTTTAACTCCCCCTTATTCAGTATCTACATCCTCTATTATAGAACAGATTTTACCTTTTCTCAATTTTTAAAAAAATCACAGTTTTTTAATGTAAACGCTTCACTCGTTAAATTTTCTAGTATAATAGATATAAGTCTAGCATCAAAAGAAGGCGGTGAATGAATGGAACATCCTAAAACATATAATGCGAAAGAAATTAAAACTCCTCTAGAGACCCTGATAATTGAAGGACCGATTAAAGCGGAAAAGCTGGCCGGCCTTGATTTCCATCATGACCTTGTTGCCTTTAGGCAGCCTGCACAGCAGCATAAGGCTTTAATAGAAATAGCCGGATTGCCAGAAGGCAGAATTATCATTGCAAGAAATCGCCATACCATTGTCGGGTATGTTACATATTTGTATCCTGATCCACTTGAAAGATGGTCTGAAGGTAACATGAAAAACCTTATTGAGCTTGGTGCAATTGAAGTCATCCCTGAATATCGAGGGTACTCTGTCGGTAAAAACCTGCTTCGGGTTTCGATGATGGACGACGCGATGGAAGATTATATTACGATTACAACAGAGTATTATTGGCATTGGGACTTAAAGGGAACAGGCCTGAATGTATGGGAATACAGGAAAGTAATGGAGAAAATGATGAATGCCGGAGGATTGGAGTGGTTTGCGACAGATGAGCCGGAAATCAGCTCTCACCCTGCAAACTGCCTCATGGCTAAAATCGGAAAAAGAGTTGATCAAGAATCCATCCAGAAGTTTGATCAGCTCAGATTTAAGAACCGTTTTATGTACTGATCATCTTTTGTCCAAGCTTGATAACAAAGGGGTAATGGGAATGATAGTTGAACAAATCATGAAAAAAGATATTGTGAAACTCACGCCTGAAGCGACAATTGCAGAAGCGATTGAAACAATGGCAGAGCACCATATTCGTCATATACCAATTGTAGCCGGAAACGATCGGTTAGCCGGCATCGTCACAGATCGCGATATAAAGGATGCGAGTCCTTCTATTTTCCAGCCTGGCGACAACAAAGAGGAACTGAAAAAGCCATTAAAATCAATCATGAAAACGGATGTCATTACAGGCCACCCTCTTGATTTTGTAGAGGAGATTTCCTCTATCTTCTATGAACATAAAATCGGCTGCCTGCCTATCATTAAACATGGTAAACTAGTGGGCATCATTACTGAAACAGATCTTCTGCATACATTTGTTCAGCTGACCGGGGCAAATCAGCCAGGATCTCAAATTGAAGTGAAAGTGCCGAATGTCGCGGGAATGCTGTCAGAAGTGTCTGATGTCTTTCGAAAAAACAAGGTCAATATTGCAAGTATTCTCGTTTATCCTGACAGCGACGAAAGATTCAAAGTTCTCGTATTCCGAGTTCAAACAATGAACCCAATGTCACTCATAGCTGAGCTTGATAAAGAAGGCTATATGGTTTTATGGCCGAATATACCGGGGATCTCATCATGAAAGAGAACATTTTCATCTATTCTCCGCTTTTTCAGCAATACAAGTTCAGCCAAGATCATCCTTTTAATCAGCTGAGAGTTGAACTGACGTATGATTTGCTGAAAAAAATGAATGCACTTCAAGAGGAGGACCTTGTTGCTCCAAGAATTGCAACAGATGAAGAGCTGGCACTTGTCCACGACAAAAAGTACATAGAAGCTGTAAAAAAAGCAGGGGCAGGTCAGATAGATCAAAAAGAAGCTTTGAATTTCGGAATTGGCACCGAGGATACACCTATCTTCAAAAACATGCACGAAGCAAGCGCTCTGCTAGTTGGAGGCACCCTTACGGCAGTTGAACACGTCATGGAGGGTAAGGCTAAGAGAGCTTTAAATCTCGGCGGAGGTCTGCACCATGGCTTTCGGGGAAAAGCTTCAGGCTTTTGCATTTATAACGACAGCTCTGTGGCTATTAAATATATTCAGGAGAAATATCAAGCGAAGGTTTTATATATTGATACAGATGCACATCATGGGGATGGCGTTCAATGGACATTTTATGATGATCCTAATGTTTGTACACTATCCATACATGAAACTGGCCGCTATTTATTTCCTGGGACGGGCAATGTAACAGAACGCGGTGCAGGACAGGGCTATGGGTATTCATTTAACATTCCGCTGGATGCATTCACAGAGGATGAGTCATGGAACGACGCGTACCGTCAATCAATCAGAGAAATTGCGGATTTTTTCAAGCCTGACGTCATTATTACTCAAAATGGCGCAGATGCTCATTTCTATGATCCTTTGACACATTTTGCAACGACAACAGCTATTTTTAAAGAAATTCCTAAACTGGCTCAGGAAATCGCAGATACCTACTGCGGCGGTAAATGGATTGCGGTTGGCGGCGGAGGCTATGATATTTGGAGAGTCGTGCCTCGGGCATGGGCAATGATTTGGCTGCAAATGAAACAGCTTCCTGCGAACGGGGCGCTTCCAGAGGAATGGATAACGCAATGGCAAACAGAGGCACCTGTAACTCTGCCTTCTAAGTGGGAGGACTCCAAAGATCAATACAAAGCCATTCCGAGAAAACTTGAAATCGAAGAGAAAAATGCTCATACGGTTGCAAAAGCCCTTTACCCATTGCGGCAAGAGCAAGGCAAAAACAGAAAAACATTGTAATTCAAAATAATGCGCATGAATCATTTCCGATTTATGCGCATTATTTAGTGCCGATAAAGATTATGCAGCTAAATACCTAAAAAAGAAGCATCAGCTAAATTTAACCGATGCTTTTGCCAATTATTAAGACTTAGTTGATTGTCTAACTTCAATGCGATGCGGAAGCTCAACAATGTGATTTTCCACTTCCTCTTTATTCATGAGCTTTGTTAATAAGCGCATGGCAACAGCCCCAATGTCATATGTTGGCTGAACAACGGTTGTCAGCTGAGGGCGTACCATTGTTGCTAATTTAGTATTATCGAAACCGATGATTTCAATATCATTAGGAATGACGTAGCCATTATCTTGTGCTGCATGAACCACTCCGAGAGCCATCTCATCTGTGCCAGCAAAAATGGCCGTCGGTTTATTAGATAATTCACTGATTTTCTCAAAAGCTTCTAAACCAGAATCATATGTGTAGTCGCCTTCAGTAATCAAATCTTCATCAATGGAAAGACCTGCTTCTGTAAGTGCACGGCGGTACCCGCTCATTTTCTTTTCTTTATTAATCGGCTCTTCCATCGGTCCTGTTACATAGCCGATTCGCTTATGGCCTTTTTCTATCAGCATGGAAACGGCATCAAATGTTGCCTGTTCATAATTGATATTAACAGAAGGTGTAACTTCGTTTAAATCAATAGAAGCTGCAAGGACAATCGGTACAGGAGAGCGCTTAAATTCTTCTACATGCTCGTCAGTGATATTACCGCCCATAAAGACAATGCCGTCTACTTGTTTGCCGAGCATTGTGTTCAGAAGGTGCAATTCTTTGTCACGGTTTTGATCAGAGTTGCTTAAAATAATGTTGTATTTGTACATCGTTGCTATATCTTCGATTCCGCGTGCAAGCTCTGCATAGAATGTACTTGAAATGTCTGGGATAATAACGCCGACAGTTGTCGTCTTCTTGCTGGCAAGACCTCTCGCAACTGCATTCGGACGGTATCCGAGACGATCAATTGCTTCTGATACTTTCTTTCTTGTTGTTGGCTTCACATTCGGGTTGCCATTGACTACCCGGGAAACAGTAGCCATTGAAACGTTAGCTTCACGGGCTACATCGTAAATTGTAATATTATTCATTTTATTACACTCCTTCTAAATCCATATCTATATATAATTAGCATTTACAATTTTCAAAGTAAAATGTCACCAATTTGCAATTTATGTACATAATGATACGATACTATGAAAACGTAAGCAATCAATTTAGAACGTTTTTACATATGTTTTCATAAGTTGTTTCATTTTTGTTCATAACTGAGCAATCAATGTATGAACCATTGACTGTATTTAATCTTAAAGAAGAATGATTAAAAGTGCAAGGATAACCATAATTCTTTATCATCCCCAATCTCTTCATAACCTGGACCATATTTCTTTTCCTTTATACCACATTCTTAGGAACACCTTTTATAAACCACTACTAAAATTATATAATTCCCATGGATTTTCCAAAAAATAACCCGGTTCTCTATCATTTATTAGGTAACTCCCCAATTTTCATAGATTTATGAACCATACTGCAGTTCCTTCATATACAAGGAGTATTAAGACTTCTTTGAAGGGATCTGAGCTGTTTTATGTCTAAATCTAATAAGATTCTCATAACAGGATGCGCCGGTTTCATAGGCTATCATCTATCAAATCGATTATTGCTGGACGGCTATTCAATAGTTGGAATAGATAATTTAAACGATTATTACGATGCAGAACTCAAGCATTCGCGGCTGAATTTGTTAAAAGATCACGATAACTTTACTTTTATTTATGGATCATTGGAAGACAAAAACTTAATAGAAAGCACATTTTCAGAACATGGGCCCTCAAGCGTTGTCAATCTTGCGGCCCAGGCAGGTGTTCGTTACAGCATCGATAATCCCCATGCTTATATCCAATCTAATATTGTTGGATTTATGACTATTCTTGAAGCCTGCCGTCATCATAAAATCAGCCATCTCCTTTATGCTTCATCAAGCTCCGTTTATGGATCAAATGAAAAAATGCCTTTTTCCGTAAATGATTTTGTGGATACTCCCATTAGTTTGTATGCAGCCACTAAAAAAGCGAATGAACTAATGGCTCATACTTATAGTCATTTATATGGACTTAAAACAACAGGTTTGCGTTTCTTTACAGTATATGGTCCTTGGGGAAGACCTGACATGGCCTTGTTTAAATTCACTAACGCTATTTTGAACGGTGAGCCAATCAGTGTATTTAATAATGGAGAAATGAAACGTGACTTCACCTACATCGATGACATTGTTGAAGGCATTGTCCGATTAATTGAAAAAAAACCTGCTGCTTCTGATCATCCAGAACATATCCCTTACAAAGTATATAATATCGGAAACAATCAGCCGGTCGATCTTATGCACTTTATTTCAGTCCTAGAAGATAAATTAGGGCAGAAAGCGGAAAAAAACCTGCTTCCTCTTCAGCCGGGAGATGTTCCTGCAACTTATGCAGACGTAGATGATTTAATGCGTGACGTTGATTTTAAACCTGCAACAACAGTTGAAGAAGGAATTGGAAAATTTGTTGATTGGTATAAAAAATATTATGGATTAAATCCTTTGCCCAATAAAATTGGGGTTGTAGGACTTGGGTACGTCGGACTTCCGGCAGCGATTGCTTTTTCGGAAAAATTTCCTGTTATCGGATTCGATATTAGCTCTAAGAGAGTTAATTCCTTGAAGCAGCACGTAGATTATACAGGTGAAGTTTCTAAGAAAGTTTTGAATCGAGCTAACATTCTTTTTACTGAAGACCCTGTCATGCTTAAAGAGTGCGGCTTTATTATTGTTACAGTTCCTACCCCTATAGATCTATTTAAGAGACCAGATCTAAGCTGTTTAATTTCCGCCTCTGAAATCATCGGAAATCAGCTGCAAAAAGGAACCACAGTTATTTATGAATCTACGGTTTATCCCGGCGCAACTGAAGAAATCTGCATTCCAATTTTAGAAAAACAGTCAGGACTAAAGTCTGGAGAAGACTTTTTTGTCGGGTATTCTCCTGAGAGAATCAACCCCGGAGACAAAGAGCATACGTTTAAAAGCATCACGAAAGTAATTTCAGCCCAAAACAAGGAAGCCATGTATACCATTGCAAAGCTATACAGAACCGCAGTTGATAAAGTTTACATCGCTCCTTCCATTAAAGTGGCAGAGGCATCTAAAATCATTGAGAATATCCAGCGTGACATCAACATTGCATTAATGAATGAACTGGCCATGCTTTTCCATGAACTTGAAATTGATACATCCGAAGTCTTAAGAACAGCGAATACAAAATGGAATTTCCTTCAATTTACGCCTGGGCTTGTAGGCGGACACTGTATTGGAGTTGATCCTTATTACCTTACGTCTAAAGCTGAGAACATGGGTTACCATCCAGAGATGATTTTAACAGGGAGAAAAGTGAATGAAGGTTTGAGTCAATTTATTGTTTCTTCCCTCCTGAAGCTAATGACCCAAACCGGAATCAGCATCGAAGGTTCCCGAGTTACGATATTAGGATTTACTTTTAAAGAAAATATATCAGACATTCGAAATTCAAAGGTTTTCGATATGATCCAGCAGCTAAATCAATCTGGAGCTGAAGTTCAAGTGTCCGATGAGCTGGCAGATCCTGAAGAAGTATTGGAGGAGTATGATCTATCCCTTTATCCCTTGAACGATCTGCAGCCAGGAAACTCTGTAATTGTGGCTGTGCCGCATCAGCAGTATAAGGAAAGGGGCTGGGAAGGCGTTCAATCCTTATTGCTTAATGGAAAAGGAATTGTTCTTGATATTAAGAATGTACTAGATCACACATCTTGTCCTGAAGGTATTACGTTATGGAGATTGTAATTGTCTATTAATAATCTTACAAATATCTCTGTTTCAAATTTTTTGACATATAAGAATCCTTCAAATCATCACGATAATAGATTTTGAAGAGTTTTATTGGAGGTTTAGATGTGCGCAAGAAAAAAAGAAATATATTATTCATTTTAGTTGATACCTTTATCATTCTAGCTTCTGTGTTAGCTTCTTATTTTCTGATTTATGGTATAAATTCAGAATTAAATTCGTCCAATATTCTATATATATTCATACTTTTTTGGATGTCAATCATCGGTATATTCCATATATTCAAGTTTTATAACCTGATGTGGAAATATGCAAGTATACGAGAATTAGCCATAACAGCAGCAGGACTCTTGCAATCCCTTTTGCTAGTCCATGTGGTTCATTTTCTATTAAATATGTTCTTTCTTAAGCTGACAATCCCTCATTCAATATTGCTGATAACTTGGATAATAATAATTCTTGCTCTACTTGTCTCAAGAATTTCACTTAGAATATTAGAGGAGCGCAAACAGAATACTAAATTAGAAGATAAGAAAGTTTTAATTGTTGGAGCGGGGAGTGCAGGTGCATTAGTCGTTAAAGAATTAAAATCTGATTCTTCTTTAAACCCAATCGCCTTTTTAGATGATGACCCTGCTAAATTAAATCTCCAGCTAATGGGGCTTCCAGTAGTCGGAACCAGCAAAGATTTGATGTCAATTGTAAAAAAATATGCCATAGACATTGTTATAATCGCAATACCCTCAGCTCCCAGAACCCAAATTGCAGAAATAGTGACAGTATGCAAACAAAACAGCATACAACTAACGATTTTTCCTAAAATCAGCGATATTTTAAACGGCAAAATCACTTTAAATATGATAAAAGATGTTAAGGTAGAAGATTTACTAGGCAGACCACCTATTGAATTAAATTTAGATGGCATAGCAGAGTATGTAACTGACAAAGTCGTTTTAGTTACTGGTGCGGGCGGATCAATTGGATCTGAAATATGCCGTCAGGTTTCAAATTTCAATCCCAAAAAATTACTTTTATTAGGTCATGGAGAAAACAGCATCTACACAATCGAAAATGAAATTAAACGTCTTTTTCCAAAAATCACTTGCGAACCTATTATTGCGGATATTCAAGATCGAAAAAGAATGGAAAATGTCTTTTCATTTCATCACCCTAATGTGGTGTTTCATGCAGCAGCTCATAAGCATGTTCCTTTAATGGAATATAATCCAGCAGAAGCAATAAAAAATAATGTATTTGGTACATTAAATACAGCTGAATGCTCTCATCTATACGGCGCAGAACAATTTGTCTTAATTTCTACCGATAAGGCGGTTAATCAAACTAGTATAATGGGTGTAACGAAGCGCATTGCTGAAATGATTATTCAAAATTTAGATACACGAAGCAATACTAAATTTGCAGCTGTTCGATTTGGAAATGTCTTAGGAAGCAGAGGAAGTGTGATCCCTCTATTTAAACAACAGATTCAAGAGGGAGAACGGGTAACAGTTACCCACCCTGATATGACTCGTTACTTTATGACAATACCGGAGGCAGTAAAGCTTGTGATTCAAGCTGGCGCTTTCGCTAAAGGCGGCGAAATATTTATTCTTGATATGGGTACGCCTGTAAGAATTAGTGATCTGGCTAGAGATTTAATTACATTATCAGGGCTGATACCTGATAAAGATATAAAGATTGAGTACACAGGAATGCGTCCGGGGGAAAAATTGTACGAAGAATTACTTACTTCTGAGGAAGGAAATATGGCTTCAAAGCATCAGCTTATCTTTATTGCAAAACCTAGTTATATTTCTCAGACAGACTTGTCTTTGTCTCTTGATAAACTAAAACAAGTGATTCATTTGGAAGAGACTGATCAGAAGGAGAGTAACATTAAAACCTGTCTTAAACAAATTGTTCCAACCTATCAACATGATGCCAACGAATAACACTGCTTACTTCTAAATTTAAAATCATTCAAACTAAAAAAAATGATTTCTCAAAAATTCACATTTGAGAAATCATTTTTTTAGTTTCTCTAATTAACTCTGAAGAACTGTGTTTTTAATTCGTTCTATATTTTTTCGTTCCTTGTCTGAGTATTCACTTTCAAGTTTTAATCCCCCTATTCCATTAGCTATTCCTACAATCTGTTTTGGGTCTTTGATTCGATCTACTACAATGTCCCCTTCATTTCCAATAATACCGCCTGCAACTAACCTAATATTTCCTATCATTGACTCTCCTTGGATATTTTGATAAAAATCTCTTGTATAGCTGCTTAGATATAACACAGAATGAGGAAATGCCGTTCTTACATCTAATCTATAACAGGCAACTGAATTTCTGTTAGCTTCAATAATGAAATCTGAAGTGAAATTATTAATTCCTCCATCTAACGCTAGACTATGTTTTTTTAAATAATGGGAATAAAGAGGAGATATAACATTTGATGCTGATGTAAAGGCAATCAGAATATCGACTTCATTTATTAATTCATCGTAATTTTGTATCGCTGTAATATGATTTTTTGAGTATTTAGGGATTAAATAATTTAAGGCATTTACTATTTCTTTTGTTTTTTCTTTATTCCTTGAGTCCAAATATACTCTTGCTCTTCTCTCAGCTAATCTCAGTGAAAGTTTTGAACCCAAATTACCTGCACCGTATATTAGAACTTTTTTATCCTTCAAGTTGTCACGGAAGTAATTTCTCAAAAACATATCAGCTGCTTCTAAAGTTGTGTCATTTGGTTTATAAGATACTATTTTTGCTTTTTTTACAGTTTTATTAGCGATTTCCATAAGGTCAATCGTTTTTTTGGATTCTATATCCACTAAGATATATTGAACATTTCCATCTAATAATTTAAAACATTCCTCTGCATAAGTTGGATCTATAACTAAAAAGTTTATAGCTTCATATCCTAATGATTTTCGCCTAGGCAATACTGCAAATGGCTGGGATTCTCTGACGGTCGTGCCAACAGTCGCTACTCTAAAATTAAAGTTGCAAGTAAAACTGATCATTTCTTTTTGTATTTTTTCTTTGATGTCCATCTAATCACTCCTACTTACTAAACATGTTATTCATATAATGAAAAGATGTTTGCTAAAAGTAGACTTAGATTCTTATATGAAGGTAATTGGAAAGCAAATTCTTTTAATGTATTTCATTTTTTATCAGCTCGATAATTCTGCTCTGTTCATTTTCCGTTAAGTTTGAGCCTGACGGAAGACAAATGCCTTTATCAAATAACTCATCAGAGATGCTTCTTTCTTTCTCATGAGGATAATATTTATTCGTTTTATACAGCGGCTGTAGATGCATTGGTTTCCATAAACGCCGTGCCTCAATATTATGTGCCTCCAATGCATCTATAATATTTTCAACGGTTGTACCAGTAATATCCGGATCTATGGTCAATGCAGTCAGCCAATGGGTGGACCTGCCAAAATTAGCCTCTTTCATAAATGCGATCCCATCAATATTTGAAAGTTCGGAAAAATAATTCTGAAATATTTTTCTGCGGGAATTGATTCTGTCGTTTAAAACCATTAACTGCCCCCTGCCTATGCCAGCAAGTATGTTACTTAAACGGTAGTTATACCCGATTTCTTTATGCTGATAATGCTTCGTGTTTTCTTTTGCTTGTGTTGACCAAAAACGCGCTTTTTCCAGTGCCTCAAGATTATCTGAAACTAACATTCCGCCATTTGAGGTAGTTATAATTTTATTTCCATTAAAGGAATAGATTCCAAATTCTCCAATTGTTCCACTTGCTTTCCCTTTATAGGTGGCCCCCAATGATTCAGCGGCATCTTCAATAATTGGAACGTTAAACTGATTGCATATTTCTAAAAGAGGGTCCATATCAGCGCTTTGACCGTACAAATTAACGACTATTACAGCCTTTGGAAGTTTCCCGCTTTTCTCAGCTTCGCTAAGAGCATATTTTAAGGCATCCGGGCTAATATTCCAGCTATCTGGTTCAGAATCTATAAAGATAGGTTCAGCTCCTTGATATAAAATCGGATTTGCACTGGCAACAAATGTAAAAGTGGAACAAAAAACAGTATCCCCCACCCCAACTCCAAGATACCGCAAAGCTAAATGGAGAGCAGCGGTACCTGAACTCAATGCAACCGCCCCTTTTATACCTACATAATCAGCAAGTTCTTTTTCAAAAAGATTGATGTTTGGACCTACTGGCGCAATCCAGTTCTTTTCAAATGCTTCCTTTATAAAAGATTGTTCTTTCTCTCCCATATGAGGCGGTGAAAGATAGATGCGTTTTGATTGAATCTTCACTTGTTTCACATCTCTTCCTTTTTATAATATTTAAAAAATGGAGCTGATCCAAAAACCACATAGGTCTTAGTCCAGCTCCTTTTGTTTATATGCTGCATAATAAATAGTTCAATGAAGGATAGAATTTATTAATTTCTCTTCAAGTAATGACTGTTTAATAACATTTGACCATTTAAATTTCTCCATATTTATTATTTTTGGGGAAGTTCTTTCATCGTTATTAATCAAATTCTCTAAACCTTCCAGTTTTTCATCAACTTTAATTAAATCCAGATCGTTTTCTTTCATAAAGTTATTAATCCAGAAATAGTCTGTAGTAATGACTTTCAGTCCCATTGATAAATATTCCAGTAACTTAGTGGACGTTTGTATATTAAATGGATACTTATCCGGCATAAAATTAACTCCATAAACTGCTTGAGAGGCATATTTAGGCACATCTTCGTAGCTGAGTTTCCCAGTGAATATAATATTTTCACAATAAGAGTAATTTTTATAAATGTCATCTTTTACTTCTCCAATTAAAAGGAGACTTCGGTTTTTGCATTTATATTTGAAATAATCAAGTAATATGTGAATGCTTCTTTCTTTTGATATTGAACCAACATATACACAATCATACTTTTTATCGGAATTCTGAAAATTAAAAAAGATGTCATCTACACCCATATCACGATATACGTAATCTATATCATCTTTAAAATTCATGCCTTCTCTTATAAAAACGCTTAAAAATACTCTTAAATCAGGTTTGTGATTCATGCGGCTCTTTAATTCATTTTTAATCTTTGGAAACATTCCAGTTGAAAGAGAAGCGTATTCATGGATAACTTTAATATCGCTTTTTGGAAATACCTCAAAGCCCATAAACTTCCAAACAGCATCGAAATCGTTTGTATGAAAATCTTTCAGCTTGGAAGAATCATACATTTGAAAATCGCAATCTTTTCCATTGAAATATTTTATATACGCGTCGATTACAGGCAAGTATGACTTATTGGATCTTTCTAATAATATTTTTTTCATTATATTTCCCCTCACAGCCATACAGTATATTTAAAAAGCCAAGGTGCATGTTCCTAATCATCTATTCTTAATTGAAGAAATAATTAAAAAATCCCCATTAATAGCCTTAAACATGCTAGTTGCTGCTACAATTTACTCTATTCGTAATAAATTGAATATATGTGGAAAAAATTAACTTCTGCTACAATAGACAATTATAAATATTTTGCACCATGTGTTCTTGCCTTGACTATCTTTGCAGGTGTGCCATATGCAACTGCATTAGAACCAATATCATGAACAACCGTTGAACCAGCACCAATAACTGTATGACTTCCAATATTTAAAGAGTGAATCACTTTTGCTCCTAGGGATACAGCTGTGCAGGCCCCTACTGTTACATTTCCTCCAAGAGTCGAACCTGGTGCAATACTTGCAAAGCTTCCGATGCTGCAATCATGATCTACTGAAGCATGAGTATTGATAATACAGTGTTCTTTAATAGTGGTATTGCTATTAATGACAGTTCCCGCCATAACTACCGTACCATCGGCTATTTTCACGCTGCTTCCGATAACGGCTGAAGGATGTATGGCATGAACAAATTTAAAATCGGGCTGAATAGCCATAATCTTTTCAACAACTTTTTTTCGAACCCAGTTATCCCCGATTGCAACAATTCCCCCGTAAATTTCATTGCGAATTTTTAAAAGGATTGATTCATCACCTATTACTTCGTAGCCGCATGCAATTTGATGCGGAGGACGAAAGCTATCAATTAGCCCATAAATTTGATATTCATTTGATTTTTCAATAATATCAATAACAACTTTAGCGTGTCCGCCTGATCCAAAGATAAGAATTTTCTTCAAAAAAAAACACACGTCCTTCATATTGAATCTCTTTAGTTTGAAGCAGACAATACAAGTGTACATCTGCTCTTATGAATTCCTCAAAAGTTCCAGTTCCATATAAACCAGCTCCATTTGTTCTAAAACATGATGAATGGAATGCTGATGCTCAATTTTTCTCTTCCCTGACTCGCCGTACTGTTTACAAAGATTTTCACTGTTTAATAACTGCAAGCACTTCTCAGCAAGCAGGTGAGGATTTTTGATCGGTACTAAATAACCGTTTTCTTCATGGGTGATCAGATCTCTATTTCCTCTAATATTGGTTCCAATAACCGGAATATTCATAGCCATCATTTCCATGATCGAACGTGAGAGACCTTCTCTTATCGAAACCAATAATCCAATGTCAGTTATACTTAATATCCTTGGAATATCATCCCTAAAACCTAGACATTTGATATATGCATCCAATTTTCGGTCATAGATTTTCTTTTGAATATCCTTAAAATCTTCACCTTCTCCAACTAGCAAAATGATAAAATTTTCCGTTTTTTGTTTTATAATCTCACAAGCATCTAAAACATCTATTTGTCGTTTATTTTGATTAAATTCAGCAATATGGGTAATGATTTTTTTATTCAAGTCCAATTTCAGATCATGCTTTAAATCTTCTTTGTCTTTTTCTGAATAAATATCGATGTTATAAACACTTGTATCCACCCCAACTCCGCCTACATATTGAACTTTCTGTTTTGAAATTACTTTATTTGCGGCAGCGAGATCATCTTTATTCGTAACAATAAGCTTATTCGTTTTGAATCCAGCTATTTTTTCAGCAGCAAAAAATAAAAAGTTTGTGATTCTAGTGCCATTTTCGTTAAAATGAAAACCATGTGCAGTATAGATGATAGTATGTTGTTTTGAGGCAGCCATCCTGGTGACAAATGAGGAGATTGGAGTATGCAGATGGAGAATGTGATAATGTTTGATAATATTCTTAATTATCTTATACGAAACCACATTCCCTTTATCTGTTACAGCTCTGCTGAACGGTACATGATGGATGGTTACTCCTAATTTCTCTAAATTCTCAAGCTTATTTTCCTGAGTATTGGATGCTACCCCGACTTTATAGCCCTTTTCCAGAAAATAGAGGATGTGAGGAATTAAAAATGCCTCAACAGTCCTGCTAATTGTTGTTGCAAATAAAACACTATTTTTCATCAAGTGAACCTTTCCCGTCCTTTTTTTTAGCAAATTTATAAAAAACCAATGGCAGCAGCAATGCCAGGGCGGCTAAACGATAGCGATAAATCGAGCCGATATTTGGCAAACTGAACGAAACAGCGATAAATACGGAAAACGCGTAAATCATAATAACTTTTCCAGCATTTTGGGCTATGATAATTTGACGATTTTTCCAGATAAAATAATACAAAATATACCACACGATCATTTCAAGACCAGAGACCCTGTATAATCCCTGCCCAACAGACAGCCATTGCCATGGAAAAGGAGCAAAAATAGAGAATGGGAGCTGAACAAGCCACCTTATTTCAGGAGGGAACATGGTTACAAGTGCTATTCCTGATCCTCCATCTAGAGCAATTTCATTTATGCGCTCCGTTTCTTCTTGAGAGGTGGAGTTCGTCAAAGCATCAAATGCATTTTCTCCGGCTAATGTCATGCTAAAGAGGGCGATGCCTACAACCAAGAAAACCGAATTTCTAAGAAAATTGGTGTTTCCTTTAAATAGCTGAAAGCAAATCATGATTAAGATTGGAAGTGCGATGGCCAATAAAAACTGCGAACGCAACGAACTAACAAGTAATATTCCGCATATACCAAGTGATAGATCTGTTAATCTCATTTTCTTTTCCGTAATGCCCAATATTAAAAATCCGGACAAGACCATTCCCAGCGTAACAAATGCATCTTTTAATAGAGAGACTGACCAAAAAATCGCACTTGGAAATAAGCTCCACAGTATTGAGGCAGTTATTGCATATTTCTTTCCTCCAACTCTATTGCCTAACTCATAAACTAATGGAACAATCAGAACGGAAGCACCTAAATTGATAAGTTGAGGTATGTTCATATCTGGACCAAAAAGATCATAAAAAAATGCTACGAAATAGGTATATTCAAGATTTCCTTCGAGTGCATTTATCCATGAGTGAGATCTTATGGCCTCTAATGCATCTCCGTGATAGGCATAAGCATCAACATCCCCAGGAAAAAATCCTTCCAGCCCTGTTTGAAACGAATATATTTTTAAGACAATCAAAATCACTATCCTGATCGAAAGAGCAAGTAAAATGATTTTAATAACATAGCTGGGATGTTTGAATAATACGGACAGAAATACGGCTAAGAAAAAGGTTAAGAGCACGACAATCAAATATATATTCACATGAAAATTATTTAAAGAAATGAATAATCCTAATGGAACAGCAGCACAAATCATCAGGATAAACCAATTTATCTTTTGAAATAGATGGTGTTGAAACAGCATGTAATCACCTAACTTTCCCACTTTGTATTCTCAAAATATTCTTTAAGATTTGAGAAATACTTCCAACATTTAATATTTCTTTCTATAAAAAAGCAACTCTTTAATTCTTTTACCCCATCTAACATGGAGATTTTAAAGAAAGGACTCTATACTGACATTACTTTTTCTCCAAATGAGCTCATGTCATTTCAGAGTCCTTTTTTTTATTCTTAATCTAATAATCTCGGCAATTTTTTTTCGATATGCGATAAGGATGGGAATACGGTTCGAAGAAAGAAAAATAAACAGCAAATAGGATCCGATAAAGAAAAAGAAATTGATCATAAAATGGAACTTAAGAAAATGGGTAACAAGTACTAATACAACCATAACGATAAAAGGATTTATTGCTAAAGCAGCATGTTTGAGAAAGTCTATAAAGCGATCTCCCATATCTTTAAAACAAAACCACATCATAATAATCGGATAAACGAAATATGTTAGTGCTGTTCCTATTGCAACTCCCTCAATATTGAAACCCAATTTCACAAAAGAAATATTCAATATGCAATTTAGGACGACAGAAAAAAGCAGAATTTTAAAATACGTCCATTGTTTATTAACAACTGTAAGATAATGTCCATATAAGGTAACCCAGATTAAAGAAAACATTCCGATTATCATGAATCTAGCTGCATCTATACCAGCAGTATACTGAGGCAAAACATTGTATATAAAAGCTGGAAAAATGAAATACAAAGTTCCCAGGATAATAGGACTTAAATAGGAAAGCAGAATGGACGGGTTAACAACAATATTTTTTAATGCTTTCTTCTTACCAATTGCTCCATATTTATAACTGATCTTAGGATACATGACTTGATGAAAAACGCCTGGCAAGACCATGATTCCCTGATATACAAAAGCGGTGATGCCATAATGCCCAACTGCAGCAGAACCAAAGAAATAGAAAATGATGAGCCTATCTAAAGTGATAAGGATATTCAGCAAAATACCAATTAATGTGATAGGTATTCCGTACAAAAACATTTCCCTTAAAATCTTCCAGTCCCAAACGATCTTCAGTTTAATTTTCAGTTTTGAATGACCGAAAAAAACAGCAATAGTATTACCAACTAATACACCAATAAGCAAACCATATATTCCAAACATTAATGAAAAAATACCCATCAGCACATATTGTAAAGATCCAATGATTAATTGAATAATTGCAACAGTATTGAATTGCTGTATAGTTAAAAATATTGTGTTGTAATACAGGGCCAAATTCTGAAGAGGTATTAATAAAATCGTAATAATACTTAATACTGTTTCGAAAGTTGACAATGGCAATATCAATACAATTACGATTGCTGCAAGAGCCAAACCTGAAGAAGCAATCATCCAAGTGAATACGACATTTCGTACCTTATTGGCCCTTCTATAATTTCTTTGACCTAACATGATTGGGAAATCACGGTTAAAGCAATCTAAAATTCCAAGATGTATTCGATACCCATATGTCAAAATCAATGAAAAGATAAGCCAAATTCCATATTCTTCAGGACCTAGAATATTCCTTATCCAAATCCCGGTAACAAATGAGACTAATGCAGCCAATGCTGTGACAGAAAAAAGTATATAGGTATCTTTAATGAGTCGCATATATTGATGACTCCTTACCGTGCCAATATAAATCAATTTTTATAGAATGGCGGTCATGGATTAATCATTTACTAACGTTCGGACGCTTTGCTATACTGTGCATAAACAGTGCTATCCATATAGAAACCATAAATGATATAACAAATGTTATCCCCATAATTAAAAGAGGTTTAGGGCTAACAGGATCTGGATTGACCGTTGCTTTATTCATAATTTTCACATTATTTGTTTTATAGTTCATAAGGTCCTGTACTCGTTCTTCAAAGGATTCAGCAATCGCATTTCCAATTAGCAAGGCTTCTTCACGCTCAGGATACTCTACAAGCAATTCAAACATTTGTGACTCTTCTTTATGATTAACACTTATGTTTTTTTCTTTAATCGTGATGTTGTGCCCTTCTTCAGATAAAGCTGATTGAGCTGATTTTAAAATTAATGGACTTTGAACAATATCCTGATAGGTAGTGACCAGCTTTAATGAGTCATCTATACTGCTGGTAAGGACTGAATTTTTAGGATCTTGATAACTGCTGATCAAAAAATTCACTTTGGCCTGATACACTGGTTTGATCAAATTGAATGAAACGTATGCACTAGTCAAAACAGCTATTGACGTAATAAGAATTATAATCCAAAATCGCTTCCAAATAATTTGAAAGAAACTCCCAAAATCAAGTGTTTCCTCTTTCATTTCCTTCTTCCTCTCTTTGTTGCGTTAGTATTTATTCAATTTCTGTTCTAGATTATGCTGTCATACAAACTTCCGTGCTTATCTGCAGGTCCAAGAATGGCTGAATCGCTATTAATCTTCCGATCTGTTAATATGATTACCTCTAAATACTTCTGCTGTTGCCTGTCCTTCCTGGTTTATATCTCTTCCCTGAAAGACTTTCAATATCGTTATTAAGACTATTTTTATATCAAGAAAGAATGAGCGATGATCGACATACCATTCATCCAACTCGAATTTTTTCTCCCAGCTTATCGCATTTCTGCCATTAATCTGAGACCATCCTGTCATGCCAGGTTTTACTTCATGACGGCGGAACTGTGCCTGACTATACAAATCCAGATATTCCATTAATAGAGGCCTGGGTCCAACAAAACTCATATCGCCTTTAAGAACATTAAATAGCTGAGGCAGTTCATCTAAACTGTATCGTCTTAAAAATGTCCCAAATGAGGTCAGCCTTAAGTCATCTGAACATGTCTTTGTATTTGACTTTAGATTTGTCATCGTTCGAAACTTGTAAATAGTAAATGCTTTACCATGCAACCCTGGACGCAGCTGTTTAAAAAGAATTGGAGATCCCAGTTTAATTCTCGTCATCAGTGCGACGGCTACTATGAGTGGCGAAAGCATTACTATAAGGAATAAAGAAAGGGAAAAGTCAAATAACCGCTTTATTATGATCACCTCCCAGAAACTCATTAAATGTTCTAAAGACAATAGACAGCAGGATGAAATTTCTTTAATAACTTATTCTATGGATATTAAACGGGAAGTTGTCTTATATAGAACAGGCTCTTGCGGAATAGGGGAAGTTAATTCACATTGGATAAAGCGACATCAATATTCTCTGAACATAAATAGAACCGTTCTATAGGAATATATTGAATATTAAACAATAGAAAAATCGCCATCAAGAACCTATTACTTCAGGTTTTCGATGACGATCTTATAGAAAGTGGATTATTAAAATTTAAAAGTTACGCCTTCACACGAGTCAATGGTCTAATCTCATTCATGAACTCACCAAACTGATCGAAGTCCATTTGCTGAGCCGAATCAGATAATGCTACTGCCGGATCTGGATGAACCTCAGCCATAACACCGTCTGCACCAATCGCAAGCGCTGCTTTAGCACAAGGGATAAGCAGATCTCTGCGTCCAGTTGAATGAGTAACATCAACCATTACCGGCAAATGTGTTTCTTGTTTTAGAATCGGTACAGCTGAAATATCAAGCGTATTTCGAGTAGCTGTTTCGTATGTCCGAATTCCGCGTTCACATAGAATAATTTGATCATTGCCTTGTGAAATAATATATTCTGCTGCATTTACGAACTCATCAAGTGTAGCAGCAAGGCCGCGTTTTAATAGAACAGGCTTTTTAACTGCACCTGCAGCTTTAAGCAATTCAAAGTTCTGCATGTTGCGTGCTCCGATTTGAATGACATCAATGTACTGAATCGCCGTTTCAATATCTGCAGGATTCACAATTTCACTGATAACAGCCATATCAAATTCATCTGCCACACGTTTTAAGATTTTCAAGCCTTCAAGACCAAGACCTTGGAAATCATATGGGCTCGTGCGGGGCTTGAATGCTCCTCCTCGCAATAAGCGGATGCCCTGTTTTTTAGCCTCTTTTGCAACAGCAGCTACTTGCTCGTAGCTTTCAACTGCACAAGGACCAACAATCAATACTTGGCTGCCGTCGCCAATTTTGACGCCTTTTACATCAACAATTGTATCTTCTGGCTTCTTCTTGCGGGAAACAAGCAGAGCTTTACGATGATCATCTTCCTGCAGCTCTAAGCTTGCTTTAAAGATTTCTTTAAAAATATGCTGCAATGTGGAATCCTCAAATGGTCCATCATTGTTCTCTTTGATTTTGTTTAACATTCTTCGCTCACGGACGGGATCATAGCGATTAACGCCCTGCGCTTCCTTGGCTTTACCTATATCCTGTACTAACTTTCCTCGCTCATTAATCAGCTCTAAAATCTGCAGATTAATCTCTTCTGCTCTCTCTCGCAATGCTTCTAACTCGGCGTTACTCATCTCACTCATCCTTTCGCGTTTTTTAAATTGAAGAAAATCTTATGAAAAGCCGTTTCCCGGCTTGTACATGCATCCCTTCAAAACATGTGCTTATTAAGCATGCTTCATGCTTGCATCAGCTTTCTTTAAAAAAGAAAATATGATACATTTTCTTTAGTAATTAGTGATAATTATATACAAAATACTTCTTGTTGTCACCTATTTTTCTTTAACATTTAAACGCTTTTAAGTGATAAAGTGTTTTCGCGCGCTCATCAAGCCATTTATTCGCTTATTTTCAGATTGCTAGACAAACTAAAGAGGTGCTTGTTTTGGAAAAAGATACATATACATTTGCATTGGATATTGGCACAAGGTCTGTCGTCGGTTTGTTATTAGCCGAAAAAGACGGCGCATATGAAGTGATTGACACTGTTATTCAGGAACATGGAGAGCGATCGATGCTCGATGGCCAGATCCATGATGTCATTTCAGTTTCTAAGGTCATTGCTTCTGTTAAAGAGAAGCTTGAAGAAAAATATGGACCTTTGCGTAAGGTTTGTGTTGCAGCAGCAGGCAGAGCCCTTAAAACGGAACGTGCTGAAGCTCAGATTGAAATTGAAGGCAAGCCAATTATTCAGACAGAAACGATTTTTCATCTTGAGTTAATGGGGGTTCAGCAAGCTCAAAAACAGCTGGCTCTCAGAGAAGAATCTGAGCAATCGCATGAATATGATTGTGTTGGCTATTCTGTCATTCATTATAAACTTGATCACCAGGAGATTGGCAGTTTAGTAGATCAGCAAGGCAAATTGGCATCCGTTGAGATCATCGCGACCTTTTTGCCTAAAGTTGTCGTAGAGTCCCTTCTTGCAGCCCTAAATAGAGCAAACCTGGAAATGCAGGCTTTGACACTTGAGCCAATCGCTGCAATAAACGTCTTAATACCGGCATCCATGAGACGATTAAATGTCGCTTTGGTCGATATTGGGGCTGGAACATCTGATATCGCAATTACAAATCAAGGAACTGTTACAGCATATGGAATGGTACCGATTGCTGGTGATGAAATAACAGAAGCCTTTTCTGATCAGTTTTTATTGGATTTTCCTGAAGCCGAGCAGGCAAAAAGAGAATTGACTGAATCTGATCGAATTCATATAAAAGATATTTTAGGGTTCGAAAATGAAGTCCCGAAAGAAGAAGCCATTCAGCAAATAGAATACGCCATAGACCGGCTTGCCGGTTCGATTAAGGATGAAATACATTTATTGAACAATCAAACTTCCCCTAAAGCAGTGATGCTGGTAGGAGGAGGAAGCTTAACACCTAAGCTTCCAGAAGTACTGGCTGAAAAACTCGGATTGCCAGTCAACCGGGTAGCGATAAGAGGTATTGATGCCATCACACAGCTTCGGTTTGCAGAACATCTGAAAACAGGACCAGAGCTTGTTACTCCAATCGGCATTGCAATTTCTTCAAAGGAAAATCCAATTCAATACTTTAGTGTAAAAGTTAACGGACGGTCAATCCGGCTCCTTCATATGAAAAAACTGACCGTTTCCGACAGTCTGCTTTCTTCCGGCATTCAATTGAACAAATACTATGGAAAGCCGGGAATGTCCTATATCGTAAAATTAAATGAACAAGCTGTTACCATTCCCGGAACCTATGGGGAGGCACCTGTCTTATTAAAAAATGGCCAGGTATGTTCTGTAGATGATGAAATCAAAAATGGGGATGAAATCACGATTGAAAAAGGGAAAGACGGCACATCGCTCCGTGTAGCCATCTCTGATTTAATTGATATCCTTCCAATAAAGCATGTCAACATAAACGGTGAAAGGGTTCAGGTAGAAGCAAGGATTACATTGAATGGAAAGCCAGCTGACATTCATCAGCTGATTACCGATCGAGATTCAATTACCTACTCTTTCCCTGAACAGATAAAAGACATTCTGCCTGATAAAGGGCCGTATACCCCTTTTCATATTATAATAGATGAAAAATCCATACACCTTGATGCTTTTTCAGGAAAAGTGATGGTGAACCAGATTCCCGCTGCTCTTTCTTCTGGATTCGAGGAATGGGATCAGATAACGGCTGTTAAAACAGACATTCCATCACTTGGCGAAGTATTAAACGAGCTCGGTATCGCTGCATATGAAGCTTTGACAGTGCTGTATAATAATGAGCCATTAATCATTAAAAAGAAGATGGCTGAAGTCCGCAGAAACGAAAAGCTTCTAGAATTGGACGATGAAATCAAAAACGGAGACCGTTTAACCATTGTTAAACAGCCTGTCAGCTCTTTTATTTTTCAGGATGTTTTTACTGCTGTCGACATACAAATACCAGCAGAGGGCAGCAAAAAGTTCCTTCTCCTTAAAAATGAAGAAGAAACAGCTTTTCATGAAGCATTGCTGCCTGGAGACAGAATAAGCATAAAATGGTATTAAGAAAAGCGGAAACATACAGGTAAAATAAAATGAATTAAAAAAGGACAGTGGGTTAATGAAACCCTGCTGTCCATTTTTCATAATACATTTTTCGTTAATGACTCGACCGTAATCTTCCAGTGCGAATCGTTCCATGCTACTTGTTTGCCTTTAAAAAGAAGTGCTTGCGGAGATTCATGCTTAACTCCGTATGTTTCAGCTATATAATTCGAAAGCGGTCTTGCCTCCTGAACATTTAAGTAATAGGCTGCAACAGAATCGTGCTCTTTCGTAAAAGCATCGAATTCTTCAAATGCAGCCTGAGCGATCGGACATGTTAAGCTATTTTTAAAAAATAGAAAAGCAACTTGGCTTTCAGCAATTTCCTGAAATTCTTCAATTGTATCAATCTTTGTATTTGGCATCGTCTTACCTTCACTCCTACTATCTTGATTCTTAAATTGTACATGAAACATCATTAAAATAAAAACAATCGGCAAAGTGAACCACTTTGCCGAAAGGTTTTACTGTTTATTTTCAGATAATGCTTCTTTAGCATCTTCAATTTCTTTATTTACTTGTTTTTTCAGCTCTTCCGCATGCTCTGTAGAAGTTGATGACTGAGCTGACAAATTTTGATTCAGCTGTGGATCATCACTTGCCGCTTCAGGTGCCAAATTCAACTGCACATTTTCAGGGTTATTCTCAGATTGCCCTGAATCCTGAACTTTGGAAGTACTTTTCAAATCACGTACTTTGTTCATGATTTGAGAAGATTGATCTGAAACAACCTGTGATAAATTTGCTGATTTTTCTTTTGCTATAGCTGCAAATTCATTGCTTTTTTCTAGCGCGTCGTTTGTGATTTTACCTGTTTTTTCTTTCACGATAATCGCTTGTTCACCAATGTTATCACGGAGTTCTTTACCTGATTTTGGTGCAAGGAACAACGCTGTTGTTGCACCTACAATGCCTCCTACCAGCGTACCGATTAAAAAATCTTTACTGTTGATTCCATCTTTACTCATGATAAATTCCTCCCTAATGTGATTCTTATTTTATATTTTTTGAAAACGAAATCATAGACTTGGCTGTTTCTCCTGTTTTTGTTTCTTGATTTTCCATTTACCCCAGACATCCATTGCCACATTGCTCCACTGTACAACCTGGCTAATTTTCTCCTGGTTTTTCTCAAGATTTGTGCTCACAGAGGTCGATACTTTCTGAACAGAATCATTGAAGTTCTGCAAAGAAGAACCAACACCTTGAACGGCGTGAACAACCGTATTCAGTTTTTCTGATTTATCCTGAATGTCTTCTGCTAAAGCGTTTGTCTTATGTAGCAGCTGTGTCGTTTCCAGCGTAATCCCCTGAATCTGATTTTCAAGCCCTGCCAGTGTCCCGGCAACATTGTTTAAGGTTGAAGAAAGGGATTTTAATGTTTTAGATAGGTAAACGACTAATACTGTAAATGCAATTGCAATCAGTGCAACGGCTAAGTATAAAATAATTTCCAACTCCAGCACCTCCAAGTAAGCGATATTAACTGTTTCCCGCATGTTTTTAATTATAAACATAAAGATTATTCATAAAGCTAGTATTCTACAAAAGAAAATGGAATCCTTTCCTATTATGGCCCTGTTTTTAAATTTTCAATAAAATTTTTAAAATTAATCATGTCATCGGTTACAATAGGTTTGTAAACTAAATTTTTCGCTTTCCAAGGAGGAACTCAATTGAAAGACCCGCGTATTCAAAAACTTGCACACAATCTAATAAATTATTCCGTGAAGCTTCAAAAGGGCGAGAAGGTGCTAATTGAAAACTTTGGCCTTCAAAAAGAACTAGTAACAGCCCTAGTTAAGGAAGCTTATACTGCAGGGGGATACCCATTTGTCTCTCTTAAAGATCATCAAGTCGACCGTGCATTGCTGCTTGGCGGCCAGGAAGAACAGTTTGGAATGATGGCTGAGTTTGAGGCTAGCGTCATGAGCAAGATGGATGCTTATATCGGTTTGCGCTCTGGAAACAACATCAATGAGCTTGCAGATGTGCCTGATGATCAGATGAAGCTTCATGGCCGCACAATTGGACAAAAGGTTCATCGCGAAATCCGCGTCCCTAAAACGAGATGGGTTGTTTTGCGCTATCCAACCTCTTCAATGGCTCAGCTTGCTAAAATGAGCACAGAAGCATTTGAGGATTTCTATTTTGATGTCTGCAATCTTGATTACGGCAAAATGGACAAAGCGATGGATGCTCTTGCTGAACTGATGAATAAAACAGATGAAGTAAGAATTACTGGTCCTGGAACAGACTTAGTTTTCTCCATTAAAGATATTCCCGCTGTTAAATGTGCCGGTGAAATGAATATACCGGATGGTGAGGTTTACACAGCTCCTGTCCGTGATTCGGTAAACGGAACGATTACATACAATACTCCATCACCTTATAATGGTTTTACATTTGAAAATGTAAAACTAACATTCAAAGATGGAAAAATTATAGATGCTTTTTCAAATGATACAGAACGCATTAACAGCATCTTTGACACAGATGAAGGTGCAAGATATATCGGAGAATTTGCTATCGGAGTGAATCCTTACATCCAGCACCCAATGCAAGATATTCTTTTTGATGAAAAAATCGACGGCAGCTTCCATTTCACGCCTGGTCAATGTTATGATGATGCATTCAATGATAATCATTCAAACATTCATTGGGACATGGTTAATATACAGCGTCCAGAATACGGCGGCGGAGAAATGTATTTTGACGGAGTCCTGATCCGTAAAGATGGCCGTTTTGTCATTGATGAACTGGCTGGGCTAAATCCTGAAAACTTAAAGTAACTTTTAATACAAAAAAGCATGAAGCGATTACGCTCATGCTTTTTGTAATTATTATGCCAGCACCTTTTCGTAAGCCTGCTGATATTTTTGGATATCTCCTGCACCCATGAAAACAAGAACTCCATTTTCATGCTTCTTTAATACAGCCGTTTCTTCTTCATCAATTAATGCTGCTTGATCAATTTTATCTTGCAGATCCTGAATGGACAGCTTTCCTGCATTTTCACGGGCTGATCCAAAGATGTCGCAAAGGTAAACTGTGTCAGCTTTCATCAGGCTGTCTGCAAATTCATCCAAGAATGATTGTGTCCGCGTAAAGGTATGAGGCTGAAACACAGCAATAATTTCACGGTCAGGGTATTTCTGTCTGGCAGCGTCTATTGTCGCTGTAATTTCAGTCGGATGATGTGCATAGTCATCAATCAGCACTTGGCTGCCGATTTTTTTCTCGTTAAAACGGCGTTTCACTCCTTCAAATGTTTGGAGCTGCGCCTGGATCACTTCCGCATCAATCTCTTCATAATGACAAAGAGCAATGACAGAAAGTGCATTCAGCACACTGTGATCTCCGAATGTAGGAATTTTGAATGAGGCATAAAATGTATTTCTGACAAACACGTCAAAACTGGTGCCATCAGTTGCCTTCACGACATTGCGGGCCTGAAAATCGTTATCTTCACTGAATCCGTAATAAACAACAGGGACATTAGCTTGAATATGCTGCAGGTATTCATCATCACCGCATGCAATAATGCCTTTTTTAACTTGCATAGCCATTTCCTGAAACGCATTAAACACATCATCAATGCTGCTGAAGTAATCCGGGTGATCGAAATCAATATTCGTCATGATGGCATAATCGGGATAATAGGATAAAAAGTGTCTTCGATATTCACATGCCTCAAATACGAAATATTCACTTTGCTCCATTCCTCTTCCTGTTCCATCTCCAATTAAAAACGAAGTTGGCTTTGCTCCCTGAATAACATGCGCAAGTAAGCCAGTTGTTGAAGTTTTCCCGTGTGCGCCTGTAATGCCCACACTGATAAACTTCTTCATAAAATCACCTAAGAACTTATGGTAGCGGATAACTTCCAAACCAAGGCTGTATGCTTCCTCGATCTCTGGGTGTGAATCAGGAAACGCATTTCCAGCTATAACGGTTAATCCTTCTCTAATATTATCTTTTGAAAACGGAAAAAACGGAATACCGCGCTGTTCTAAAGCTTTTTGAGTAAAAATTGTCTTTTCAATATCTGATCCTTGAACTTCATAGTTCATATCGTGCAGAATTTGTGCGAGGGCACTCATACCCGTCCCTTTTATCCCAACGAAATGGTAAACAGTCATAAATAGAACCTCCAACAAACGTCTATCTGTTTGACATTATATGATTTTTATCCCAATTTGCAACACCATATTAAACCGGGCTGCATTAGATAGCGATATGTAAATTTAGCTTGCGATTAATTTGCGGACAAAACGCAAAACAGCATCCTTTTTTGAGAAAACTGTAAAATATGATCCTGTGTGCAATTTTTGCCCTGCCTCATGCATATTAAACGATATCCATGAACTTGGCAAGTGCGGAATCAGAATGTAATTTTATTCCACATCACACTATATAATACGAATATCAGGCAGAATATCTGTCTCTAATAAAGTTTATCTAAATGGGAAAACTTCTTCTAAACAGTTTTCCCATTTATTACTAAGAATAACTTCTTATCTATCATTTTTTGAAAAGTTACATACCGCTCTCCTGAATGATTTCCAGATCTTCTTCGGTGATCAAAACCTCCCGCGGCTTGCTGCCCCTGGCTTCTGAGATTATTCCTTGTTTTTCCATCATGTCCATAAGCCGGGCAGCACGGTTATAGCCAATTCTGAACCTTCTTTGCAGGCTTGAAGTCGAAGCTCCTCCTTGATCCACAACGTACTCGCATGCTTCAAGCAGAAGTTCATCTTCTTCGTTACCTATAGATGACTTTTTCATCAATTCTTCCTGCTCGAATAAAAAGTGCGGCTTCATTTGTTTTTTTGCATGATCTACGACACGTTCAATTTCTTCATCTGACACAAAATTCCCTTGAATTCGGACCGCTTTTGATGTTCCATTTTCCAAAAAGAGCATATCGCCTTTTCCAAGTAATTTTTCTGCTCCGCCGGAGTCAATGATCGTGCGTGAGTCTACTTGTGAAGACACAGAAAATGCAATTCTGGTTGGAATATTTGACTTGATCAACCCTGTGATGACATCGACTGATGGACGCTGAGTGGCAACAATAAGATGTATACCGCATGCCCTTGCTTTCTGGGCAATTCGGCAAATCGCTTCTTCAACATCAGCAGGAGCCACCATCATCAGATCTGCAAGCTCATCAATCACGATGACTATATAAGGCAAATGTTCTCCGCTCTTATGCTTTGCAGCGAGTTCATTGTATCGTGAAATATCTCTTGCTCCTGCATGGGCAAATAATTCATAACGTCTTTCCATTTCCTCAACTGCCCATTTCAATGCACCAGTCGCAGCTTTTACATCCGTTATAACAGGACTTACAAGGTGAGGTATATTTTGATACGGTGCAAGCTCAACCATTTTCGGGTCAATTAAAAGCAGCTTAACCTCGTGAGGAGATGCTTTGTAAAGCAGACTGACTAAAATGGTATTAATGCATACGCTTTTACCCGATCCTGTAGCACCTGCAATCAAACCATGAGGCATTTTCTTCAAATCCGTTACAACAGCCTGCCCTGATATATCTAAGCCCAGGGCTGCGGTCAGCGGAGATGGGTTGTTTCTAAAATCAGCACTTCTGAGAATTTCTCGCAAGTAGACCATTTTGCTGTGTCTGTTCGGCACTTCTATTCCGATTCTGTTTTTGCCTGGAATAGGCGCTTCAATCCGAATGTCTTTAGCGGAAAGACTCAGTTTAATATCGTCTGTTAAATTAGTAATTTTGTTTACTTTTACGCCAGGCTCAGGCTGTACTTCAAGCCTAGTGACGGCTGGACCCTGTGTAACATGCACGACTCTTGCTTTCACGTTAAAATTTTCAAGAGTAACGTTCAGCAGTTCGGTTTGTTCTCTCAGCCAATCAATATCGTCTACAAATTCCTTCGGAGGAATATTCAGAAGCTGAAGTGATGGAAATTGATAGGCTGATGCAGGCGATGATGTTTTAGTCAGTTTTTGCTTATCTCTGCCAAACATCATGACGTTAAATGGAACCTTTGATTTAGTTGAACGGTCTTCTGCTATTTCTTCCGGCCGTTTTTCTTCAGTATCGACTGCAGGAGTTTTCATATGAATGTCTTCAGCTGGACTCTCATAATCTTCTTCACTGTGCATTTCCTCTAAAATATGTCCATAAGGCGTCTCATCATACAGTTCTTCTATTGCAGGTTCCGAAACTGCATCTTCTTTTAGCTCTTCTAAAGCATACTCGGAAGCTGCATCTTCTTTCACTTTTTCTAAATCGTGTTCTTGAACCTCGTTAGACAGAAGTATATGTTGCAGGACTTGTTCATCTATCACAACGTCCTTTTCTTCTGTCGCTTCAGCAGATACTGCTATTTCTTCGTTTGAGAATGAGCTGTGCTCTCCAACAAAATCTTCTTCGAACGCTTCATACTCACTGCCTGTTTCGCGTTCAGCGATCTCATTTGAAGGTTTAAATGGAATTTTTTTCATGGAAGTGATGCTCTCATTCTGTAAAACCTTTTCTTCTGATTCGCTGCTCTCCAGCATAAGCTCTGCCTTCGTGCCGGGGTCTTTCTCAATCTTCAACACAGGTTCTTTTGCCTCTATTCTATTTTTAACCTGAGAGCCTGATTGCGGATAGCGAATATTCTGTTCCGTCAGAGGCACTGTTTCTCTTTTCATCATTTCGGCACGTTTATGTTCGTTCATCTTTGACAAGACGGATTCAGTTGACTGAGCCGCTCTTTGAAAGCTCTTAAACAAGCTGCCTTCTGGAACGCTGCTATTATTCTCGTGTGATCTTGGACTAATTCGATATTCTAACGGCTCTTGATTGTCTCTTGGACGAAAACCGTAGATTGGCGATGGAATCTCAGTTGGATGGAAAGTCCTTTTTGATGACTCGTTTGAATCCATCCTGGACGTTCTGGCAGGTACTTTTCTTGATTGTTGGCGCTTCTCTGGTGTACTTCTCTCTCGTCTCACATTTCCTGAACTTTTTCCTCTAGGTTCTGCGCGGACTTTTTGATTGTCTGGAATAATCGGAAATCGGAAATTCCCTTCAGGATACTGATAGGCTACTTTTGTTTTAGGGTTTGGTTTTGGCACAGGTGCTTTATGTACAGGTGCCTGAACTGCCGCTGTTTGTTTTTTTTCTTCTGCTGTCTTTTCTAATTGCTTGTCTGTTTCTGTTTCACCGGTAAAATAATTTACCATTTTTGAAAACCAACTCATAAAAACCACTCTTTCAAAGGTTTCGTCTTTATTACAATACTATTGTAACAGTTAATTCTATCTTTTGAAGATGAAAAAAGTCACTAGAAATATTCCTAGTGACTTTTTTTCTTTCATTATAAAGTACGGTTTAAGTTTTCTCTTTATGGGAGTCCATTAATTTTTGAAAAAATCAGCACCTATTTCATAATGATCGTCTACTATTAAAATTCCTTTTTCCTGCGGGGCATCATGCAGATTTAACTCCTTTGCAGAACAAATCATTCCGCTTGAAGCAACGCCTCTTAGCTCAGCATCTTTAATGATAAGGCCGCTTGGCATAACTGCTCCAACTTTAGCAACCACAACCTTTTGTCCGCTATCTACATTTGGTGCACCGCATACAATCTGAAGTGTTTCAGTTCCTATGTTGACTTGACACACACTCAGCTTATCAGCGTTAGGATGCTTTTCTTTTTCTTCCACAAAACCAATAACAAATTTTGGAGATAAATCAACTTCCAGCTGCTCGTCAAATCCGTTTTCATTGATGATATGATTGATTTTCCTTACGAGCTGATCTGTTAGCTCAATGGTTCCGTTTCCTTCCAACTCAACATTTTCTGAGGCTTTGAAAAGATTGTATCCGGCTGTCTCACCGGATTTGCTGTTAAAAATCCGAACAGCGTCTCCCTTTATTTCAAAAGCTCTTTCTTCTGCAGAAACCTCATTCAATGAAATAAGCAGGGTATCGCCTACACCTTCTCTGTTATAAAAAACGCGCATCATTTTCGCCCTTCCTCTTCCTTTTTTGCTCTGTTCTTTGCAAGAATAAAAATCGGTTCAAGTTCACGATTTTCATATAAAAAGGATAGTGCAGTGATCGGAACCCTTCCGCTTGCAAAAAAGCTCATCGCCATCTGTCCTAAAATATCATAACCTGTTTCATTTCTGATATCCGCAATGATGAGTACATCCTGATGAGGAACAGCAATCGCCATTGCCCCTTCCACTTTGCCATGGAAAGAATCAAGGATGGCATCATTCAGCAATCGGCTGGCATCATACCCATCATTTGCATTAAGGAAGTAAAAAACGTTACCAGCCACTTGATCTTCTTTAACCCTTGTTTCTAAGGAGCGGAGATTAAATCGGGCCATTTCTTTTATTTTACTGAACGTCCAATTTTCTCTCTCCATCATCTTCCTATCAATCAGACGATATGAATTGCCCAAATCAAGAGCGTAATATATTCTTGTTTCAGCTGTATGGTCTTCAAACATCAGTTTAATACCATCTGAAGATTCTTGAGGGAATGAAGTAGATCTGATAACTGGAAAAATCCCCTTTTCTTTCCCTGTCAATTCCTGACGATCATTCATAGCCGTCAGCGCTTCCTCAATATAATAAATCAATTCATCCAGAGCTGTTTCTTTTTTCTCTTCCCACTTTGCAATAATGCCCGGCAGAGAAATCGTCATTCCTTTTTTTGTGGTCTCATCTTCAATTCGCAATTGATCTTTCTCTCTGTCAAACTGGCATGTCCACGCTTTGTTTTGTAAGCGCTCCTTAATCAGCTCCGACATCTTTCTTGAAGTCATCTTCATGATAAATCCCGCTCCCTGTCCGTTAAAAGCATTTATGCAGCTAATCCATTAATAAATTCTTGGATTTTGTCCTTTTGTTTTACGGTCTTTATTAAAAACGGCCAGTTTCCTGTCCGTTAAAAACATTTATGCAGTTAATCCATTAATAAATTCTTGGATTTTCTCCTTTTGTTTTACGGTCTTATTAAAAACGGCCAGTTTCCTGTCCGTTAAAAGCATTTATGCAGTTAATCCATTAATAAATTCTTGGATTTGTTCTTTTGTTTTACGTTCTTTATTAACATAACGCCCTGTTTCCTGACCCTTATGAAATGCAACGAAACTCGGAATGCCAAATACACTTAATGCCGCACATAGATCAATGAATTTGTCGCGATCGACATAGTAAAATGTATAGTCGCTATTTTCCGCCTGCAGCTCAGGCAAGAACGGATCAATAAAGCGGCAATCCGGACACCAGTCAGCTGAGAACATAAGAATTACATGTTCCTGCCCGATCACTTCCTGATACTGATCCATTGATTGTAATTTTTCCATCTATAAAACCTCCATTATTTCGTTTCATTTAATATCAGTACATCCACTCGAATCATACCAAATACAGACTGCTGTTACCAATAGTTTGGACTTTTCCGGCATAAAGAAACCCCTTAGAATGTCTAAGGGGGTTGGTGAATTAATATTTAACAGAAGATACAATTTCCATCATTTGTTCCGCAGCATCCGCTACGTCACCGCTATCTGTCTGGGTTGTCATTTTCACTCCGCCAATCCCGACTGATACCTCATATTTCTCGTCTTTGAGCTTGTCTACAAGAACGTATCCAAAACGATCTTTATCTTTAAACGTTTCTTCTACTATAGGATCTTCATATTGTTCAAGAAGTGAATCATAGAAAACCGTACTGTTCTCTTTTTCATTTTCGTTCACGAAAAGAATATATTGCTGATCATCCCTTTTGAAAAGCAAATTATTATTTTCTGCTGATTCTACTTCATAGCCTTCTGGCAAATGATATTTAATAGCGCCGTTTTCTTCATTCGCAGAAGAAGGCTTGCTTGAAAAAGTCTTCTTGGATTGATCTATTGTTGCAGTTTGAATTTCTTCTTCAGTCATTGAACAGGCTATTAAGGAAAAAAGAGAGGCAACTAGGAAACCTGCTAATATTTTTTTCAAGAAAAACCCTCCTTATCAATAGGAAAATAGGACCCTTTTCTATAATAACCCTTTCATTTTACAATTGACAAGAGAGCTTAGTTTCATTAGAAGTAATTCAGGGTAAATACATTTAAAAAATGAGGTGAAACAATTTATGAAAATGGTTGTATATTTGGCTGGAGAAATACATAGCAATTGGAGAAATGAGATTGTAGAGAAGTCAAAAAATCTTCCTTTAGAATTTACAGGCCCTATGGAAGATCATGAACGTTCAGATCAGATTGGGGAAGAAATACTGGGTGTTCAGCCCAATGCTATCTTCAAAGACGAAGCAGCATCAAGAATAAATAATTTCAGATCCAAAGTCCTTGTGCAAAAAGCTGATATCGTAATTGCCTTATTCGGCGAAAAGTATAAACAGTGGAATACTGCAATGGATGCAAGCCATGCCATTACCCTTGGTAAACCGTTAATATTGATTCGTCCAGAAAGTTTGCATCACCCTCTGAAAGAACTTTCTTCCAAAGCAGATGTTACGGCAGTAAACGTAGATCAGGCAATTGCAGTCCTATCTTATCTTTTCGAAAAAGAGCAGCGGATTTAACTGCCGCCGCTCTTTTCACACTTGAAAAAATATTGTCCGAATAATAATTTAGCAACATGAGTAAACATTTCTGTGCGATTGACAAAACCGTTTGTGAAAATGCCGATCGCGCCCTCATTGTGACGGACGTTGAATTGATTCGCATATTGATCCATCACAATTCCAAGCTCTACCCCAGCTTTTACCTTTTCACCTATTTCAATCGGTAATGGGATTCTTGCTCCTCCTGCGATTATTGGCTCAAAATCTGCACTTGTAATAGCGCCCCAATTGCAAAGGAAAAAACCATTCGCTGTTTCAATTATGCCTCCTTCCAAACCAGCCCCAAGATCCGCCTGATCTGCTAATCTCGCATTGTTCGCTCTGTTTACCGCACCTTGTATCGTTTCCTCATCCGAAAACGGCTGCTCAGATACGCCTGAAGGAACCTTTACACTAGAAAATATCAAGTTTTCATAATTGGAAATACAGGCTTTGATTGCATTAATTTTTGTAGGATTTAATGTACCGATTGCTATTTTCATATTTAATTGCTCCTTAAAAAAAGAAAATCACTTGAGTGATTTCCTTTTTCATCATTATGAATTTTGTTTAATTGTATTTAGCGTCGTCTGATCACAGGCTTTAACAAGGCTTACGATCAATTCTTTTGCTGCAGCATAATCATCGATATGTACAATCGAAGCAGCAGTATGAATGTAACGAGAGCATATACCGATTACAGCGGATGGCACGCCATCGTTCGATGTATGGACTCTGCCCGCGTCCGTTCCGCCTTGTGAAACAAAGTATTGATATGGGATTTGGTTTGTTTCAGCTGTATCCAGGACGAATTCCCGCATTCCTCTATGTGTAACCATCGTACGGTCTAAAATACGAAGCAGCGCACCTTTTCCGAGCTGGCCAAATTCATGCTTAGCCCCGCTCATATCGTTTGCAGGACTGGCATCTAAAGCGAAAAATAAATCAGGCTGAATCATATTTGCAGCAGTTTGCGCTCCTCTCAGACCTACCTCTTCCTGCACAGTTGCACCTGAAAAGAGAGTATTTGGGAGGCTTTCATTTTTCAGCTCTTTTAATAATTCGATTGAAAGTCCGCAGCCATAACGGTTATCCCATGCTTTCGCCATGATTTTTTTCGGATTTGCCATTGGTGTAAATGGGCAAACAGGAAGAATTTGCTGACCTGGCTTTATGCCAAGCTCAACAGCATTTTCTTCTGAATCTGCACCAATATCAATCAGCATATTTTTAATTTGCATAGGTTTATTTCGCTGATCTTCGCTTAATAAATGTGGAGGAATCGATCCTATGACACCTGGAATCGAACCTTTTTCTGTGATAATCCGGACGCGCTGTGCAAGCAATACCTGACTCCACCAGCCGCCAAGCGTCTGAAAACGGATCATTCCATTTTTTGTTACGGACGTAACCATAAATCCGACTTCATCCATATGCCCTGCAACCATGATTTTCGGGCCATCCGATTGTCCGCGCTTCACCCCGAATATACTTCCCAGCCGATCTTGTACAATCTCATCTGAGTATTTCTCAAGCTCTGAACGCATGAATTTGCGAACAGCATGCTCGTTTCCCGGTGCACCTGGGAGTTCCGTCAATGTTTTAAAAAGCTCCAGCGTTTCTTGGTTCATGCTTCATAACCCCTTTTCATATGTATACTCACATTTTACAGAAATTTTGAAAAACGTGCCAGCTTTCATCATTAGATAAAGCTGTTTGATTTCCACATAGATTATTAATATTCTTACATTTTTTGCCCATGACCCCAAGCTCTTTTCGTATATGAAAAAAGCCTTACTTAACAAGAATGGAAATCTTCTGTATACTTAAATCAATGTGTTAAGGATGGAGGAGTTCGTTATGAATTGCAGAAAAGTATTCATCGGAATTGGAATAGGTCTGGCAGCTGCATACATATTTAGAGATCAAATAAAGCCGGCATATATTTCTTCTGAAAAAGCTTTAACTGTCGTGAAAAATGCCTTTAAAGAAAAGGGCCCGATTAATGGTTCATGGATCTACACGGTTCGCGAAACCTATTCTAAGTCAGGCCAAACGTACAGCATTTATAAAGCCGGAATCACTCGGACGGCTGACTCAGAACTAGAACAATATGAGGCTTTTGTTGATGCTGAGAGCGGAAATATCCTTCACGTAGAACAAATTGCATAAGAATTAAATGTAATGGCATGGAGACAGTCTCCATGCCATGTTTTTATTCTGAACGTTTTCTTTCTACTTTATCGATCATTTCTTTCTTTTCATTCCATTTAATCGCTCGGTAAAAAGCATCGTGATAAAAGGATAGCCACACATTTTTTTCGCTGGCATAGCCAAGCCATTTTTGCTTTTGTTCAATTGAATTCATTGGATAATCATCATATGCCAATACCCATAGCGGATTGCTGTGGGCATGTGTAGGCATCAGGTCCGCCATATGAAGAACAATTTGACCGTCATCTTCAATTTTGATAATGCTGTGCCCATCACTGTGACCACCGGTATGAATCATTTGAATGCCTGGAACTACTTCTGCTTTTTCTTCAAAAGGCACAACCTGTCCTTCTATGGCCTGCCAATTTTCCTTCCAATATGTATTCGCTGAACGAATATTAGGTGCCCGCATTTCATTCCATTCAATGGAAGATGTAATGATTTTTGCATTTGGAAAGATGGAAACTAGCTCGTCATTTTCAAGCATCGTCAAACCGGATACATGATCAAAATGCAAGTGAGTCATTAAAACATAATGGATATCTTCAGATTTTAAACCCATTTCATTTAATGAAGCGATTACATTAGACTCAGCTGCAACGCCGAAATTTCTTTTTTGTTTATCCGTCAATCTCCCTGAACCAATGCCGCTGTCAATTAGAAGATTAATGCCTTCTTTCTGCACAAGGATCGGATCTGTCCGAAGCTCAATCTGATTCCGTTCATTAACCGGATATTTTTTTGACCAGAGCGGTTTAGGAACAACTCCGAACATTGCACCCCCATCAAGATATGTTACCCCTCCGTCAAGCCATGTTAAAGAAGTTTGACCGATCGTTAAATTTTCCATTTGCATCCCCTCCAGTTTCATCATAACAAAAAACCCGTGTCCGTGGACATGGGTTAATTTTTTATATACCTTACTTCAGAACGATAAATTCGTTGCCCTTTTTTCGAAAATTTTTCTTCATACTCTGTCATGATATTACCCTCATAATCACTGCTGTGCAAATCTAAGCTGACGTACGTTAACAATAATCCATATTCAGAGAAGCTTGTGAGAGAATATTCAAATAAGCCTTGATTATCGGTTTTAAAATGAATTTCACCATTATCAATTAAAATATCCTCATACCGTTTAAGGAACGTTTTAAATGTCAATCTGCGTTTTTCATGTCTCATCTTCGGCCATGGATCAGAGAAATTCAAGTAAACCCGCTCAATCTCGCCCTTCGCAAAAATTTCTGTAAGATCCTCTGCATTTTCATTCAGGAGCAGGACATTTGAACGATCCGCTTCCACAACTTTTTGCAGTGCACCGACGATTACACTTTCAGACAATTCAATGCCGATATAATTAATGTTTGGATTAGCCGCAGCCATCCCAACGACAAATTGGCCTTTTCCTGTCCCTACCTCAATATGGATCGGATGATCATTTCCAAAAAGCTCATTCCATTTCCCTTTAACCTCTGTAGGATTTTGAATCACAATATTTGAATGCCCGGCAATAAAATCATTGGCCCAAGGCTTATTCCGCAATCGCATGAAGCACACCTCTATCAATTTAATGTCGATGTAAAAGATATCATGAAACCCCGGGGTGCGCAAGAGGAATTCACTGGCGAATCACGGATTGTTCCTGTGAATTAGGATGTTCAGGTTTTTCAAAAACAGGTCTTCTACTCTTGGAAACAGACTTCCTCCCCGGCAACCCCATTTTATACGAAAAAACCTTATTAAAATGCCTATTTCTAGCTGCCGTTCTCCATTTTATCTAAAGTGCTGTGTAATAAATCAGAACAATAATCCAGTTGAATGAGGAATCAGATTCGATTCAGGAGTGCTCAACTCGCCAAAAACATCATCCAATAAGCCGAAACACGTTTCCAACACGCCAAAACCTGCTTTCAACTAGCCGAAATGGGCTTCCAACCTGCCAACCCCATTTACAACCAAAAACCTTATTAAAATGCCTATTTCTAGTTGATTTAGCCATTTTTCTTAAGTGCTGAGGAAAAAATCAGAGCTGTTATGGAGGGTCAACTTGCCAAAACACTTTTAATCTGTGCATTTCCTAATTATAAAAAATGTCTAATACCAAGTCTTATCGATCCACGATAAAAAAATGACCAGGTCCACTAGGGGAGCGGGTCATTTCATATTCAGAATGAAATTGAAGATTCTTGTACAAATTAAGACAAGAATCTTTAAAGGAGTGTTTGCTATGCCGTTAGAACATCAGCATCAAGTTGCATTATTAAAGGACATATTGACAGAGCATCAAAGTGACTGCTGCGGAACGGTTGCAGAATGTGAACAGCTTGAGCGCGTGATAAAATCTTTAATGGTGAACACAGATATTCATCAGGATTTAAAGAGCGTGCTTCAAAATATTTACTCTTATAGTCAAGACGGTAAAAATTCGCCAGAACTGAATTCATATATCACGTCTCAGCAAAATGTGCTTACACAATGGATTGATGATATAGATTCATTTTCTTAAATTTCTTTTACCTTGGTAATCATAAGACGTAAATAATTAAGCCATACATTGGTTTCTTTTTCGTTTTGCTTCGCACGATACCAAAGTGAATAGGTAATCGTTTGCGCAAGCACATACCAGTACATCCGCAATAGAAGCTGATCTGTCATCGTAAGACCATATGTAGAAAGCCAGCTTTCCCAGTCTTTTTCATCGATATACCAGTATAAAAGCATGCCGATATCAATGGCTGGATCTGCAATCAATGCGCCGTCCCAGTCAATGAGATACAGCTGTTCATCATCATTTGATAACAGCCAGTTGTTATGGTTTACATCACAATGACAGACCACTTTGTCATCACAATCCACATAAGGCAGATTGGATTCCAAATAACTGATTGCCTGCATTACTTCTGGGAGATAAAAGTTTTCAAACTCAACCGTTTGCTTTAAATCCTCTAAAATTATTGAAGGAGTAAGCGGTTGCTTTCCCAGACGTTTAAGCATATCAAGCAGCTCTTTAGAATGATGAATTTTGCGAAGCAGTTCTGCAACATTTTCGCCATTCATATCTCTTGGCTTAAGCTCACGTCCGCTTAACCAATGCTGTGCCGTTATTACATCGCCATTTTCAAGCCTTTTTGTCCACACAAGCTTCGGAACAATTCCTTCTGCAGACAGTACGGCCAGGAATGGAGAACTATTTCGTTTTAAGAACAATTTTTGCCCTTCTCGCTGTGCAAAATATGCATCGCCTGTTGCTCCGCCAGCAGGAGATAGCTCCCACTCGCTTCCAAGTAGTTGTTCCAACCAGTTCACCTTCAATTTCAACCCAACATTTCATTTATAAGTTTGGAATAGGAAAAGCTAAAGCAGTGATGACACAAATGCTGATCGCTTTACTCTAACTATCATTCATTAAGTCAGTTAAAAGGCTCTTTTCCGTTATTGGTGTCTTTCAAAACAAGTTAAGTTATTCAAACGTCATTTTAAGAGGTCTTTAGAAAAGAGCACGAAATCCTTATTATACACCGATATTAGACTTTTTACGAAAAACAATAATCGATGCGAACACGGCCATTAAAAAAGACAGCTATTCAAAGATCATAAATCAATTACCGATAGCTATCCTTTTAAATTTTATCGTTTCTATGCAATTATAGTCAAGAAAAACCGAAAACCTACTTTTGGAATAAGACAAAAGTCCCGATTTGATTGACCTCATATGAACTATCCTCAATAGAACGACTTCTTTTTTCTAAGATGCAAAAGTCTGGACAGGAGGCGATTTCCCATTTTCCTTTATCAGGCAGAGGAAGATGCATACCGTTTGTGTGATTGCAATGAATAACCATTATCTTTCCCCATGGACCATATGCTTCTACATGATTTAGGTGGTATGCGAAAATACCGCCTTCATTTATTAAAATCTGATAGTGCTTACGAATTTCTTCTGAAGAACCAAACCTAAATGCTCCATGAGATTTTCGGAGTGAAATGACATGCTGAATGTATTGAATATCTGATGCAAAACGTTCTCTTTCATTCCAATCCAGCTGGTTAATGGCATCGGGTGAATTATAGCTGTTTTCTACTCCTTGTTTTGTTCGGTAAAATTCTTGACCGCTATGAAGAAATGGAATCCCTTGTGCAAGCAGAACCATGCTTGCGGCAAGCTTCTGTCTTGCACGCTTATTCTCATCTGATTCATCTGGGAGACATAGGTTCATCTTATCCCACAGCGTATGATTATCATGAGACTCTACGTAATTAATGGATTGAGCAGGATGTAAAAAGTGAGAAATCGATCCGCGCATGACTTTTTCAAGCATCTCCTGATTTCCAGAATTCCCGAGAATAAAACCACGGTCTGAAACTTCAAATGTGCTTCCTTTAATATAATCCCTGAATTGATCATTGAAAAAGGCAACTCCAGGCATTTTGCCTGCATTTGCAATAATTGCCTTTTCTTCATATGAGAGAGGAGTCTGCAAATCCCATCCTTCTCCTAAAATGAGAATATCAGGTTTCATCCGTTTGCATTCCTCGCTGACTTTATTCATTGTCTTAATATCCAAAATACCCATTAAATCAAAGCGAAATCCATCAACATCATATTCTTTCAGCCAATATTTTATTGAATCTACAATAAATTTGCCGGCCATTTTCATTTCAGAGGCAAAATCATTGCCTACTCCCGTACCATTTGATGGGAGCCCATTGTTATCATGGCGAAAATAATAGCCAGGTACAATTTTCTCGAAAGAAGAATTTTCTCTAATATAGACATGATTGTAGACCACATCCATAATGACTCTCATACCTTGTGCATGGATTGCCTGAATCGCTGTCTTCAATTCTATAATCCTTGTGTATGGGTTTTCAGGATCAGTAGCATAGCTTCCTTCTGGAGCATTAAAATGAAGAGGATTGTATCCCCAATTATAATGTTCAAGAACATTTCGTTCATTTACTCCTTCAAAATCGTTGAATGGCAGCAGTTCCAGATGAGTGATTCCAAGATCTTTTAAATACGCTATTCCTGAACTAAGTCCTTTTTGCGTGTGAGTACCAGTCTCTGTAAAAGCAGAATATTTTCCTTTTAAACGAATCCCGCTGTTTAGATGGATTGAAAAATCACGGATGTGTGCCTCATATATAATCGAATCAGTTAACTGAACGAGAGGGTCAGGGCTGTATTTCTTTTCATTCGTTTTTTCAAGGTTCACAATGACACCATATTCTCCATTTAAAGACACCGCTTTTGCATATGGATCTACGGCTTCATTCCAGACTAAGTTCACACACACAAGATACGTGTAGAAAACGCTGTCAAAATTGCCCTTTAAAGAAATCGTCCAAATTCCTTTATCTTCAGGCTGCAATGAAAGTATTTCTTCCCGATGCTCACTTGGAAAAAGCAATTTAACCTTTACATCTGTTGCCGTTGGAGCCCAGAGCTTCATCGTTGCGGAATCAGCATGAAACTGAACGCCAAGGTCATCATGGCCATAATAAAAGTATTCATCAAACGCAGCTGTTCGAATAACCGCTCCTATTTGCAGATCTGTTTTATTACCAAATTCATCGCATACTTCATACAATTTTCCAAATGGTTTGATAGAAGCATCAAGTCTGCATTGATATTTAACACTGTTTTCAATATACTCCTGGCGTTCGCATTGCAGCTTTGTACGTGTTTCACCATCTATGAGTGTGAATGTCTTTTTTTCCGCTTGCGGCATTTCCGTAGGAATAAGGATTGTAATTAAGTCCATTTCATCAAGATACGCATAAAAAACACGTTGTACCGATAACATATAGGTCACCTGCCTGCAAAAGTTGTTTCATCAATCCAGTATACCCATTGAGAAACAACTTGATATTGAGTTACGTATAATACTTTATGCTTTTAGGTCGCAATGTGACTGTGACCGGTGTTTCTCCTATGTATTCTCCATCAGCCTGTATCATGAGCGGAGCATCCGCTGTTATTTTTATTTCTTTAGCTTTGAATGCATGAACTTCTTTTAAACCTGTATGCTTTCCCGCAAAAACCAGTCCAAAGAGCAGCAATAGCTTGATTCTAGATAAATTATGGACAAGAATGACATCAAGCAAACCGTCATCTGGTTTTGCATCAGGAGAAATTTTCATTCCTCCACCGTAATAAGGATGGTTGCTGACAGCAGTCAGCCAGACATTTCTATACGTCTTTTCTTCACCATCAATGGTAAGCGTTACATCACCAGGCTGATAGTTTTTTAATCCCTTCAGCAGTGCAAAAATATAAATGAATGAACCTGCACGGAATATGTTCAATATTTTTTTGATTTCCATTTCGTTCGAAAGCTTGGCAACATAAGCATCAAATCCTGCACCCATGCTATTAACGAATGAACGATCCAGCTGGCCGATATTATATTGGCCCAAGTCCCAGCTCCTGACTTGTTTTTTTAAATTGCGCAAGATGGATGCTGCCGCTTTTTTAGCTGGAGGAAGTGCATAGCCTCTTGCAAAATCATTGCCTGATCCTGCTGAAATAAACCCTATCTGCACATGTTTGAATTGACTAAGCCCATTTACAATTTCATGAATCGTCCCATCTCCGCCAATACCAATGACCGTTTTCAGATGATAGTCCTGTATAGTAGCCACTTGCCTTGCCAAAACTTCTGCATGACCTGAATATTCAGTTAAAAAGGACCGATACTCTATTTTGTTTAACTCGAGCTCATGTTTTACTTTCTTCCATACTCGTAATGATTGGCCATTCCCGGCAAGCGGGTTAATGATAAAGTATATGCTGTTCTTCATTATTAGCTCCATTATCTTAAGGAATTCTATGAATATCTTCAGAGATATTCCAGTCTAGTAAAATTATAGCTTTTTTTAGTTTAACTGTGTGCGCGAGTTCATAAAAAAATACGCCTATTGGCGCATTAATCGTTTCTGCGGAATGAATCAATCTCACAATTAGCCAGAAGGACCTCTGCAGCCTTGAGCTGGTCATGCTTAATCGGAGTTGTCGATTGCCTGTATGTTTGAAACCACTTTGAAAAGCTTCGCTTATCTGCAAGTGTAAGATCAAAAGGCGCTGAAGGAAACTCAATAAAGCCATTTCTGCAAACAAGTACCTTTTTCACTTCTAACTCTACATCGCTTGCCTTCAATAATTGCTTAACAATGCTGCTGGTTCGATTTAAGCTGATTAAGGGTGAAAGCCGTTTTTTTTCTTCATCATCACCCGGATTGATCCTCCAGAATCGTTCATTTGATCCTTCAAAAACATCATGATTTTCACCTTCAAGATAATGAATGCATACAATTTCTCTCGGGCTTATTAAAATTGAATCAAGCAAAACAGATGCATTTTTCATTTTAAAGACTGGATTGTACATAATGAGATGCTGGTCTGGCATTTTTTGAAGAAGTTCAAGCAATCTCTCATCCTCATAATAATTAGAATCAACAAATGATTTTTCACGAATCGTAGAGGTTGCCCATGTCATTTGAAACTGAAAGATATGGTTCATGAATTTTATTTTCAATTCATGAAGTGATTTTGGAACAGATTGAAAAATAAATTCCATTGAATCCTTTTTTTCATCAGCAGCTTCAATTGTTACATCAATTGAAAGTGTTTCTTCCTTTTTCCCCAGCCGTTTCTTAACCTTTTGAAAGAAATTGTTTGATTCCACGGACTTATCCAGAATATCATCGTTTTCTATATGTGGCATCAGATAACGCTGGAATTCATTATTTTCATAGGCTTGCTTGAGCTTAAGCCATTGCTGCTTCTTTAATCGAATGAATTGGCTTTGATAACGGTACAAATCCATCTCATACCGGGAAATGCAGGATTGAAGCTTAATTAATTGAGCCAACGTATTCAACTCCTTAAAGGACGTTTATATGAAATGCGCAAGCGCCCGTTTAGCTCCGACAGACAGATAAGAATCTGGCAGAAAAGTCCGGTTTTGACTTTTCCTGCGGATTTGTTCCGGCCGAGGAGCTGGGCGATGGAGCTAGACATGAATGCGCAAAATTATATGCTTTCTTATAACAAAATAAATGGTGCTAGAAACGGACAAATGATTGCTGTAAATATGCCGCTCAAGGTCATCGCAATTGAACTGATGGCTCCTTCAAGTTCACCGATCTCAAGCGCCCTTGCTGTCCCTGTTCCGTGCGAGGCTGTACCAAGCCCAATTCCTTTTGCCACTGGATGCCAAATCCCGAAAAGATTTAATAAATATGGACCAAACATTGCTCCAGAAAGACCTGCAATGACAACATAAATTACAGCAAGTGCCGGAATGCCGCCTATTATATCTGCAACATCCATTGCAATTGGATTTGTAACTGACTTAGGGGCAAGAGATAAAATCAGCTGTTCATCTACATGAAATAGCCGGGCAAGAGCCGTACCGCTGACGATGCCGATCATTGATCCTGCAAAAACACTAGTGAGAATAGTAAATGCATACTTTTTTAAAATACGTCGGTTTTCATATAATGGATAAGCCAAAGCAACAACAGCAGGCCCGAGGAGTTCATCTATCCACACTCCCCCTGTCATATACTCTGTGTAAGAAGTCCGCGTGGCCAATAAAAGAAGAATCAATAGAAACGTGCATGTTGCAATAGGCACAAGAATCGGCAGCGGAAACTTTTTATATACCTGTCTCATTGCAGCATATATAACGATTGTAATAATTATATATATAACGGCAGAAAACACCATCATTCCCCTCTCTCTTTACGCTTTCCAGCAGCTCCTGTAAGCAATTGACTTATTGCGGCAGAAGAAATCATAACCAAAGCCGTGCTGAAAAGAGCAACAAGCGCACTTATTATTCCTTTTCCGCTGAATAAATCAAAATGGTCGATTAACCCGACCGTTGCCGGTACAAAAAGCAGAGATAAATGACTTAACAGCAAGGAACTACCGTCTTTTAAAAGCGGCGGCTTCAATATTTTCAATGAAAGACAAAAAAACAAAAGGAACAATCCGATGATGCTGCCCGGAAAAGATAAATGCAGAAGCTCCTGAATAAAAACTCCTGCTTTGTAAAAAAGATATAAAGCTATTACTTGTATGATCATGATTGCAAATTTCAATTTAATCCCTGCTTTTCATATGTTGGCATTCAATCCGAGCGAAGCATCACGTTGTGTATGGAATGGTATCTCGGCAGTTCATTAAGCTTTGTTTGAAAAAGATCGACGCTTGTAACTTCAAAATTCATTGTTTCAGGAGATTCAAAATCAGCATCAAGGAATTCTTCATGCGAAACCCATTTTTTTGCGATTGTAATGTGAGGGGCAAATGGACGCTGATCAAGCTCAAAGCCAATGTCTTCACAAATCTGATAGGTCTGATCGCGAAGCTTTGTTAATGATTCTGATTCCTCTACTCCAAGCCAGAAAATTCTTGGTGCATTTTCCCTGCCAAATGTCTGAAAAGTATTTGTCTTCAAATGGAAAGCATCGTGTTTTTTCAACGCCTCTGTCAGATTATTCTTCACTTGTTTTAACTGGCTTTCCGATTGCGGACGGCCCAGAAAAGCAAGTGTAAGGTGGTAATCAAGCGGGTGCACCCATGATTTGAAGCTGTTTTTTTCTCTTAAAGATAAAGTTTGCTCATAAATGCTTTTTGCTTTTTCTTCCGGCAATGAAATACCTATAAAAAAATGGGCTAAAGCTGTCATAATTGACTCCTTTTTATCACGTTTTTTAATGTAATTTTCATTTTATCAAACTTGCAGGAAAGAACATAACAAAGCGGTTAGACCTAAGGGCAAAATGAATGGAGAATGAAAAAATCTATGCTATCATATCAAATAAAGGAGCTGAACAAAAATGCGTGCAGTTGAAAATGTGGCAGATTTAATTGGCAATACACCCTTGGTAAAATTAAATCGCCTGAACCCAAAAAACGGAGCGGATATCTACTTAAAGCTTGAATTTTTCAATCCAAGCGGCAGTGTAAAAGACAGGGCTGCATTTAATATGATTCTTGAGGCTGAAAAACATGGCCTTTTAAATGAAAACTCCACCATCATTGAACCGACTTCAGGAAATACAGGCATCGGACTTGCGATGAATGCTGCTGCAAGAGGATATAAAGCCATTCTCGTTATGCCGGATACAATGACACAAGAGCGAATCAATCTTTTGAAAGCATACGGTGCTAAGGTTGTCCTAACACCTGGCGATGAGAAAATGCCAGGTGCAATCAATAAAGCAAATGAACTTGCAAAAGAAATACCGGACAGCTTTGTTCCTATGCAGTTTGAAAACGAAGCAAACTCTGACGCTCACCGTAAATCAACTGCGATTGAAATTATTTCTGCAATGGACAAGCTCGGCAAAAACCTTTCAGCATTTGTTGCAACAGCAGGTACTGGCGGGACCATTACGGGTACTGGCGAAAAGCTGAAAGAGCATTACCCTGATCTGACCGTTCATGTCGTCGAGCCGGCAGGATCTCCTGTATTATCAGGAGGAAAACCTGGAAAACATAAACTGGTCGGCACCAGTCCAGGGTTTATACCTGATATTCTAAATCAGAATATTTACGATGAAATTATCAAAATCAAAGATGAACAAGCCTATGATATCACTCGGAGGCTTGCACGGGAGGAAGGGATATTAGTTGGTCCATCCTCTGGCGCTGCCTGCTTTGCTGCGATTGAAGTCGCAAAGCGGCTTACTACTGATGATATTGTCGTATGTATTGCATGCGATACGGGTGAGCGTTATTTATCAAGTGACGTCTTTCTTTCCGAATAGATAGAATAGAATTAAAAGAGCTGCTCAGAACTCAAACCGGAGCAGCTTTTTGCATCCTTATTTTCATGGCAGCCAATACAGCCAATGCGATGGATGATAGAATTCCAAAGAATAAATAGACATAGAGAACAGAGTAAGCTTCTAATATTAATCCTCCCAAAAATGTGCAAAACCAGTTTCCAAGTCCATTTCCGACAGAAGAATAAAGAGAGATGGCTGTTGCTCCTACCGCCGCTGGTGCGAGATCCCTAACATACTGAAGGGCTGCAGGAATAAATAACCCGACTGAAAAGCCCTGGGCTATCGTTGTGATGTACACCACTCCAAGCGGAGGCTCAATAAAATACAAAAACCATCTAACGCTTGAAATAAATGTTGCCATCATGAGAATGTTCATCATCCCAAGCTTTCTGATCCAGCTGCTTGCAAATTTCATAAATGGCGCTTCGCTGCCTGCAGCAAGCAGAAATGCAATACCGATGCCAGTAAGACCTCCGCCAAGCTCTGCAACAAATATGCCAAAATAAATATTGTTGGCCAGAATCGGCCCTAATACAAGAAAGGCTACAAATAAAAAAACAAAATACCTTGGAACATTTGACAGCTCTTTGATGCCTTCCTTAATACTGATTTGCATTGTTTTATTTTCATTTGGAAGCTGATAGGCAAAGATTACGGCAACAAATAAAATAAATGCAAAAGAGTAAAAAATCATGCTCATTGAAAAAAGGCCGGCAAGCTGTCCCACTGTCATGACAGCAACTGCAAAACCAACTGCCCCCCATAACCGGATAGAGCCATATTCAGTTTTCGTTTTTTGAACATAATTCATCGAAATACTATCAGATAAAGGGATGAGTGCACTTTGTACAATTGCAAGCATCGAAGCAACAAGAATTAACCAAGCATAAGTATCCAAAACTGAAAAAACAAGTCCAAATACTCCTGCAAGCGTAAGCGCTATCGTTAATAAAACAGTTGGTTTTTGTGTAATATCACTTAGAATTCCCCACAAAGGCTGAATCAAGATCATAACAACAGGACTGATGCTCATGATCATCCCAATTTGGCTGCCAGATAACCCGATGCTGTCTTTAAGGTAAACAGGCAGCAGAGGAAATAGAGATCCAAAAGCAAAAAAGATTAAAAAATAAAAAGAATAAAAGTGAACTCTTGTTGTATGATGCTCTCTCTGCAATGTATATTCCAAAACAGCAGCCTTCTTTCTTAACGTCAAATTAGGAGAAAAGCGCAATAAATAATACTTTCCTGCAACTCTAGAAAAACCGCTCTCCAGGGAACAGAGAGCGGTTAAAAAGCTTCTTCACTCATCCTACCACATCATGGTACGATTCGTTAACATTATTTTGCCAATTCGTATATCGCCTGTGCATAAATTGCCGTAGCTTTCAATAAATCGTCAATGATGACATATTCATCTTTTTGATGAGCAACGTCAGGTCTTCCAGGAAACATTGGACCAAAAGCCACTCCTGCTTTTAGCGAACGGGCATACGTGCCCCCTCCGATTGCAATCAGTTCAGAGCGCTCTCCAGTTTGTTCTTCATACACTTTTTTCAGAGTTTGGATCAATGCATGTTCTGCATCAACATAGTGCGGCTTAGAATCACTTAATGATGTTAACTGAAATTCGCTGATTGATTTCAGCCCTTCAGAAATTCGCTCTACGTCTCCTGTTACAGGATAACGGATGTTAACGCCAAGTTCTCCAGATTCTTCACTGGTATATGAAATGATTCCAAGGTTTACTGTAAGCTCACCGCTCACCTCATCCTCATATTGAATGCCAAGCTTCTCTCCGCTCGTATCATTGCTGAAAAAAGCGACAACTTGTCCGATAAACGATTTTCCATTTTCATCTAATTCTTCATCACCTAAGAACAACGCCAGCAGCAATCCTGCATTTTTGCCTGTATGAGGCAAACTGCCGTGTGCAGAAACTCCCTCTGTCTTCAGGGTGAGCACTCCGTTTTCTTCTGAAGCACTGCCTTTTATATCGTATTGGTTTATATATCGATTGTATTTTTCTGCAAGAGTATGTGCTACATCAGATTGAATGACAGCTTCAGCATGATCGGGTACCATGTTATATCTTCTTCCAGATTGAAATGAAAGCAGCTTTGTGCCTTTGTTGCTTCCAATTTTATTGAAAGAAAAGGAAAGCTTTGCATCAATAATGCCTTTCTCTGCGTTAATGATCGGAAAATCGGCATCCGGAGCAAATCCCATTCCTGGCATTTCCTCATGCTTAAAATAATGATCTACACAGCGCCAATCACTTTCTTCGTCTGTTCCAAGAATCATGCGAACTCTCTTATTCAGCGGCAAACCAAGCTCTTTAACGATTTTCATTGCATAATATGCAGCCATCGTTGGACCTTTATCATCAATTGCTCCACGGGCAAAAATTTTGCCGTCTCTTATGTCTGCACCATATGGATCGCTGCTCCAGCCATCTCCTTCCGGCACCACATCGACATGACAAAGAATTCCCACAATCTCGTTTCCTTGTCCCATCTCCAAATGACCTGCATACCCCTCAAGGTTTTTTGATGTAAACCCGTCATTTTCTCCTTTTGCGAGCATATGGGTAAGAGCTTCATTAATCCCTTCTCCAAATGGAGCTCCCTCTTTGCTTGTGGTTTCATCCAGGAGACTTTTAATGCGCAAAAATTCTTGCGTATCTTTAATAAAATCATCTTTTCTTTTTAAGACTTCTTCCATCCAATTCATAAATCAGCCTCTTTTCATAAAAAATCATTCTGCCTACTTAGTAAGATACCAAACGAAGCGTCCATAAGAAAGCAAGAAACGGAGAAACTAAAAGCAAGCGTTGCTGTATTCACTATTGTATTTTAAAAAAAGGCTCTTTTCGTAAAGTTTGCTGCTTTAAGAAAAAATGGTTAAAATCTTTAGTGGATTGGAGCGGAAGGCACTTGACTCCTGCGGGAAATAGAGGCTCCCATCCCTCACAGCGGAAAGCAAGTGCCTGCAGCGGAAATCCACGGGTACAATTAATAACCAAAAACAACAATCAATGTTAAAACAGCTTTAAAAAAGAATATCTCCTTCCTTCATAAAGATTTCTTGCAATATTCTATTTAACTTTTATAGAGTTACCTTTGAAACATGGCTTGACGCTATATTTTGCAAAAAGAGCCGCAAGCAAAAACAATAACCCTTGCAATTTAATTAAAAAACGAATAATATAATATAGGTTTTTCAAAAACGTTCGTTTATTGGAGGTTCACATGTTTAAATTAAAAGAAAATCAAACGACAGTACGCACAGAAACGTTAGCAGGTCTTACAACGTTTTTAACGATGGTTTATATTGTCGTAGTTAATCCTATTATACTTGCTGACGCTGGTGTTCCATTTGATCAAGTCTTTACTGCAACTATTATTGCTGCAATTGTTGGTACGCTTTGGATGGCACTTGCCGCTAACTATCCGATTGCAATTGCACCTGGAATGGGACTGAATGCTTACTTTGCCTATTCGGTCGTTGGGGGACATCAAGTAAGCTACCAGATTGCATTTGCATCTGTATTTGTAGCAGGTATCCTTTTCCTGATTTTATCGTTAACTCCTTTCCGAAAAAAATTAATTGAAGCAATTCCCGCAAACTTAAAATATGGAATCACAGCTGGAATTGGCCTTTTTATTGCATTTATTGGTCTTCGCTTAACTGGAATCGTTACGGACCATCCAGAAAATCTTGTGACGCTTGGAGATTTGACTTCTCCTCCAGTCATACTTGCGCTTGTCGGTCTTGCTGTTACATTAGTATTAATGAGTTTAAACGTTCATGGAGCCCTCTTCTTCGGGATGATCATTACTGGAATTATTGCTTTCTTTACAGGTGAACTTTCATTTAAAGAAGGCTTCGTTTCCATGCCAAGTCTTCCTGAGGGATTTATTATCCTAAATCCAATTGAAGCAATCGGACAAGTGATTCAGCACGGTCTTTATGCAGTTGTATTCTCTTTCTTGCTCGTTACTATCTTTGATACAACAGGAACAATGATTGGGGTAGCTCAGCAAGCAGGCCTGATGAAAGGCAATGAACTTCCAAACGCACGAAAAGCACTATTAGCTGACTCTGCTGCAACGACTGTAGGGGCTATGTTTGGAACAAGCCCGACAACGGCGTACATTGAATCCTCTGCAGGTGTTGCTGCAGGCGGGCGTACAGGACTTACAACTTTAACTGTCGCTGTACTATTTGGCTTAACAGCTTTCTTCAGCCCTCTAGTCGGCGCTGTCTCTGGAATTGCCGCCATCACGGCTCCCGCATTAATTATTGTCGGAAGCCTAATGATGGGCAACATCGCAAAGATCAACTGGAATGAAATTGATGAAGCATTCCCAGCCTTTCTTGTGATTATCAGCATGCCGCTTACATCAAGCATCGCAACTGGCATCGCACTTGGATTTATTTCATATCCACTTATGAAAATTGCAAAAGGAAAATGGAAAGAAGTTCATCTGTTTGTTTATATTTTCGCAGTTCTATTCTTTATTCAGCTCGTATTCCTCGGAGGACATTAATAGAAAAGCGGAACCGCCTGGTTAGCTCCGACTGGCAGAAAAGGATCTGACAGAAAAGTCCGGTTTTGACTTTACTGGCAGAGCCGTTCTGACCGAGGAGTTAGGCGGTGCAGCTGGACATAGAAAAGCGGAACCGCCTGGTTAGCTCACGTAAAAAGCAAATGATCTGATCGTCATGTTCAGAAAAGCATCCACAATTCACTGGATGCTTTTTTTGCATTAAAAAAGAATAAATGTCATACTATTCAGAATTAATTACATATAGTAAAATATGATATAAAGGTTTTATCTGCTTGATATAAGATTAAAAGTATGTAAATATTGTGTAAATTCGAGCTTTTCACTAGTATGAAGCTGTCGAAATCGTGTAAAATATTGTTGTAGCGTTAAATAACTAAATTAAGAACAGTAACATCTGTAGTAGGGAACATCGTAGCTTGTAGTAGGCTTTGCCATGCGATCAAATGATAAGGAGTGGTTTTTTGAAACCTTCAACAAACCGTATGCTAACTCGTATCAAATCTGTCTACATGTTTATCCATGAAAGAGGTACTGTGACAACACAACAGCTAGTTGACGAATTTGGTATTACACCACGAACCATTCAAAGAGATTTAAATGTGTTAGCGTATAATGACCTCGTTCGAAGCCCAAGCAGAGGCAAATGGACAATTACAACCAAGAAGGTTAGAAAAATGTCTTCTTAAGAAGCGACTTAAAATGTAAAATCGAAACGTTTTGATACATAAAAAAACCAGCCCAAAGATCGGCTGGTTTTTTTCTGCTGAATTAATTGTACACTTACCTATTATTAAACTTCTTCATTACACTTTAAAGTTCCATCGCTTCAGCATTCTGCAATGCTTTCACTTCTTCTTCTGTCAGCTCACGGTATTCGCCGAGTGCCAATTCCTCATCCAGCAAAAGAGGCCCCATGCTGATTCTTTTTAAGTAGACGACTTTTTTGCCAACTGCTTCAAACATTCTTTTCACTTGATGAAACTTGCCCTCTGTTATCGTGATATGTATTTCAGATTGCTCTCCAGCTGAAAGAATGGCAAGCTTGGCCGGCTTTGTAATGTAGCCGTCATCAAGCTGTACACCCTTTTTAAAGGCTTCAGCGTCTTCTTCAGTTACTCTTCCCAGGATTGCAGCAAAGTACGTTTTCGGAACATGTTTTTTAGGTGACAGAAGCTGATGGGACAGCTGACCGTCATTCGTAAGCAGCAGCAGACCTTCTGTATCTTTATCAAGCCGGCCAACCGGAAATGGTTTATACACAGCATCTTCCATCTCCAGCAAATCGATGACTGTCGCCTGCACGGAGTCCTCTGTTGCTGATAAATAGCCAGCAGGCTTATTCAGCATTAAATAGACGTGTTCTTTATATTCAACCTTCTCACCATGAACAGTAATGCTTTGTACAACCGGATCAACATGTGTTTTCGCATCCTTAATGCTGACTCCATCTGCTTTCACCAGTCCCGTTTTCAAAAGCTGTTTCACTTCTTTTCGGCTCCCATAGCCTATATTTGATAACAGTTTATCTATTCTCATAATTTGTACACTCCTGACTATTAGAAAAGCGATAGCGCCCGTTTAGCTCAGGCATGGCAGATAAGAATCCGGCTGAAAAGTCCGGTTTTGACTTTTTTGCCGGACTTGTTCTGACCGAGGAGTTAGGCGCTTGAGCTGAACACAAATGCGCTAATCTTTAATGCTTTCTTATCTTTTTAAAAAGGAAGGCACTTATTCAGCAGCCTTCCCCTTTCGATTTAAAAATGAAAAACGATTTCCAAATAGCTTTTCCAATAAATGAGATCGGTGCGCAATATATAAATAAGCGCCGGCTCCTAGCCCAATCGAAATCAATAAGATAATTGCTGACGGAATTTTCCCATCCGAGTAATCAATAAAAATGGAAAGGATGGATTGTGAAACAGAGACAACCATTGCCATAAAGGCTGTCAGAATTCCAATGAACACCGTTCTTTTAAAAAGCAACCGGAAGGAATACTTGGCATGACGGTGAATCATCGCAAAGCTGTAAAGAATAGATGCTCCAAATCCAAGCGCTGTAGCCAATATCGAACCAAGTCCCTGAAACATTACAATCAGGGGAGCATTGACAGCGATTTTAATGATTAAACCGAAAGCAAGAGAAATCACGGCAAGCTTTTGCTTGTTGATCCCCTGTAGAACCGCTGCTGTTACTGTGAAAAATGAAAAAAGAATCGCGACTGGGGCAAACCATCTCAATAGCTCTGCACCTGCAGGGTTATCATTATAGAAAAGCATATACGCAGGTTCTGCCAGTACAGCCAATCCTACGACAGCCGGAAGGACTAAAAAAATAATGATCTGGAACGCCTGATCAATTTGGCGGTTTAATAACGGCATATTTTTATCGGTAAAGGACCGGGTAATTGTCGGTACAAGAGTTAAACCAAACGCAGTAGCAAGCGATACTGGAATCATAACCAGTTTAGGCAAATACAGGGTCACAATTGAAAAGATGCTGGCTGATGTATCTTTGAAGCCGGCAGATACCATCGCTTTATTGAATGTATTCGTATCTACATAATTGTATAAAGGAATAGCTAAACCTACAAATACGAACGGTCCAGCGTAGGAGAATAGCTCCTTAAACATTCCCCCGGTTGTTACATTACTGACAGGAACAAGATTCTCCCTCATTGCTTCGAGTGTATGCTTCCGTCTTTGCCAGTATATAAAAAGAACAAGCAAGCCTCCTATGGCTCCAACAAAGGCAGCAAATGTTGCATACCCTACTGCCGTTACAAGGTTTCCATTAAAAACTTTTAAAACAAGATATGCAGCAATCAGCAAAAAGGCAATTCTGATAATCTGTTCAATAACCTGAGAAACGGCTGTAGGACCCATTGACTGATGACCTTGGAAGAAACCGCGAATCAAGCTCATAATAGGGACAACAATCAGAGCAAGACTGACCATCCGAATGACTAAAACAACATCCTCAATTGTTGTATTTCCTAGTTCCTTTTGACCAAGCGCACTCTCTGCAAAAAAAGGAGCTAAAAAATAGAGAACGGCAAAAGCTAAAACACCTGTGCCAAACATAACGGATATGCCGACTCTGAACATTTTCCGGCTTGTGGCATAATCTCCTATGGAATTATATTTCGAAACGAATTTTGAAACAGCCTGGGGGAAACCCATTGTTGCAATTCCTAAAAAAACAGCATATTGAGCATATCCATATTGATAAAGGGCTCCGCCATCTTCCCCAATCAGGGTGAAAAACGGAATTACATAAATCATCCCTAAAATTCTCGATATATATGTACCTAACGTTAAGACAAACGTTCCTCTTAATAGATTATTCGACATTTACGAAATCACCAATTTCTCTCTGAAGATTCAACTTTTCTATTTTAACACAATAAACACCTAGAACAATAATGTTTGTATATACCATTTCCGATTATAGTGTAGCCGTATTTTGATTTTTTCCAGATTCAGCTATAATAGGATAATAAATTTGGTTTTAAGAAAATAAAGGTTGTGAATATATGAACTATGATGTTGTTATTATCGGAGGAGGGCCTTCTGGGTTAATGGCTGCAATAGCTGCCGGAGAACAAGGAGCAAACGTTCTTCTGCTTGATAAGGGAAATAAACTTGGCAGAAAGCTCGCCATTTCTGGAGGCGGCCGCTGCAATGTAACGAACCGTCTTCCAATTGATGAGATTGTGAAGCATATTCCTGGGAATGGCCGGTTTTTATATAGTGCTTTTTCTGAATTCAGCAATGAAGATATCATTCTCTTTTTTGAAAAGCTTGGGATTCAGCTGAAAGAAGAAGATCATGGACGGATGTTTCCTGTAACAGATAAAGCACAATCTGTTGTTGATGCTTTGCTGAATCAGCTAAAAAAGCTTCATGTAACGATAAGAACTAATGAACCTGTTGAGACAGTTGATTATAAAGATGGAAAAACTGCAGGAATTCATTTAAAAAATGGAGAGTACATTACAACGAAAGCAGTGGTTATTGCAGTTGGAGGGAAAAGTGTTCCTCACACCGGAAGCACAGGTGATGGTTATGCATGGGCAGAAAAAGCAGGCCATACGATTACAGAGCTTTTTCCGACAGAAGTGCCAATCACTTCAAATGAACCATTTATTCAGGAAAAAATGCTGCAGGGACTATCCTTGCGGGATGTAGCTCTAAGTGTTTTAAATCCAAAAGGGAAAATCATTAAAACGCACCAAATGGATATGATTTTCACTCATTTCGGCATATCTGGACCAGCTGTCCTGCGCTGCAGCCAATATGTCGTAAAAGCGATGAAAAAATTTAAAACAACGGCCATTACCATGAGCATAGATTCGTTTCCGGACCAGAATCAGGAAGCGTTATTTCAGCAGACGGTTAAACTGTTAAAAGAAGAACCTAAAAAAGCTGTGAAGAATGTATTAAAAGGCTTTCTGCCAGAACGGTATCTTCTGTTTTTACTGGAGAAGAACGGTATTGATCAGCAAATTACCTATGCAAATCTATCCGTTGAAAAATTGCGGGGATTCATTAACGACTGCAAGCAATTCCAGTTTAATGTACACGGCACTCTATCCATTGACAAAGCATTCGTGACAGGCGGAGGCGTTTCCGTTAAAGAAATCCATCCGAAAGAAATGGCATCTAAACTGATGAATGGCCTTTATTTTTGCGGCGAAATTCTTGATATTCATGGTTATACAGGCGGATACAATATTACTTCTGCCCTTGTAACCGGCAGACTGGCCGGTAAAAATGCGGCTGAATATGTAAAGGAAGCGGCTACCCTGTAGCTGCTTCCTTTTCTTATGCCCTGTATAAAATTAAGGCCGAAAAACAATAAAGCTGCTCGCCATCTTCATTGCAGGCAGCTGCCACGTTGTACTTTATATCGACAAGCTGTTCGTCTGAAATTGCTTTTAAAAAATGATTGATTTCCCGCTCAAGATCCTTCTCATGCTCCTTATCAAAAACAGCTACCTTATACATTTAACACCATCCCATATCATACCCCTCGGCATATTGCTGCTGCAGCTCACAATTACGTTCATAAATCCGGAAAAACCTGTCATCTTCAATGATAAATCCGCTTACTAATTCATATTCCCGTCCGTCAGAAGTTATGACAAGCTTTCCGATATATTCTTTTCCGATGTACAATTCCATAAAATCTCCATGCAGCTTTGCAAGCACCCGATCCGTAACGTCAAGCTTGTGATATTCAGACATATCACATCCCTCCTTATTTTATTGTATTTTTTGGGGGAGTGATTTATGATAGCGTTTTCATTTTGGTGCTTGTTGTCCTTATCCAATTTCTTGATAAACGAAAAAAAGTCCCTGCTTTAGACAGGGATTTTCATGTTAAGCTAATTCACTTTTCTTTTTTGTTTCTCCATTCCAGTCCAGCATGCCGCCGGTCATATTACGCACTTTATACCCTTGGTCCTGCAAGTATGCACAGACATTTCCGCTTCTTCCGCCAGAACGGCAAATGACAATATATTCTTTATCTTTATCAAAGGCATCAAGGTTTTCTGGAATTTCTCCCATCTTAATATGCCTTGCCTCGGGGATCATACCCTTTTCTACTTCATCATCTTCACGCACATCTACAAGATTCAGCTTTTCTCCGCTTTGCAGCTTTTTATGTAATTCATCTGTCGTAATTTCTTTAATTTCGTTCAATAAGATAACTTCCTTTCAAGGTATGATGGCTTCATTATATCAAAGGAAGAGAGCCATGTTCCAGTTTGAGCGTCGCAGTGATATTTTCAGCTTTTCAGATTAAAAGGGCATGCTCCTATAGGATGCATGCCTTTCTAAAGTAATGCGGTTATAAGATTTCACATTTCATGTCCAGCTCCAGCGCCTAACTCCTCGGTCATCACGGTTCTGCCGATGAAGTCAAAACCAGACTTCACCGGCAGCACCTTTTATGCCTTTCGGAGCTAACCAAGGCACTTCCGCTTTTCTAATTAATTCGCTACGATGTTGACAAGCTTGCCAGGTACAGCAATAATTTTGCGGACCGTTTTCCCGTCCATTTGTTCTTTTACAGCAACATCTGATAAAGCAAGTTCCTGCATTTCTTCACGGGTTGCATCCTTCGGAACACTTAATTTAGCTTTTACTTTGCCGTTTACCTGAACGACAATTTCGATTTCATCTTCAATTAACTTGCCTTCGTCATAAGCTGGCCATGTTTCATAAGTAATTGTGCCTTCATGACCTAGTTTTTCCCAAAGTTCTTCAGCAAGATGCGGTGCAACAGGAGATAACATTTTCACAAATCCTTCAACGTACGTTTTAGGAAGAACAGTGGCTTTGTATGTATCATTGATAAAGACCATTAATTGAGAAATGGCTGTGTTAAAACGCAGTCCTTCGTAGTCCTCCGTCACTTTTTTAACAGTCTGGTGATAGACGCGCTCTAATGTGTCAGACATTTCGTCTGTGATTTTCGGACTTAAAGCTCCATTATCTTCAACGAATAAACGCCACACTCGATCCAAGAAACGTCGTGCTCCGTCTAATCCATTTTCAGACCATGCTATTGATGCTTCAAGCGGACCCATGAACATTTCGTATAGACGCAATGTGTCAGCACCATGACTTTTTACGATATCGTCCGGATTCACGACATTGCCCTTAGATTTACTCATTTTCTCATTATTTTCACCAAGAATCATTCCTTGGTTAAATAATTTCTGGAATGGCTCTTTTGTATGAACAATTCCGATATCATACAAAACTTTGTGCCAGAAACGAGCGTACAATAGGTGAAGAACAGCATGTTCAGCTCCTCCAATATACGTGTCAACCGGAAGCCACTGTTTAATTTTTTCAGGTGCAGCAAGGTGTTCTGAATTCTTCGGATCAATGTAGCGCAAGTAGTACCAGCAGCTGCCGGCCCATTGCGGCATTGTATTCGTCTCGCGTCTGCCTTTTTTGCCTGTTTCAGGATCTACAACGTTTACCCAGTCTTCAATAATGGCAAGCGGCGACTCACCTGTACCAGATGGCCGGATTTCCGTTGTTTTAGGCAATGCTAATGGAAGCTGGTCTTCAGGCACCGCAGACATTGTTCCGTCTTCCCAATGAATAATTGGAATCGGCTCACCCCAGTAGCGCTGACGGGAGAATAACCAGTCACGTAGACGGTACGTAATTTTCTTTTCACCTTTTTGATTGGTTTCAAGCCAAGCAATCATGTTGTTGATTCCGTCTTCTTTATTCAAGCCGTTCAAGAAATCGGAGTTTACATGCAAGCCATCACCAGTATAAGCTTCTTTCTCAACATCTCCGCCCTCGACTACTTCTTTAATTGGCAGATCAAACGTTTTTGCAAACTCATAATCTCTTTCATCATGAGCTGGAACGGCCATAATGGCTCCTGTTCCGTAGCTTACTAATACATAATCCGCAATCCAGATCGGCATTTTTTCACCGTTTACTGGATTTACAGCAAAAGCTCCTGTGAATACACCTGTTTTTTCTTTTGCTAAATCTGTTCGCTCAAGATCACTTTTGCTTTTCACTTTATCAATATATGCTGCAACAGCTTCCTTTTGGTCAGCAGTTGTAATGTCAGAAACATAAGCATGCTCTGGTGCCAAAACAGCATATGTTGCTCCAAAAAGAGTATCCGGACGTGTAGTGAAAACAGTAAACGATTTGTTATGTCCATCAATATCAAAATGAACATGTGCTCCTTCAGAGCGTCCAATCCAATTTCTCTGCATTTCTTTTATGCTCTCAGGCCAGTCGACTTCTTCCAAATCTTCGATTAACCGGTCCGCATAGGCTGTAATTTTAAGCATCCACTGTTTCATAGGACGGCGTTCTACAGGGTGACCGCCGCGCTCGCTTTTGCCATCAATGATTTCCTCATTGGCCAAAACAGTTCCAAGTGCAGGACACCAATTGACAGCAACCTCATCAATGTACGCCAATCCCTTTTTATATAATTGAAGGAAAATCCATTGTGTCCATTTGTAATACTCAGGATCTGTTGTGTTAATTTCACGGTCCCAATCATATGAAAAGCCTAAGCTTTGAATTTGGCGGCGGAATGTATCAATATTTTTCGCAGTAAATTCAGCTGGATCATTTCCTGTGTCTAGCGCGTACTGCTCAGCTGGAAGACCGAATGCATCCCAGCCCATTGGATGAAGAACATTGAAGCCTTGCATTCTTTTTACACGCGATAAGATGTCAGTTGCTGTGAAACCTTCAGGGTGACCTACATGAAGACCTGCTCCTGACGGATAAGGAAACATGTCAAGTGCGTAAAACTTCGGCTTGCCCTCATCCTCCGCTGTTTTGAATGTTTTATTTTCCAACCAATAGTTCTGCCACTTTTTCTCGACATTATCATGCTTAAAACTCATATATATCCTCCTCAATTGGTGCAAAGCTTTTCCCTTTTGGTATTCAGTTTGAACGGCTGCAAGTGAGATTAAACGGTCAAATAGAAAAAACCTCTCATCCCAATAAGGGACGAGAGGTTAAATTTCCCGCGGTACCACCCAATTTAGCGCCTAAAAAAGGCACTCACTTAAGCATCCGTAACGTGGATCACGACAAACATTACTGTGCAGAAATAGCTGCAGTTGACGTTTGTAACTCAAAGGCGAGTTCACAGGCAATAGATGATTGACTCGCACCTTCCGTCAATTCTCTGAGCATCTGCTGCCAATTACTGTTCCTTATCACCGTTCATATCTTATACCTTTATATATTGTATTTTATAGAATTTAGATCTGCGATGCAAGGTGTTAAATGAAGAAAAGGCGGAAATCGGATGATGGGCGGCAGAGATGCACATTTTTTGCGAAATGAGAAGTGATGAATTATGAGAGATTAAGAAGTGAGTTCTTGTCTTTAGGAGATTATTTTGCTTGGCGCTCATTGTCTTTTTCTGGCTGCTGGCCGTCCTGCTGCTGTCTGACAAAATCAAAACTCCTTAATACCGCTTCCCCGCTGTATCCAGCGATAATAGAAAGCACGACAAGCTGAAATGAGGATTGAGGTTCTGTAGATAATACAAGCAGGATCGAAGCTGTTATCCCCATTGCAATATCTTCCCAGAAACCTAAGTAGATGAACCGTTTTGTCATTCTTGGTTTTTCGATCCTTCCTTTCTTTTTAACATGTCCAAGTAAACCCATTAACCCCCCAATCAATGACGCCACAATTACTGTTTGCAGCATATAATCACCTTCCTAAAGCCGTAATAAGTTCGGCACGCGACTTCAGGTACACGATATGCAAGCTTCTCGGGCTCGTACAGAACAAAGAAAAAAAGAAGCTTGTTTTACTTCCATTATATGTGAATAGGCACATAATAAGCTTGATTAAATAGAAGGAATTTTCAGGAAATTTTTTATCGTTCTTTATCACTAGACCGAACGTTTTTTCGGTTTACAGAATAAGCGATAAGTACCATTCACCGCTTCACCGTGAAGCCGCAGTCAACGGCAGCCGTCAGGACAGTGATCCAAATACTTTTCCACTCGCCAAAAACAGCGCACAATCAGCAATTTAAGACACTTTCAGCAATTTCATCGGAGAGACATGCGGGGAAAAATATCTTACCAGTCAGCCTCGTTGATTAAACATTTCTAGAGTTGGCCTAATGATTAATTCATTTTCTGATTTAAGTTATGCAGGTATAACTGGGTCAATTGGCATTAACCGAACGTTTAAGATTACATGAGACTTTTCAAAGGGCAAAAATTGAAGTTTCATCGTCAGCTTATAAAAATCATATTAAAAAGGAAGATTACTTTGAAACAGAACGAACCAAGCCTATTAAAAAAACAAAAAAAGCAAGAAAATGAATTCTCGCTTCTTCAATGTAATTATGAACTCATGACGGCTTTGCCAACCTTTTGTTCTTTTAATTTTTTATCATAGATGGAAGTAGTGAACATCGCCGCGAATAACAATCCAATCAAGACAATGAAAAGCATATTCATTCCATATATGTCTACCAGAACTCCGCCTAGCAGAGGTCCAATCATTCTTCCTCCGGTCGCAGTACTATTAACAAACCCCTGGTAAAAACCCTCTCTGCCTTTTGGCGCAAGATCATTTGCAATTGTTGGAACAGCAGGCCAAACTAGCATTTCGCCAACTGTAAGAACAATCATCGCTGCCATAAACATGCTGAATTCCTCTGCAAACGAAACAACAGCAAACGACAGAATAAAAATGCAAAAGCCAATCATCATTTGCTTCTTGATTGATTTTGCAAAATGCTTAACAAATGTATTGACGAGCGGCTGTGCGAAAACGATTAAAGCCCCGTTAACAGTCCATATCAAGCTGTACTGGCTAAGTGAGATATTAAGCTCCTGTGTATGTGCAGCAATTGTGGATTGCCACTGGACATAGGCTACCCAGCCAAGCAAATATCCGGAACACAGAATAATCAATGCACCAAATTTTTCTTTATTTTTAATTTTCGATGATTGCTGCAGAATGGACGTTTGTGAAGATGCTCCCTCTGCTATATTTCGATACCCGAAGCATGCAAGTAAGAAAAAAACAGCATACAAGGCTGCGTTCGCAATAAAAATCCACTGAAATGAATAATTTGCAATAAGCCCTCCAAGAGCTGCACCGACAGCAACACCTGCATTTTGGGAAACATAAATGGCATTAAAAGCTTTTCTTCCGCCTTGAGGCCAGACTGTGCCTGCCATTGCATACATAGAAGGAAAAACAATTCCTGAACCAAATCCGACAAGAGTCAGAAACACAATGTATGTCGGCCAGCCATGGAAAAAAACAAGCCCGATGATTGCTGCAAACGTAAGAATAATTCCGCTTAAAATAGAACGGTAACCGCCAAAGCGATCAAACAATACACCGCCAATCAAATTTCCAGCTACACTTGCTGCAGAGTTTAACATAAGAACAACTCCGGCAACGGTTAAAGATTTACCAAGATGATCGTGTATATAGATTGTATTTAAAGGCCAGAGAAACGATGATCCCGTAACGTTGATCATCATGCCAATAATTAAAAGCCATAGAGAACGCGGCATAACTTGACCTCCTTCTGAAAAAATTCAAAAAAAAGCACGAGAACTAATTGAAGTTCCCGTGTTTTTCTCTCTTGATCCATAGTAGATTTTAGACCTTTTTTTCATATAACGCAACACCTAAAACAGAACCACCCGTTTTTCTCCAGCAGAGATTCTGGGTGGAAAGGGTCATTCCGGTCTTTTACAGAAAATAATCCGGACTATCTCAATCCTTTTCCGGCCGATTTCCGAGATAATCCGGACTATCTCAATCCTTTTCCGGCCGATTTCCGGGATAATCCGGCCTATCTCAATCTTTTTCCGGCCGATTTCCGGGATAATCCGGACTATCTCAATCCTTTTCCGGCCGATTTCCGAGATAATCCGGACTATCTCAATCTTTTTCCGGCCGATTTCCGGGATAATCCGGCCTATCTCAATCTTTTTCCGGCCAATGACTTCATCAGTTTGAAGTACTTGGCAATACTGCTGGTCACTTAGAATACCATTACCTACCAACTTCATGTCCAAAGTGCCTCAAAATAATCAAATATCTCTTCTTCCACCTGAAAAGTGATGACACCGCTGCTGTCAACGGATTTTGCTTTTACTTTTGCGGATCCCTGATATCCCTTTTCGAAATATCCGACAATCACTTCTTCCCGATGTTTGCCCTCAAAATCGGTATAAAGAATTTTCATTGAGGTTTCACTGAAGGGTTCTTTTGGATGAACATTTATTTTAAAGTGCTCTTCAGGCTTCAGGCTAGGAATTTTTATCTCTTTATCATTATAAAAGTAACTGATTTTAAGACCCTTTAATGCAAAACCAGTCTGGTTTTCAATGGAAACATCTATGCCATTTCCAGATACATTTTTAACTGGAAGAAAAAATAACAGCATTAATAAAAAGGCAATAACTAAGTTCTGCAGCCACTTTTTCATATAATACTCCCCCCTTCTTCATATTAAAAGGCGGGCACAATTGGCCCGCTTCACCTTATAGCTCGCGTCTTAATGCTGAAAGAACATTAATATTTGTTGCTTTTACTGCAGGTCTCAGGCCAGATATAATTGCCACTCCTATACTGATGCCGCTTGCGATTAATACTAAACTAGGCGGCACATACGAGAATGTAAACTCGACGCCATCTGTGCTTCCTTCTGCGACAGAATTAAGAATGAGAGGGATCGCAAAATTGGCTGCATAGCTGATACCATATGATATCAGGACGCCCACTGCTGACCCTATGATGCCAATAAATGCACTTTCCATCAGGAAAATTCTACGGATGACACCTGGCTGTGCACCAATCGCTTTCATAATGCCAATTTCCTGTGTTCGTTCTGTTACGGCCATGGTCATTGTATTAAAAATTCCGATTGATGCAATGAGAACCGCAACGGTTCCAATGAAGATCAAGCCTGCTTTAAAGGCATTAAAAAATAAATTCATGTTCTCAAGCTGCTCTGTAACAGAAAACACGTAGTATCCTTTATTCTTCAATGCTTTTGTCACTCCATCGACCTTATCAATGCCTGATGTGTACACCAGAACTTCAGAATATTCCGCAATTTCATTTTCTGCTGCTCCATCTGCCTGTTCTGAAAAAGCAGTCATTTCTGGTTTTAGCTCTTCACTGATAAAGATAGTATTATCTTCTATAAAATCACGTGCCGGTTCCTTCGAAATACCGGCAATTTTTAAGTTCCAGCTTTTTTCAACTGGTTTGCCGTCTATTTGTTCTGTCATTGTAAAAACAATTTCTTTTCCAATCAGATCTCCCTTGTACCCAACAGGCGCTTTAAGATCAGATTCTGGATTTTCATTTATTTCATCCAAGACATTTCTTTCTTCATCTGACAGCAAAGATTTACCAAAGTGATAGCCGACAATCACTTCATTCTTATTTTTTGGAACATTGCCTGAATCAAGTTCTAAATTCCCTTTCAGCTCTTGCTCCATGTTTGTAAGTTTTGGCATTACATATCCTGAGCGGTCTTCAAGATTTGCTTTTACCTCTGCAGTCATGGAAACATCTGATCTTCTGACAACAGCTGTTACATTCTCTGTTTCTTGTAATTCCTCCAGCTCTTTTTCAGAAATTTCTTTATAATTTCCATCAATTTCTTTTCCTGAAATCTCAACTTGAGTCAAAACTTGATTATCCAATAATTCATCCTGTGCACTTTTTTGAATACCGAACCCAACGGATGCAAGCACAATCAAGAAAGCACAGCCCATTGTCGTAGCAAGAATGGTCATAAACACGCGCATACGATTTTTCTTCATATTGCGCTTGACGAGATTCAGCTGATCGTTAAATTTCAACTGGAACGCCCCCTTCCGATAAAACACCATCATGGAGTTCAAATTTACGGTCACTGAACTCGGCTACTTCTTCATCATGAGTAATAATGAAAAAGGTAATTCCTTTTTCAGCGTTTAATTCTTTTATTAAATCAAGAATTTCTTTTTCAGTTTCAGAATCAAGGCTTCCTGTCGGCTCATCTGCGAGAATGATTTCCGGGTTTGTAATTAATGCACGCCCAATGCCGACACGCTGCTGCTGGCCTCCAGAAAGCTCGTTTGGATAATGGGTTGAGTGATTTTCTAAACCAATCCGGTACAGCATTTCTGTGACTCTTGTTTTTCTCTCTGATGAAGGAATGCCTTTAAGAGTTAACGGCATTTCAATGTTTTCAAATGTCGTCAGGCTTGGAATCAGCTGAAAGCTTTGAAAAATAAATCCGAACGTATTTAAGCGGAATTCCGCCCATTTTTTCTCATTAAAATCGGTTACCTCTGTTCCGCCTACACTAATTTTCCCTGATGTTGGCGGTATATAGCCTGAAATCAAATTAAGCAAAGTCGATTTCCCCGATCCGCTTCGTCCGACAATCGAAGCAATTTCCCCTTTTTTCACTTGCAAAGTTATATTCTTTAGCACGGGAATTTCTTTTTCACTGCCTTTTTTCCCTACCTTAAAGGAGTGATATAAATTTTCTACCTTAATCATGTTTTCCTCTCCTATGCTTGCTTTGTTTTTTTATAAATCAAGTAATAACTGAGAATGATGCCGATTGCTGCCCCAATAACTGCTCCAATTAAATAGCCGGTAAAGCTTTCGTTTGAGGAACCATAGCCGACTGCACTGAAACCGAGAACACCCAAAAGGATGACGATCAGCTGCACAGGCATGTTAAGCTGCTTCCATAAAAAGAAGTTTCCGTTTCGTTCATTGGGATGCTTAATAAATGAAAAATAGCCTGCGATAAAGAAAAGAATGGCCATCCCGCCCGGAATTAAAAAATAAAATGGATAGATGGAGGCGACTTCTTGAAAGACTGTCCATCTGAAAAATTGGAGCGCTGGAGTGATCAGATATCCAAACTCAAACCACTTTTCCATTTCCGCATAGGAGAAGCCTCCAAATGCGTCTGCATTCATTGTAAGAACAAGTGTAAACAGCAGAGGCAAAATTGATGCACTGATTGCTGTTAGTCCTTGGGCAAAAGGTGTCCCCGTAAGTGTTCCTGCTACCAGTGTTAATGTATAAACCATCGTAAGCGTTGAAAACAAGGTGAAATAATAATTGAAAGTCGGCTGAGAAACTTCAATCTCAAACCATTCAATATAACTCCCTGTGAGAATCAAAGAAATGATCGTAGAAGATAAAATAATTCCAAAAACCAATGCCCATTTTACGGTAAATATTTTTGATCTTTTATACGGCAAAGATAAAGTGAAATCCATCATGCCTCTTGCACGTTCAGTTCCCATTTGATTGATTGCGATGAAAAATAAAAACAACGAGCTGATTAACAGGAGCGGATCTGCCCCAAATTGAAATACAAACGGCTCTAAATTTGCATCAGGGTATTTCTTCAAGTATTCCAAATGGCTTGAATACTCAGACCATACCGTAAATGGCAATGCAAATGAGTTAAATAGAAATAAGAAGATGCACAGAGATCTGACTTGTTTAAATTCTTTTTCGAAAAGGCCACCTCCTACCATCTTCGTTTTCCTCCAAACTTTGCGATGAATACTTCTTCTAGATTTACCGGAAGCTGATTCCATACTTTGGGATTCAGTGATCTCAGCCAGTTCTTGCTCTCCTCGTCCTCTCTTTGCAGAAGAAGAGTGTAAAAAACTCCAGTATATTCAAGGATTGATATTTTTCGTTCTCTTAATCGCAAATGAACATCTTCTTCAAAGACAGCTTGAATTTTTATATAATCTTCCTTTAATGAATCCATGTCCATAACATTTGTGAGTGTGGAATTTTCTAAAAATCCAATCCGGCTGCAAATCCGTTCAATATCTTCTAAGCGATGAGACGTAATGAAAATCGTTGTTTCCCGCTGTGCGACTTCATCAATCATCAGCTGCAGCAAGTCATGACGTGTTACTGCATCAATCCCATCTGTCGGCTCATCAAGCAAGATGACAGCAGGGCGGATTGCAAATGCCATAATTAATGAGAACTGTTTCTTCAAGCCCGTGGATAATTCACGGTATTTTTTCGTTTCTGGAATGGCATAGCGATTCATTAATTCATTCGAATACGTCACATCAAAATCCGGATAGAGCGATTTTAAGATTTTGACTAATTCTCTGTAGCTGTACCTTTCATAAAATGGATTTTGAACGGGCATGTAAACCACTTTTCGTTTCACAAGCGGATGCTCCATCATGGATATATTTTCAAACAGCACTTCCCCTTCATCCGGTAAAACGATTTGCTGTATCAGTCTCAGGATGGTCGTTTTTCCAGAACCATTTCTGCCAAGAAGTCCAAATATCTCTCCCTTTTCAAGCTTTAAGGAGACCGAATCTAAAACCTTCTCACCGTTAAGAGTCTTTGAGAGGTTTTTAAGTTCAATCATTGCTGATTCCCCTCATTTCTTTACTTATTTCCTCAATCCATTTATGGATGATTTCGATATCGACTCCCGCGTAAACAGCATCAATTACAAGTGGTTTCAACTGCTCCTTAATCATCTCCATCTTCCCTTCATCCAATGTTTTTCGGGCATTTTCAGATACATATGTCCCTCTGCCCCGCAATGTTTCGATAATACCTTCCCGTTCTAATTCTTTATAAGCTTTGCTGACCGTATTCGGATTCGCAATAATCATTGTAGAAAGCTCACGAACAGATGGAAGCTTTTCACCCGGCTTTATTACGCCCTTTAAGCAAAGCTCTTTCATCTGCTGTATGATTTGCTCATATATCGCTGTTGAACTGCGCGGATCAATTTGAATCATCGATCTACCTTCTTTCTTCAACCGAGATATGTAGTGTCTCTGTTGTATTATGTGTACTAGTTGATATAATACAATTAATACAATAGAATGTTTTACATGTATTGTCAATTTCTTTTTTTAGATTTTTTTCAGCAAAAAGCTGCTCCCATTTTGGAAGCAGCCTTTGATATTATTCTGGACGCTGTTTTGATTTAACCGGCTGACCCCGCTGCTCATACTTTTTCTTAGACTGTTTTACAGGATCAAAGTCTTTTCCAAATTCAACGTCTTGATTATTTTGGCCGTTTCTCGTTTTTTGTTCAGGGTTATTCTGCTTTGAGCGTTTTGTCATACGAAAGGCCTCCTAATGATCCAATAAAATCATTTCATTTTGCAGCTGCTGCAGCTGAAGCCGCATTCTGTACAACTGCTCTTTTTGCTGATCATTCGCACTTAATGTCATTGAATTGCACTCATTTACAGCATCTTCAAGCATTTGCTGAGCTTTTGTATACTCGGTATCATTGTAATGCTCTTGTTTAGCTCCTTCAGTATATTGATTTTGGGCATAATCATATGAATTGGTGCATCGTTCCAGACATTCAGTAACAGATTGTCTTGTTGCCATCTCTGCAACCCCCCTATAAGTAAATGAAGCATAATACTTCATTAGCTATAGTTTGCGCAACAATTGTATTGAAATTACAAAAAAACAAATGGAAAATGAGGGTGAGCCGTTTGTCAGTGCGGCAAGCTGCATGATAAAATGTTTAGATGGTTATTTATCGATTTAAGGAGGTTTTTCTAGTTGAAGCGGATAAACCCTTTTCCATATGCTGCGGACGAAAAACGTTATCATACATGGAATTATCATTTAAGAAATGAGTTTGGACATAAGGTTTTTAAAATTGCGCTGGACGGTGGATTTGACTGTCCAAATCGTGACGGTACGGTTGCCCGCGGCGGCTGTACGTTTTGCAGTGCAGCGGGTTCAGGAGATTTCGCAGGAAACCGGGCTGAAGATCTTGTTTCTCAATTCAGCACAATTAAAGGAAAGATGCATGAGAAGTGGAAAAACGGCAAATATATGGCGTATTTTCAGGCTTATACGAATACACACGCACCTGTGGAAGTTCTTCGCGAAAAATTTGAATCTGTTTTGAATTTGGAAGGAGTTGTGGGACTTTCTATAGCAACACGTCCGGACTGCTTGCCTGATGATGTTGTTGAATATTTAGCAGAACTGAACAAAAGAACGTATCTTTGGGTTGAACTTGGTTTACAGACTGTTCATGAACGGACAGCTTTACTTATAAACCGTGCACATGATTTTGAGTGCTATACAGAAGGAGTAAAAAAACTGCGTAAGCATGGCATTCGCGTTTGTTCTCACATCATTAACGGTTTGCCGCTCGAAAGTCATGAAATGATGATGGAAACAGCCCGTGCTGTATCAAAGCTTGATGTACAGGGCATTAAAATTCATCTGCTCCATCTCTTAAAGGGCACACCTATGGTAAAGCAGTACGAAAAAGGAAAACTAGAGTTTTTAACGAAAGCAGATTACGTTAAATTAGTATGCGATCAGCTCGAGATTCTTCCGCCAGAAATAATTGTACACCGAATTACCGGGGATGGACCTATTGACCTGATGATAGGACCGATGTGGAGTGTAAATAAGTGGGATGTACTTAATTCAATTGATGCTGAACTTAAACAGCGGGGAAGCTATCAAGGCAAATATTATAAGAAAGAACAGGTATGCGCATTATGAAGCTTGAACGGGTTCTGCCCTTTTCTAAAACCCTTCTGAAAATGGCAATTGAGCAGGGTGATATTGCCATTGATGCAACAATTGGAAACGGACATGATACTGTTTATTTGGCAGAGCTTGTGGGAGAATATGGCCATGTATACGGCTTTGATATTCAAGACGATGCAATGAAAGCTACTGCTTCCCGCCTATCAGAAAATGGCTTATCCGGGCGCGTCACCCTTTTTAAGGAAAGTCATGAGAATGCGGCAGCTTGCTTGCCTGAGAGCGCAGTCGGAAATGCAGCTGCAGCCATCTTTAATCTAGGCTATTTGCCTGGAGGCGATAAAGAGGTTGTTACAAAGCCCCAGTCAACAATACACGCAATTGAACAGCTGTTTAACGTAATGAAACCGGGAGGAATCATTGTCCTTGTCATTTATCACGGTCATCCTGGCGGAAAACAAGAAAGGGATGCCGTGTTAGAATACGTACAGCAATTGGATCAAAAACAAGCACATGTGCTGCAGTATCAATTCTTAAACCAAAAAAACAGTGCACCCTTTATTGTTGCGATTGAGAAAATGCAAGGGTAAGGAGGACCGGGAGTTGAGATCCTGGTCTTTTTTTATTATGGCTCTTTTCGTAAAGTTTGTTGCTTTTAGAAAAAATGACAAAACCTTGAGTGGATTGTAGCGGAAGGCACTTGACTCCTGCGGGAAATAGAGGGGAATGGGAGACCCCGCCGAGGAGGCTCCCATCCCTCCCTGCGGAAAGCAAGTGCCTGCAGCGGAAATCAACGGTTAAAATTTATAACCAAAAACAACATTTAATGCGAAAACTGTTAATTATGGTTTGGCCGATATAGTCCTAATTCCCAAATGATCAGAAACTCTCTATATATACAAAAAAACCAGACCTAATAAGATCTGATTTCACATTATGAGCTTTTTGACCAGGAAAGCTTCTGAAAAGCACGATAAGCCCGTCCATTCCAATAAAAGAAAGATGAGGTTTTTCCGCCCATTTTAATTAATTGTCTTGCCAGTTTTCCAAGGTCTTTTCTTGATGTAACTTTCTCATCTGATAGATAAACGCCTAGAAGACCGCGATGAATAAGCTTATGGAAGCTTTCATGAGGGATTCCTCTGAGGTTAGATTCCGCCTGTTCAACGAAATGCTCAAGCCGTTTCATCATTTCCTTTTCTGTTGAATAGTAATTGCAGAAATTAAGATCGCCGCCAATCCGGTCTTCCTCTTGATCGATTAAATAATCGAGCAAAATATGCAATCCTTGGACATATGGAAAATAGCTCTCTCTAATTCGGAATGCTTCACTTTCTTTAAAGTCATCTCTGAACGCGTAAGAGACGAGACAAAAAATACCTAATGTAGACCCTGCACATGCCGAGAATTCATACCATTTCATTTCAGGCAAACCATCTTTGTTTTTTTCAAACCACGTTTCAAGTCTTGGGATTCGTTCATCAATTGTTACGTGCTTATGTACTTGCAAGTCACAGTAGTAACTGGATAGTTCCAGTAAATACTGGGCAATTATAGGGTAATTCTCAAGCTTGCCTAATATTCTTTGGCAGGTTGAGACAAGCTCATGCAAATACCCGCTGTCATTTTGATCTTTACGATAGGCATAATAGTTTTTCAGCGGGGCTCCTACGGTAAGTGCGTCATTCATTGCTTCATGCAATTTTGCAAAATCCAATGGATCAAGAGATGTACTTCGATCACATAAATTATCCAGGTAATCACTGATTGTTTGATAAGCAACAATAAATTCAATGCATTCGTGTTTGTTCGATTCAGACAAAAGTCCAAAAATCCCTCCGCCCTCACAATGAAACGATTTCTCGTTTAAGCTTGCCAGCGCCTGAGTTTTGAGTTCAGCATTCTGAATCTGATTTGCTTTTTCTCTCCATTTTTCCAAATATGCATGAACAATAGGAAAAATGTCTTTATAAATTTTAGCCATTAAACGCAGAGGGTGCTGCGGAATTGCTGTCAATAAGATCACCTCTTTATATATCAGCTCTCTAAATGCGCATCCACAAAAGTTTGAGCATATTTAAATACTTGATCCCGTTCAGGCTCATTAAAAATCTCATGATAAAAACCTTTCCATTCTTTGAATGCCTTTTCTGAAAGATTGGCACGGTTAAACCATGTTTTAACAGCCGTGCTGTCGACGACCTTATCATCTCCGCCAGTCATAACAAGAAGAGGCAGATCTGCGAAGGATTTTACGTTTTCGTGTGCTTGTTCGATTGCCTTGACTAGTTCACGATACCATCTTACAGATACTTTTGTCACATAAAGTGAATCATTCTCATCTGCATCTCTTACTTCTTTGTTCCGAGTAGCTATACTCACTGATAAACCAGAATCCACTTTAAAAGCAGGCGCAATTATATTCAATGGCTTTGAAATCAGCTCCATTGCCTTGCTAGGCTTATAAACAAGACCCAAACAAGGAGATGACAAAATCACACCGTTCACATCCTGGTGCTTCTCCTGCAAAGCGCGGATCACAATCAGGCCGCCCATGCTATGTCCTAAAAGAAAAAGCGGCAATCCAAGTTTTCTGGCCTCATCCACCCATATATTTAACTCTATGATGTATTCATCAAAAGATTGAATATGTCCGCGTCTTCTTGTCGAAGTACCTTGACCGGGCAAATCTCCCATAATGACATGATATCCGGCACATTTCCACATTTCAACAAGCCATCGATACCTTCCATGATGTTCTGCAGCACCGTGAACAATCACAATGACACCTTTTGGATTTTGATCATCGCATTCCCACTTCCACATTATTAGCTCACACCTTTCTTTTAGTTTTTTTTATTTTGGCTGTTTTTGCATTGATTGTTGTTTTTGGTTATAAATTTCACCCGTGGATTTCCGCTGCAGGCACTTGCTTTCCGCTACAATCCACTAAAGGTTTTAACCATCTAAAAGCAACAAACTTTACGAAAAGAGCCTTTATTTTTAATCGTTCAACCCTTGTATCAGCCGCTATCTCAATATCCCTTATTAGAAATAAGCCTGCTGAATCCAGAATTGCAATTTTTGTGAAAACGGTCTTCTTTAAGAAAATAATTCGGGTTTGCTATAATAAATATGCATGTATTTTACATATATAAAGGGAGTTTGATAAAAATGATATATCCTTATAAAGAAAGTGTTCCCGACATTTCTCCATCCGCTTTTATCGCAGATAATGCAACAATCACTGGAGATGTGAAAATCGGCGATGAATCAAGCATTTGGTTTAACACGGTTATAAGAGGAGATGTTTCTCCGACAATTATAGGCAAAAGAGTCAACATTCAGGATCAATGCTGTCTTCATCAGAGTCCTGATGCACCTCTCATCATTGAAGATGATGCAACAGTCGGCCATCAAGTAATTTTACATAGTTCTATCATTAGAAAGCAAGCATTAATCGGAATGGGCTCCATCATCCTTGATGGTGCGGAAATAGGAGAAGGTGCATTCATTGGAGCAGGAAGCTTAGTACCTCAAGGGAAAAAAATCCCTCCGCATTCACTTGCGTTCGGAAGACCAGCTAAAGTGGTGCGTGAGTTGAATGATGAAGATATAAAAGACATGGAGCGCATTCGCCGTGAGTACGTTGAAAAAGGCCAATACTATAAGAAAAACGCAAGCGCCCGTTAGCACAGACAGATATGAATCCGGCAGGAAAGTCCGAGTTTGACTTTCCATGGGGATTTCTTCTGGTCGAGGAGTTGGACGATTCCGCTCGCCATCAATGCGCAAAATTTTAATATTTTCTTATCTCTTAAGAATTTGCAGAAAAACCATGAATAAATCTTAAAACTTAGACATATAAGTTAACACCGAGAAAAGGGTTATTCTAATTTGTCTGCATCTCCGTGAAATTGCTCTTATCTGCGGTTTCACGGTTTTTTTATTGTAAATTATTTACTTGAAATTTTTACATTTACTTATTATTCGCTAAATATTTCTGTCTTACAATGAGGTTAAACAGTGTTGAAAAGGAGCATCCGATTGATGATCAAACTAATGGAAAACATGTATGATTTCGAATGCAGATTGTTTCGCAGTGTGAACCGTCATTTTGACCACAGATTTATGAACTATTTTTTCCGCAATATTACACATATTGGAGGAGCGACATTCACCATTTCAATTTGTTTGCTTCTTATATTATTTACTGGCGGCGAGATCCGCATGGCAGCTATTGCAAGTGCAGTGTCACTCCTGTTCAGCCATTTGCCAGTCGCATATGTGAAGAAACGTTACCCGCGGAAACGTCCGTATCTGGCACTATTGGAAACGAAGGTTTCAGCCAATCCATTAGAAGATCATTCATTTCCTTCAGGACATACAACAGCAATTTTTTCAGTTATTATTCCTTTTATCCTTATTTTACCTCAAGCTGCCGTTATTTTATTGCCTCTTGGGATCAGCATCGGGGTATCGAGAATGTATCTTGGTCTTCATTATCCTTCTGACGTATTAGCAGGATGTTTACTTGGAACAACAACAGGACTTACTTGTTTTCTTCTTATAAATAAGTATTTTGAGGCAGCTTTTGTTCTTTAGCGCCAGCCAAGAAATAAATCCAGGCGAATAACGGACTGATTTATGGAGGGATAAGATGAAAATTGCGATATTCACAGACACATTTTCACCTGATGTAAATGGTGTTGCGAGAACGTTAAAGCGTCTTACCGATTATCTTGAAAGCAAAGGACATGATTATAAAGTCTTTGCACCCGAGAGCACGAAAGAATCCTTATTTTCAAGCCATATACACAGATTTGCAAGCTCTTCTTTTTTTCTTTATCCAGAATGCAGGCTTGCATGGCCAAATATGCTGCAGGTAAAATCGGAGCTTGTGAGATTTCAGCCTGATATTATACATGTAGCCACTCCTTTTAACATTGGTTTATGCGGACTGCATTATGCCAAGAAATTAAATATCCCGATTGTAGGCTCTTATCATACAGACTTTGATCAGTATTTAGAGTTTTATGATTTACAGATATTCTCCAAACTTTTGTGGAAATATATGCATTGGTTCCACCGTCCTTTACAAAAAATCTTCGTCCCTTCAGAGGAAACAAAGCAGCAGGTTCTGAATCAGGGATTTGAAAATGTTCACATATGGTCAAGAGGTGTTGACTGTGAACTATTCCACCCCAATTATATAAGAAAAGAAATGACTCAAAATTATAAAATAAAGGAAAAATTCATTCTAACGTATGTAGGAAGACTTGCTCCAGAAAAAGATGTTCAGACGTTAATGAAGATCTCACATCAGCTTCCGGAACATTTAAAAAGGAAAGTCCAATGGCTCATAGTCGGAGATGGGCCATCTAAGGAAGAAATGATGAAGGAAGCACCTGAAAATATGACGTTCGCAGGTTACGAAAGCGGTGAAAATCTGGCTAAAATTTACTCGAGTTCAGACTTATTTATATTCCCTTCACCAACCGAAACCTTTGGCAACGTTGTGCTTGAATCATTTGCAGCCGGTACACCGGTTGTTGGGGCGAACTCAGGCGGAGTTAAAAACATTATTCAGCACGGAAAAACCGGTTACTTATGTGAAACAGGTTCTGTTTCAGGATTCATCCATTCAATCGATACCCTTTTGCAAAATGATGCCCTAAGATATCAAATGGGAATGAGTGCGCGTGCACATGCCCTAACTCAAACGTGGGATTCTATCTTTGAAGGCTTACTTAATGAATACCAAGACGTATTAGAGCAAAGAGAGTTTATTCGTTACGCATAAGAATCGGGAACTGCCATTTGTATTTCCTCAAAAAAAAGAAGAATTATCCGGAAGACATGCATACTGTCAAACGGGTAATTCTTCTTTTTGAGTATGTTTTCAAGCAACTTCTTTTAAGTTTAGATGTGCATGTATTGCTCTGTTTCATGAAAGGTGTAGATATTCTCAATAAAAACCTGATGCCAGATCATGAAGGTCAAGACCGTCCAAATTCTTCTGCTGTGATCCGCTTCTCCGATGCAATGCAGATCTAAAAGCTCGTTTACATAGGATTTATTTATGAAATCACCAGTTCCGCTTTCCCAAATAACGGCTCTCGCAAAATCGTACATTTCATCTTTCAGCCAATTTCGGATCGGTACTGGGAAGCCTAATTTTTTCCGATTTAGTACATGCGGAGGAACAAGGTCTCGAACTGCCTGCCGCAGCAAATATTTCGTTTCTCCGTGTCTGATCTTTAATTCATGCGGAATGGATGAGGCTATTTTAAATACCTCTTTATCAAGGAAGGGCACTCTTAATTCGAGCGAGTGAGCCATCGTCATTTTATCTGCTTTTACTAAAATGTCCCCTTTCAGCCATGTCATCACATCAATATATTGCATCTTGGAAATGCTGTCTAAATGGCTGACATCTTTATATAAATGGTCTGTAATGTCTGTTGGATTATATTGAATATCCATAGATATCAATTTTTGCTTTTCAGCAGCAGAAAAGATGTTTGCATTTCCAATATATCGATCTTCCAAAACTGTTGTCCCTCTCTCGATAAAGCTTTTCCCTTTCATCCCCTCGGGAAAGACAGTAGCAAGCTGCTTTAATTTTTGCTTAAATCCCTTCGGCAGATGACCGAAGATAGACAAATCAATTGGCTCTTTGTAAATGTTATAGCCTGCGAAAAGCTCATCTGCTCCTTCACCCGATAATACTACTTTCACATGCTTCCGTGCTTCTCTTGCTATAAAATAAAGCGGAATAGAGGCAGGATCTGCAACCGGATCATCCATATGCCAAATAATTCTGGGCAGTTCTCTTATAAATTCTGCATGCCCCACCATATAGGATATATTCTCCACATTCAGAGCATCTGCCGTTTCTTTCGCAACATCGATCTCGCTGTAGCCTTTTTGCTCAAAACCGACAGAAAATGTTTTTAATGAAGGATGGAATTCTTTTGCAATAGAAGCAATAATACTTGAATCCACACCTCCGGAGAGAAAAGACCCTACTGGGACATCACTGCGCATATGGACTTTGACAGAATCTATTAAGGTTTCTTGAATTTTTTCTTTCAGCTGGTTTTCATTTAATTGACGGGCAGGGTTGATTTGAGGCTTCCAATACCTTTCAAGCACTAGACTCTCACCTGTTTTTTTTGTAAAGAAATAACCTGGAGGCACTTTTTGAATATGCTCCAGCATCGTGCTCGGATCAGGCACATATTGAAAAGAGAGATAATGCTGAAACGCTTCATCATTAATGTTTGGATGCCTGTAGAAATCAGTTAAGCTTTTAAGCTCAGAGGCAAACATATTCATTTTTCTGTTTTCTATGTAATACAAAGGTTTGATTCCGAAATGATCTCTTGCACCAAAAAGAAAATGTTTTTCCCTGTCCCAAATGAGAAATGAAAACATTCCGCGGAGCAATTGAAGGATATCCGTTCCAAAAATGCTGTATAGCGCCACAATGATTTCTGTATCTGTATCCGTATTCAAATCACGGCCATGAGAATAAACCAGTTCTCTTAGCTCAATATAGTTATAGATCTCGCCATTGAACACAATCTGGTACCGCTGATTAATTCCATATGCAAGCGGCTGATGCCCACCTTGAACATCTATGATAGATAACCGTCTAAATGCAAGCATGACATAATCATCTTCATATCTCCCGCTATCATCAGGTCCTCTGTGTTCTATTTTACTGCTTGCCTTCTCAATGAATGTATCAAAATTTATATCACTTGCCTGTTTACGATAATCAATAATTCCAACAAAACCGCACATCTTATTCGCCTCCAAAAAAGTCTATCCGTACGTGAAACGAACTCAAGCAAGGTTTTGTTGCAATTTTTTACAAAATAAAACAATAAATTCATAAAATAAAGTGTTTGTGCTCATAATTCCTTTTAAAAAAAAATAAAAACCAACCTTGATAACGGGTAGTTTTCCCTGCGGCTGAAAGACTTTGCCCTGCTGACCATACCTGAAGGACTGAACGGCTTTTTCCGATTTCCAGGGTACCATTCTGCTAAATTGGAGGCTTAGATTTCGCTTTTTTCCGATTTCTAGGGCACCATTCTCCTCCATGGGTACCTGGATTTTATCTTTATCTGGTTCCAGGGTACCATTCCGCTCTATTGGGTACCTGAATTTCGCTCTTTCCGATTTCTAGGGCACCATTCTCCTCTATTGGGTACCTGGATTTCGTCTTTATCTGGTTCCATGGTACCATTCCGCTCTATTTCTATTATGCACCTGGTTTTTGTTTTTCCGAGTTCCGGGCACAATTCGGCTGAGAATGCTAAGATGGTTGGCAAACCAAATATCTTTTCACCTCGTATTTTAGTACTTCACTGAAAGATTTTTGGAATCCTAGGACCTTGGGTTATCATTTTCATAAAAAAAAGACGAGAACTGCTTTCGCAGTGTCTCATCTTTTATACTATTATTGATTTAAAGCTTGCTCTTTAAGGGCTTCCGCTTTATCCGTTCTTTCCCATGGAAGGTCAAGATCGTTACGGCCAAAATGACCGTAAGCAGCTGTTTGTTTGTAGATCGGACGACGCAAGTTCAGCATGTTAATGATTCCTGCTGGACGAAGATCAAAGTTAGCGCGAACAACATCAACTAAAACATCTTCCTTCACTTGGCCAGTTCCAAATGTATCGATTGCGATCGATACTGGCTGAGCAACACCAATTGCATAAGCAAGCTGAACTTCACATTTATCAGCTAAACCTGCTGCAACGATGTTCTTAGCTACATAACGTGCTGCATATGCTGCAGAACGGTCAACTTTTGTAGGATCTTTTCCTGAGAATGCCCCTCCGCCGTGACGAGCGTATCCGCCGTACGTATCAACGATGATTTTACGGCCAGTTAAGCCTGCATCACCTTGTGGTCCGCCGATAACAAATCGGCCAGTCGGGTTGATGAAGTATTTTGTTTCTTCATCAATCAACTCTTTTGGTACAACTGGATTAATAACATACTCTTTCACATTACGCTGAATTTGCTCTAAAGAGATTTCAGGATGATGCTGAGTTGAAATAACAATTGTATCAATTCGAACCGGCTTGTCATTTTCATCATACTCAACTGTTACTTGCGTTTTACCGTCTGGACGAAGATACGGAAGAATCTCTTCTTTGCGTACTTCTGTTAAACGGCGGGAAAGCTTATGAGCAAGTGAAATAGGAAGCGGCATTAATTCTTTTGTCTCGTTATTAGCAAATCCGAACATCAATCCTTGGTCACCTGCACCAATTGCTTCAATCTGCTCATCTGTCATTTTTCCTTCGCGTGCTTCAAGCGCCTGGTCAACACCCATAGCGATATCTGCTGACTGCTCATCAATCGAAGTAAGTACTGCACATGTTTCTGCATCAAAACCATATTTTGCACGAGTGTAGCCAATCTCCTTAACCGTTTCACGAACGATTTTTGGAATGTCTACATAAGTAGAAGTTGTTATTTCCCCAGCAACTAGAACAAGACCTGTAGTAACCGATGTTTCACAAGCAACACGGGCATTTGCATCTTTTTCTAAGATTGCATCTAAAATCGAGTCAGAAATCTGGTCACAAATTTTATCAGGATGACCTTCAGTTACAGACTCTGAAGTAAACAGACGACGTTGTTTAGTCATTAAAGTTTTCCTCCTCAAAAGGTTAAAAGATACGGAACTCATTCCCTTTCATATTTTGGCCATTCGGCAAAATAATTCAGTTGGCATGTTTTAGGAGAATCCACGAGTACGTTCAGGCAAAAAATATTTATAGAAATAAAAAATCCTTTCCCGCGAGGAAAGGTTATTTACTAAAATCGTAGCCTTTCGCTCTTATCGATCAAGGGCTTTCGCCTTGCATCAGGTTAGCACCTTTGCTCGCAAAAATTCTGACTTACGAGAATTTTAATAAATAAAGCAGGTTGCTGGGTTTCATAGGGCCTGTCCCTCCACCAGCTCGGGATAAGAGAATCCGTTCAAGGTCATATAATATCGTATATTTCCTCAACCTGTCAACAAAAAATGACAAGGTTTTCGCATTCGATTTTTCTTTTCCCTTCTTGTATGTTTCCACCAAATGACGAATTAAAAACACTTCCTATTATATATGTATCATTTTCATCAGAAACATTTAGCTACTTGTTCCATTTCATCAATTTCTACATAGAATAAGTTAAATAGTATAGACTATTTATTTTAATGTGTTATACTAATTGAGAAGAGTTACTTAATTAATAAAATAAAGAATAGAAATATAGGTAAAGGATGGGTATGGGATGAATTCTATAGAAATAACGAATGAGCTAGATCTTTTAATCAAAGGGGAAAATGCATTTCATAACTTATCAGTCCCGTTTCTTGTTGAAAAAGTATTAGAACGCAATGAAGGAATCTTGACTTCAACGGGTGCTGTCCGTGCAACGACAGGTACTTACACAGGACGTTCACCTAAAGATAAGTTTATTGTAAAGGAAAAATCAACAGAAGACAAAATGGAGTGGGGTTCTGTAAATCAGCCTTTCTCAGAAGCTTCATTTGAAAAACTGTACTTAAAAGTCATTTCATACTTAAAAGAACGCAATGAGCTCTTTGTTTTCAAAGGATTTGCAGGTGCTGACACGAAGTATCGCCTTCCTATTCAAGTAGTAAATGAATTTGCCTGGCACAATCTTTTTGCTCAGCAGCTATTCATTCAGCCAGAAAGCCAAGATGAACTGATACAGCATTCAGATCCATTTACAATTGTTTCTGCACCAAACTTCAAGGCAGATCCTGCAATTGACGGTACAAATTCAGAGACATTTATTATTATATCATTTGAAAAAAGAACGATCTTAATCGGCGGAACTGAATATGCAGGAGAAATGAAAAAATCAATTTTCTCTGTCATGAACTACTTGCTTCCTGAAAGCGGAATTTTATCCATGCATTGTTCTGCAAATGTTGGCCAGGAAGGCGACGTAGCTCTCTTCTTCGGGCTGTCTGGTACAGGCAAAACAACTCTATCGGCTGATCCAAAACGCAAGTTAATTGGTGATGATGAGCACGGATGGTCTAATGCCGGTGTTTTTAATATCGAAGGAGGCTGTTATGCCAAGTGCATCAACCTGTCCCGCGAAAAAGAGCCGCAAATCTTTGATTCAATAAGATTCGGATCTGTACTTGAAAATGTCGTATTGGATGATGAAACAAGAGTGGCTGATTATGATGATACATTCTTTACTGAAAATACTAGAGCAGCTTATCCGCTTGAGGCAATGGATAATATTGTTCAGCCAAGTATTGCAGGCCATCCGCATACGATTGTCTTTTTGACAGCCGACGCTTTCGGAGTTCTGCCTCCAATCAGCAAATTGACAAAAGAACAGGCAATGTACCACTTCCTTAGCGGGTACACAAGCAAGCTTGCTGGTACAGAGCGCGGCATTACATCACCTCAGGCAACGTTCTCAACTTGCTTCGGATCGCCTTTCCTACCGCTTCCTGCTACAGTTTACGCAGAGATGCTGGGGCAGAAAATCGATGAGCATCAGGCGAATGTATTTTTAGTAAACACTGGCTGGACTGGCGGAGAATACGGTGTTGGCGAAAGAATGAAATTAAAATATACCCGTGCAATGGTTCAATCTGCACTTGAAGGTGAATTGGACAACGTTGAAACGGTAAAAGATGAAAATTTCGGCTTGCAAATCCCGCTCCATGTTCCAGGTGTTCCTGACGAAGTCCTGCAGCCAGTTAAAACATGGGACAGCGTCGAAGATTACAATGAAAAAGCGAAAGAACTGGCTGGGAAATTTAAACAAAATTTCAAAAAGTTCAATCATGTTTCAACAGAAATTGAAGTACTTGGCGGACCATCTATATAAGTCGTAAAAGCTGCTATGCCATTCATTTTGGCATAGCCTTTTTTTATATGGCTCTTTTCGTAAAGTTTGTTTGCTTTAAGAAAAAATGGTTAAAACCTTTAGTGGATTGTAGCGGAAGGCACTTGACTCCTGCGGGAAATAGAGGGGAATGGGAGACCCCGCAGGCATAGCCGAGGAGGCTCCCATCCCTTACTCAATGCGAAAAAAGCCTTTTTATAAAGACGTTTTTTGACTTATCAGGTGAAATGTTCTTTTCCACAGGGAGCACTGAGCTTCCGTTTTCCATGTTAAATATTTAAAAGAGCTCCCAGCATCACCGGAAACCCCTTAAATTAATTCGTAGATTTTAAAGCAATTAATTGATACGTTATGATCGTTTTGTCTTCAGCAAGCTCAAGTTTTTTGATAAGAGCTTGTCCGCTGACGTCTCCTTCTTTCGTTTTTCTAACTTCAATCGGGATCTCAAGCGGATAAATGCGAAAGCCGTCTTTAACGAGCTGAAAAAGGTTTTCTTCTAAACGTTTCTCTCGCCCTTTGGTCACGATCATCGTGTTCAATTCTAAAGGCATACCCATTTCAATCACTCCTTTTCATATATGGATAGTTTACCATATTTAGCTCAACTGTTCCCTGCATTTATTGCTTTTTCATCCAGGCAGTCAGCTCTTTGACTACGTTTCGGTTAACTGCTGGCGGAAAATAATGCGTGTATTCCTTGAAATACATTGTCTCCACTTTTTTCCCAAGATCACGAAGCCTCTGTTCAAGCAAGTATGCATGTTCAACCGATACATTCTGATCAAGGACTCCATGGATGATCAGGATAGGCGCTTTTAAGGTTTCTAAATCATAAAGCGGTGTCCGCCATTTATATCTGTCAGGATATTTTGAAGGCGTCCCCCCGATGACCCGCTTCATCATTCTCCGCAGATCTTCTCTCTCTTCATATGTAAGAATCATATCCGATACCCCGCCCCATGTCACAACAGAGCGTACATCTGCATCCATGCACCCGGCTATCAGCGCCATGACCCCGCCTCTTGAAAACCCGAAGACGTGAATGCGTTCTTTTGAAACTTTAGGATGTTCCTTTAATAGGGTCAAAGCATGAATAGCGTCATATCTGTCATCGCCTGCGAAGTCTTCATTTCCTTCTCCTCCCTGATTCCCCCGATAATACGGAGCCATTACGACAAAACCTTCTGAAGCAAATTGGACAATCCGGCCAATTCTGACCTTCCCGACATTCTTAATGCCGCCTCTTAAATACAAAAAACCATCATACGTACCGGCAGCTGCAGGCTCTGCAAGCAACCCCTTCACTTTTAGGCAATCTGAATAATAAGTTATGAGCTGAAGCCTGATATTAGGATTGGGAGATGGCAGCAGCTGACGGTCTATAATTGATCCATTCTTCATGATTTATTCACCTCATAAAAACTTTTCTCGGAATTCACACATTTTTTCTGCTCTCATACATTATTTTAGGCGTTCCATTACTGGATACTCATTTTATATTTTTTGAAGGTGGTTGTCACCAAGGAGGATTTCATATGAAAAAAAGGCTCATTGGCTTTGCGGTGTTTGCTCTTCTTATCTTTACACTAAGTGCGTGCAATCAAAACAAGCCAGAAAAAATTCGTTTAGCCGAAGTTACCCATTCCATCTTCTATGCACCATTGTATGCAGCGATGTCAGAAGGTTTTTTTGAAGACGAAGGTCTGGATGTTGAGCTTACGACGACATGGGGCGGAGATAAAACAATGACAGCTCTGCTCTCTGATGGAGCTGATATCGCACTTGTTGGCTCAGAAACATCCATTTACGTTTCTGCCCAGGACTCAAAGGATCCTGTCATTAATTTTGCTCAGCTTACTCAAACAGACGGCACATTTCTCGTCTCAAGAGAAAAAGTAGAAGATTTTAGCTGGGATCAGCTAAAAGGCAGCACATTCCTGGGACAGCGCAAGGGCGGTATGCCGCAGATGGTAGGAGAATTCGTAATAAAGCAGCATGGAATTGATCCGCACAATGATTTAAATCTGATTCAAAATATTGACTTTGCTAATATTGCGAGTGCATTTGCTTCAGGAACAGGCGACTATGTCCAATTATTTGAGCCAACTGCAAGTATTTTTGAAAAAGAAGGCACAGGACACATTGTAGCTTCTTTCGGTGAAGAGTCAGGTAAAGTGCCATATACAACATTTATGGCAAAAGAAAGCTTCCTGAAAAAGAATTCCGAAGCTGCAGCAAAGTTCACAAAGGCTATTTACAAAGCACAGCAATGGATTGAAGAAAACAGTGCTGAATCTATTGCAAAAGCAATTGCAAACCAATTTAAAGATACTGAGCTTGAGATCATCACTACGGTCGTAGAACGCTATAAACAACAAGGCTCATTTGCCACAGACCCAATTCTGGATGAAGATGAATGGACGAATCTGCAAAACATTATGGAAGAAGCGAACGAATTGCCAAAACGTATTGATCACAAGACTCTCGTCAATACCAAGTTCGCCGAAGATGCAGCAAAGTAAGGAGGTTTAAACATGTCTTTCCTGACGGTCCAGCATATCCACCATATGTATTTTACTAAAGAATCAGCAACCCTTGCATTAGAAGACATTGATTTACAAGTAGAGGAAGGAGAATTTATTTCCTTCCTCGGCCCTAGCGGCTGCGGTAAAACTACGCTGCTCTCCATTATCGCCGGATTGATTACCCCGACAAAAGGCAGCATTTTAATGGAAGGCAAGCCGATCAAACATGATTCATCAGCAATTGGATACATGCTGCAGCAGGATTACCTATTTCCTTGGAAAACAATTGCAGAAAATATATTAATCGGTTTAAAAATCTCTAAAAATCATTCAGCCGAAGCTAAAGGAAAGACCCTCTCTCTGTTAAAAGATATGGGTCTGGATAATGTGGAAAAGAATTATCCCCGTCAGCTTTCGGGCGGAATGAGACAGCGCGCGGCACTTGTCAGAACACTTTCAACGAATCCAAAGCTGCTTATGCTTGACGAACCTTTTTCAGCGTTAGACTACCAAACAAAACTTAAGCTTGAAGACCTTGTTTGGAGCACATTGAAAGACTTTCAGAAGACAGCTCTCCTTGTCACGCATGATATCGGTGAAGCCATCGCTATGAGTGACCGGATTTTTCTGCTTTCCCCTAGACCAGGTAAAATCGCACAAACATTCCACGTTCCAGAAGAATTAAAAAGCCTGACGCCGTTTGCAGCGAGACAGCACCCCTCCTATACAGACCTATTTCAGCACATTTGGAAGGAGCTGGATCAACTTGATGGAAAAGAATGAGTTAAACAGGCTGCACCAATCTTATTTAAAAAGTTTAAAGCGGGAAAAGCGCTGGGTTCGATTTTACCAAATTCTAATTTTTATCACATTTTTCTCGTTTTGGGAGATAGCTGGAAAGCGAGAATGGATTGATCCGCTCTTATTCAGTTACCCTTCGAAAATATGGAACTTGTTTCTTGAAAAAACAGCTGATGGATCACTCCTATCAAATTTGAGTGTAACTTTATTTGAAACTGTGCTTGGATTTATCATCGGCACTCTCCTTGGCACTATCCTTGCTGCAATGTTATGGTGGTCAAAGCGGCTCTCCAATATACTGGATCCTTACTTGGTCATTTTAAATGCTATGCCGAAAGTAGCCCTTGGTCCGATTCTGATTGTCGCACTTGGACCCGGTTATTTTTCCATAATCGCGATGGGGGCTATCATTTCTATCATTATTACAGCCATTGTCGTCTATACAGCGTTTAGAGAAATAGATTCAAACTATCTAAAGGTTTTACAAACCTTCGGAGCATCTAAATGGCAGATGTTTAAAGAGGCAGTATTACCCTCATCATTTCCTACAATCATTTCGACATTAAAAGTAAACGTAGGATTGTCATGGGTCGGTGTCATTGTAGGAGAATTCCTCGTGTCAGCAAAAGGATTGGGATATATGATTATCTATGGATTTCAAGTTTTCAACTTTACACTTGTACTCCTCTCTCTCATCATTATCGCCTGCTTCGCTACAATCATGTATCAGGCTGTTGAGCTGCTTGAGAGAAAGCTGGTTAAGGATGATGAATAGCTATACGGCCTTCATAGGGTCGTATTTTTGTTTTTCCGGAATCCCTCCCAACTCGGCAGCCTGCATTACAAGCAGTAAAATCTCTGAAAATAGCTGTTCGGTCCAGAAATTACGAAATCGTTCTCCAGCCTAGAATGGTGAAATTGTTTTTGGCTCCTGTGCCATTTTCATTATTTATCTCTAGTCTATTTGGCATTTGATAGATTTTAAAAAAAATGATAGAATTTTACAGAAAGTTCAGATAGTTTTAACATCCTATATCTGGCTGCATGTTTTGTTCCTTAAGAAATGATTAGGAGGGATTGTAATGGAAAAAGCAATGAAGTTAATTCCGTACAAAGTCGACAATCAGCTCGTGGAAGCACAGCAAATCCCGGAAGGTGTTGAATTGATTCAAGCGCCTTCACTTTGGAGCAAAGGTTTTAAAGGCAAAGATATCTTAATAGCCGTCATCGATACAGGCTGTGATGCGCAGCATCCAGATTTAGAGGGACGAGTAGTTGGTGGCCGTAACTTTACGGATGATGACAACGGAGACCCTGAGGTATTTACGGATTACAATGGCCACGGAACGCATGTCGCAGGTACGATCGCTGCTGTTAATGCTGAATCCGGTGTGATCGGCGTCGCGCCAGAAGCGAAACTGCTTATTTTAAAAGCACTTGCAGGTGAAGAAGGTTCTGGAGCATATGAATGGATTGTTAACGCAATAGATTATGCCATTTCTGAAAAAGCTGATATTATCTCGATGTCTCTCGGAGGTCCTGAAGATGTCCCTGAACTGCACGAAGTCATTCAAAAAGCCGTTCAGAATCAGATTCTTGTTGTATGCGCAGCTGGAAATGAAGGAGATGGTAACAGCAAAACAGCTGAATTCTCTTATCCGGGAAGCTACAATGAAGTGATCTCAGCAGGAGCGGTTAATTTACAAAGAAAATCTTCTTATTTTACAAATTCAAATGATGAAATAGATGCAGTCGCCCCAGGTGAAAAAATCATTTCAACCATACCGGGCGGAAAATATGCTGTTTTCAGCGGTACTTCAATGTCAGCTCCTCACGTTGCAGGTGCACTTGCTTTAGTGAAGCTTTTATCAGAAAGTGAATTTGAACGCACACTCACTGAGCCTGAAATTTATGCTCAATTGATGAAGCGGACGATTCCATTAGGGTTTCCTAAGAGTCTTGAAGGGAATGGGCTAATTTATTTAACTGCACCGGATTTACTGGCTGATTTCCTGAAAAAAGAAAATATTACAGCTTCAATTGGAGTGTAAATATTATGCAAAAAAGGCTTTCGATTTTCGAAAGCTTTTTTTGTGTTTATATCCGTTTCTACAGCTAGAAGAAAATCCTCTGAGTCTATCGCTTTTTGACTAATCATTGATTCCTTTATAAGGCACCTTGTTTATTTTTGCCGCTGAATAAAAATTACTGTGGCTATTATTGAAGTTTCTGTCGCGGACAAAAACAAGTTCTTCCCCATCCTTAAAAAACATTTTCACTTGCCAACGAACACTTTTATCCTCTGATTTCTCAGTAATGATTTGCTCTACCTCATCCCACTTGTAGCTCTCTTCTGTAAACGACCATGGTTTGCTGAACTTGATTTCATCGTAAGTCACAACTTTATAATGATCTGTTCCGAGAGCAATTCCAGCCATTCCAGCAATAAAAAGCGGCAGCGCAAACTTCCATAATTTCTTCTGATTCAAATACATCACGAAACAGGCGATTGCCATAATTCCCATCGATATTCCGTACATGTACAGGACAAGCTTAGGTGTTTGAATCATTGCCGTGTTAGCTGTATAAAATAGAATATTATGCAGCGTATACGGAACTATCAGGACAACAAAAAAACTTGAAATGACTAATAAAAGTGCAATCGCTATCCAAATATATCTCGGTTCACTGTGTGTCATAAAAAATCCCCTTTGTTTATAGAAAATTCAGTCTGCCTTTTTCTTCCTCTTATAATATTACTATATTTACCATAATAAAGGTTTTATTTTTATGCACTATTCTATAACATTGCTGATTCAATCGTATTTAGTGCGTTCTATTGAACACAGCGTTCCGTACTGAATATGGAAATCTGACAAAAATTGTCTGAACGGTCACAAACGAAGCTGAGCGGTCAGAAACTGGAGTGAACGGTCAGAAATTAGTCCCTAGCGGCCAGAAATGTGGCCAAGCGGTCAATCCAATGAATTCCCGCTATCCCTGTCAAAGAAGGAGTGCTCTTCTGAGTCCCTGCAACTGCACAAAACGAAAAACTATGAAATCTGCCTTTATATATCAAAAAAATCCCAGCATCATTTGCCGGAATTCACTTAAATATATTCTTCTAATACTTTTTCCAAACTTCTAACGAGTACATCATCTTTCATGATAAAGCTAAACTTCCTGTTTCTTTGAATGTCTGGCGGCAGAGATTCTAGCAGAATGGGCCCGTTTGTTTCTAAGTAGTCTGTTTGCGGGATAATCTTATCAATTTCTGCAAAATAGATATTCTTGATAATCGTTTTTTCTTTTCCAAGAACCTTATACTGACCTATGTACGTTAACTTGCCGACACTTCCGCCTGTTTCTTCTTTAACTTCTCTTATGGCGGCATCATCCGCATTTTCGGAATGTTCGACTTTGCCTCCGGGAAATTCATAGCCTCGATCACTATGAATCGTTAGCAGCCATTTGTCTTTATATCTGCAAATGACCCAAACGTGCTTAGGATCCTTTGAAAAAGGATAATCTTCAAAAGATAAATGAACTTCATTGTGATAATAATCTTTAAATCGAAACATTATTCTATCCCTCAATTTCTATGTGTCCATAAAAATCTTATCACAATGAAAGAGATTGCATAAGACCTATTGTTGTTCTTCGATGCTTTTTAGTATTCCCTGAGAGCGAATGTGATTTTTTGCCTCTTCATCCCCAAGCTGATAAATCATTTCAAAAATCTTGATATTGGTTTGATCCACCGCATCATTTTGTCTGTCATAGTGATATTCTAAATACGGAACATGAGCTCTGTAAAATCCTTGCCAATCTGAAGAATACACTTGATCGAAATACTCTCTTAATGTTGTTATTTCTTCTTCTGTCGCCTCAATTTTATAATCCCAAGGTGCAGCAGTGCTCAGCTGTGAGATTTCTCCATTCGCTACGGTTACATAATAAGTTTGTTTCGTGTCTGACATTTCTCTTAGCGCCCCTTTACTTGTCCATTGTTTATTTTTTTCCCATAAATGAACAAATTATTCGGCTGTCATGTTTTAAAAAATTGCTGGATAAGTTTTAGATCACTATTAAAAACTGCAAAAAAGGGGAGCTCGACTTTCATGTTCAGTTCAGATATATGAACAGCTTCGGGTAACGTGTAAAAGCAATCCATATTAAGTATCACCTGACATAAAAGGCCAATCCATTTTCAATGGACCGGCCTTATACGCTGCTTAAATCTTCACATCGATTTTGCTGCCAAGTGATGGATGACTTGGAAGTGAAGCCTGTGCCTGTGTGAAATCCTCCATCATAACTGTCACATGTGCTGCCTGCGTGGCCATTTGGCTTTGCAGAAGATTCATGCTTAATGTTTGCTGAAGCTGACTGACTTGGCCAGCCGTGATTGAACTCAGTGTCATGTTCACCCTCCTCTCACTCCTATTTTCGGCAACTTCAGTAAAAGCTGAATAAGACGATTTATCCAATAAAGAAAAAAACTGCTATCAGGCAGCCTTTATTTTCCTAAGAAAGATTTTAGCATCCAGTTATGCTTTTCTAAGCTTTGATGAATCGCAAGCAGCATATCGCCTGTCGTCTCATCGCCAACTTCATCAGCCAGTTCCATGCCTTCTTTCAATTCATCAGCAAGTTTTGAGAAATCATCATAAACGGTTTTTACCATTTGCTCCGCTGTTTCCTTACCTTCTGCTTCGCTTATAGTTGAAAGTTCAAGACACTCTTTCAACGTTGCGACAGGTGCCCCCTCAAGTGCGAGCAAACGTTCTGCAAGCTCATCAATATGGAGGTGAGCCTCATTATACAGCTCTTCAAACTTTTCATGAAGCGTAAAGAAATTTTGACCTTTCACATACCAATGGTAATTATGTAATTTCTCATATAAAACAGTCCAGTTCGCTACTTGTTTATTAACGGTTTGCACTAATTTTTCTGACATCCTTAATCTCCTCCTTATGTATTAGTAAATTACCCTTATTGCCGAAAAATAAAACACGGTCTAAGGGGATTTTCTGTTAAAATGATAAACATATAGGGGGAGGCTTCCATATGATTTTTGTTTTTATCATTTGCATCATTATTGTTATTGTTGTGCTTTTGCTTAGTGTTTTAACAACATCTAAAGCATATAAATACGAACATAAGATTGATCCTCTTCATAACAGCAATCAAAATGAGGATTCAGATAACTATCGAAATAAAAGTGAAGAGGAAAAGTGAACACCTGAAAATTCAGGTGTTTTTTCAATCAACTTTTGTGTTCTTATCAAAGAGGTAAGTGTGTTGATTGTATTATACTTTCGACAAATTTATCTGTTATATGAAGATATGAACAGTCAATTAAGTATACAAATAGTCTTTATGATTTTTCAATAATTGTAAAACATTCATTGGTACTGAATCTAAAGACATGCTATATATCAGTAACAGTGTGAATGTTGACGAAATATATTCATTTTTGAAGTATTTTTTATAATATAATGAAAATTAAGAAAATAAAGGAGGTTATACATAATGATTGTTAAAAAAGGACTATATGCTGGGGTATTAAGTGCTGTACTACTCACTTCTGCTGTTTTCAGCAGCAGTGCACCAACAGGACAAGCTGAAACTCTTGAAAAAAAATACATCGTTATTTTCAAAAACGAGACCAATTTACCATCTGGATATGATGAATTAGTAAAAAAAGCTGGCGGAAAAATCAACAATAAACTAGAAAAGGTAGGAGCAGTTGAGGTTACTTCTGCCAATCCTGATTTTCTTAAAGAAGTAAAAAAATCCTCCCAAATTACAGAAGCGGGCATACAGAACACTCTATACCCGGAAACTCCAGCAGCTGAAGCTGCAATTTCCTATCAAGAGGCTGAAGCAGCAACAGCAGATTTATATGAGCAGCTTCAATGGGATATTAAGCAGGTTACAGAAAATGGCGACTCATGGAAGCTTGCCGGGGGTACTGGAAAAACAGCTTCAGGAGAGAATATTGTAGTAGGGGTCATTGATACTGGCATTGATTATACTCACCCTGATCTAAAAGAAAATTATGCTTATGGAAAATCATTTGTGCCGGGTATTGCAGATCCTAAAGATGAAAATGGACATGGAACACATGTAGCAGGATCTATAGCTGCTAAAGGAAGAACAATGGGAGTTGGCCCTGATTTAAAAGTAGCTTCATACCGTGTTTTTGGTGCAACTGGCGGAGCAGAAACCGCTCATATCGCTGAAGCTCTTATGACTGCTGCTGATGATAACGTAGATGTAGTGAACATGTCTTTGGGTGGATATGACTGGTATCAAAATCCTGAGTTTGCCACAAAAGACATCGTAGCTGATGTCCATCTCTTTAACCGTGCGATTAAGTATGCTATTCAAAAAGGCGTAACGGTTGTGGGTTCAGCCGGAAACAACGCAGTTGATATCAGCAGTCCAGGAAAACTGTCGGGTGAAGACAATGGAGCAACTCACAGAAGCCCTAGCAGCCAAAATATGATTCGAGTTTCAGCTGGAGGTCAGCTTAAAAACTTAGCTTTCTATTCAAACTACGGAGTTGGTAAAATTGACGTCATTGCGCCAGGCGGTGATTTAGGACCAAACTATAACCCTGCCAATGGGACAGGCAGAGATAATAGTTACTTATGCTTAAGCACTGTTCCAGGAGGTTATGGCTATAAAGGCGGAACATCAATGGCAGCACCGAAAGTAGCTGCTCTTGCTGGGGTAATAATTGCAAAGCATGGAAAAGATCAGCTTTCTCCATCAAAGATAAAGCATATCATTCAAACTTCTTCAGTTGATTTGTTTAAAAATGGATACGACGGTCAATCAGGACATGGATTAATAAACGCTGTGAATGCCCTAAAATAAATAAAAGCTTGCCGGAAATAGAATACCCGGCAAGCTTTTTTGTAATTTATCAATATTGTTCATATACATAAGGTTCCTTAGGCTGCTCGATCTTTTCAATCGATTGGATCTCAACATTTGGAAGAACCCAGTCTTGATAGTTCACACTTTTGATAACTCCGCTGACTTTAACCCACTCATCCTGCTTATATTTTTCTCCATCCGCAATGGAAGCGAGTGTTCCATATACAGAGGCATCTGCGACACAGCAGGATAACCCAAATCTTGCTACAACAAACTGATCTTGTTCAAAATCATCTTCTCTGTATACAAATCCGAACATTTCTACTTTTTTGCCAGCAAATTTTTCAGGGTTTTTATCCATGATATTCGTCATGGCAATGTAATTCTTTTCAGTTAAAACGATTTTGTCACTTTTTAGCATATCTGCTTCCAGCTCTTCATAATACCCTTCTGGCGGTGCTTGAATTTGGAAGCCTTCAGGATGTTCAAGCGGGACATCAGGGCTTGATTCTGGTGATTCTGATTTTTCCTCAACACGTTCTTCAAGCTGTTTCATGTATTCATCAGGATCCTGCAAATAGAGGTCTGCAAGCTCCTCATCCATTGGAGCATCCTCACTTTTGGCTGTCTCTTGAGATTGTGTTAAACCTGTTTTAAAGCCTCGTTTTGCCGCAATAGAGCTATCCAGGACAACATCCGGGAAAACAAAGCCGGTTACGACAGGGAAAATAAAGAATGAATAAATAATGATTGACTGAATCGGTGTACTTTTTCCTGAATGATCAAAGCCGCAATTGCAATACAATTCTTCTTCATTCTTACTGCCGCTTCTCCAAATTTGAACGACACCTAAGAGCAAAAAAGTAATGACCGCAAAATAGATGAACGGCAGCATTCGAGGTGCGATAAAGTTTTGGATATCTCCTGTAATAATCAGCTTAAAGAGGAGCATTGTAAATCCCATTAAGATGATCCCGCGCAAGTATAAGTGGAAACGATAATCTCTTTGGTTTTCCATAGATTCAGGATTCCCTCCTTTATAAGAGAAATTGCTGGTATACCAAGACGGAAACATAAACGACCGCCGTTACAATTCCGATAAATGCCATCACAAATTTCACTCTGAAAAAAGCAAACAGCATGATTGTATTTTTCAGATCGACCATCGGGCCATACACGAGGAACGCCAGCAGGGAACCTGCAGTGAACGTGCCTCCAAACGAAGCAGCCACAAAAGCATCTGCCTCTGAACAAAGGGATAAAATATATGCGAACGCCATCATGATTGCAGGTGATAAGAACTCGCTTGAGCCCAGTTCCGCCAATAAAGAACGATCTAAGAAGGTCTGAAAAACACTTGCAATAAATGCGCCCAGAATCAGATATTTTCCCATTTCAAAAAACTCATCACTGGCATGGAAGAGTGTTTCCTTCCATTTGTTCACACCTTTAATAGGTTCTGTTTCTGCTGTTCTTCCAACAAGTTCTTCTCTTGTCCATTTCAGCTGATCCCGGTTTTTAAATAGAAGATAAACGATGAATCCAACCAGAATGGACACAACAAACGCTAAACCCATTCGACCATAAACAATTTCTTTAGAAGATTGAAAAGCGTAATAAGTAGAAGCAAATACAACTGGATTTAGAATCGGTGCAGCAACTAAAAAGACAATTCCAACGTGAAGCGGCATTCCTTTTTTAATTAAGCGTCTTACAATCGGAACAATGGCACATTCGCATACAGGAAAGATAATTCCAAGCAGCGCTGCCGGAAAAAGGGCTATGATTGCATTTTTCGGTAAAAAGCGCTGAATCATTTCTTCTGAGACAAACGATTGAATGAGGGCTGAGACAAATACCCCGAGCAAAATAAAGGGAATGGCCTCAAGAATAATGCTTAAAAAGACCGTGTTTAAATTTAAAAAGGCTTTAGGGGCATCAATCTGAAAATCCCCGAAATCTATGAAAATAAAAAGATAAATAAACAATCCTATTAATGCAAGAGCAAATGTCTCTTTCATAATAGAAGAGGCTGGTTTTTTCATCTTAAAACTCCAATCCTATTCTTTTCTTCTAGCATTATATCATACGAGGGTTGTCCAGAGATTATGCAAATTAGTGAAAATTTCGCGCTTATAATTTGCAAATCATCCGTGAAACCTGCCTTAATCACTATTAAAAGCATTTTTCATTGCTGTTTTCTATCTTTGTACAGTATACTCTCTATTATTGAGGCACTTGAGAGGAGAACACCTATGAAAAGAGATATTACATTACCGCCGAAAAAAGAGAGACACAGACTCTTCGGCTCAGTTGAACCGGGTTTAAAAACAAAACCAACCGAAAAAGACAAAATGCCTGACCTGCAAAATTCAAAAAAAGATTTTTTATTTCATATAAATGCCGTTGGAATCAGCAATGTGAAATATCCAGTTAACATCCATTCATCATTAAGCCCAAACGAACAAGCAACCGTTGCATCGTTTAAAATGACTTCATCCATTTCATATGAAGCAAAGGGCACAAACATGAGCCGCTTTACAGAGCAGCTTGAAAAATACCGGTTAAACGGAGGGTTTACTCTCTCCCTAAACGAACTTTATGATTTTACGAAAGAGCTCGCAGAACGCCTGAAACAAAAAGATGCTGAAATTGAAGTCACGTTCCCTTGGTTTTATGAAAGAAAAGGTCCGAGTTCACAGCTTGCCGGCTTAAATCATGCCACTGCAAACTTGAAAATCAGCTACATAGAAGGAAAGGGATTTACTTCGAGTGCAAAGCTGACATGCGCAGTCACTACCCTTTGCCCTTGTTCTAAAGAGATCAGCGAATACAGCGCACATAATCAGCGTGGCTTTATTACAATGGATGTTGAATTTACAGAAGACTATCGTGAGGAACGAGATTGGAAAGAAGCATTGCTTGCTGCAGCTGAAACGAATGCAAGTGCTATGATTCACCCTGTCCTAAAACGCCCTGATGAGAAAATGGTGACGGAAAAGGCGTATGAAAATCCCCGCTTTGTAGAAGACATGGTTCGATTGGTTGCAGCAGACCTATACGAGCTTGATTTCGTGTCAGCTTTCAAAGTCGAATGCCGCAATGAAGAATCGATCCATCTTCATGATGCGATTGCAGAGCTTTCATATCGAAAATAAAGATTAAAAATGCGGGTAACTACAAAAGTCACTCGCATTTTTTAAATAAAGCTGATCGTTGCATCCATCTTTCAGCGATTTTATGAGTTTACCAGCTTGCTTTTTTCACACCTGGCACTTGCCCTTTATGAGCATATTCACGGAATGCTATTCTTGATAGCTTAAACTTTCTTAAGTATCCTCTTGGTCTGCCAGTCACTTCACATCTGTTTTTCAAACGAGTTGGAGATGAGTCCCGCGGCAGCCTTCTCAATGCTTCATAATCCCCTTTTTCTTTTAACTCTAATCTCAGCTCTCTATATTTTTCAACCATTTCCTGACGTTTCTTCTCTTTTGCAACCATTGATTTTTTTGCCACAACTTCCATCCTTTCTTCTTTATGATTTATACGATTTAATAAAACGTAATGATTACTATTTAAACATGTGTTTCATAAAATATCAAATATAAACTTAAAAAAAACGCTTCAAACATTTTTTGAAAGTCCTTGCCCTTTTCAAGAATAACATATATAATTTAATTGATAATGATTATCATTATCTTTTAGAAAGTGGTGTTTCCTTCTTTTATGAGTACAAAATTACGCCAAGCTGTTGCAAGCAGAAAAACATATATTATAGAAGAACTGCTGGATCTGGGTATCTATAAAAAAGCAGACTGTCAGCTATATGAGCTTTGCCTGAGCGATTTAGAGAAAGAATATTATGATTTGGTTAAACATAGACATACAAGTGAAAAAGGAGTATGAAAGAATGAGAATTAAAAAGAAAACATTCAAAGAACTAGTTGAAGAAAATAAAAAAACAATCTTAAATGATAAGGACCTGCTTGATAAAGTGTATGAGAAAATTGATTTAAAACAAAGTGTGCAGAAATAATTCAGGACTTCGTTGCTCATAGCGAGGTTCTTTTTTGTTTGCCCTAAATTAAGAGACAAAAAGGAAAAACTTCTTATTTTGATTTGATGCCTCCTGATTTTTAAGCACTTTATCTGTATAGTCAATCCATCTATGTTTTTTAATTTTCAAGTCAAGCCTGTTGTTTATCTCATCTTCAATTGCTTTCATTAGCTCATGCATTTCCTGCAAAGACATATGAAAACGATCGGCTGCCTGCTGATAAGGAGACTTCTCTGCAAGAAGAGTTAAAAACTGTTCTTTGGTTTCACACTGTGATGCCAGCTGATCTTCCATTCCTTCAATGAATTGATATACGTTTTTCTTAGTCCGAGGAAGTCTGGAAATGATTTCACGTGTAAATATGTTCATCAAATGTTCGTTCATCAAAAACACCTCTTTATTTATAATTTGCTCCTTTTAAATCGTAATTATTACGTTTTAATTATTATAAACTCTTTCTTATTAAAAAGATAGGATGCATATATGAAAAGACAGACGGTTGATCCGTCTGCCTTTTCATATAATTTCAGTTTTTACGGAAACACAACTGTCTTATTTTCATAAACGAGCACTTTATCATCCAAATGCCAGCCTACGGCTCTCGACAATACAAGCTTTTCTACATCTCTGCCGATTCGTTTTAAGTCCTTAATCTGATAGCGATGACTGACCCGTTCAACGTCCTGTTCAATAATTGGTCCCTGATCAAGCTCTTCTGTTACGTAATGAGCAGTGGCGCCAATTATCTTTACGCCGCGATCATAAGCTTGGTTATATGGTTTTCCGCCAACGAATGCAGGCAAAAAGGAATGATGAATATTAATAATATGATTTTCATATCGTTCAATCATCACTTGCGGAATGATTTGCATGTAGCGTGCCAGCACGATGGTATCAACGTTCGCTTCTTCAAGTAATGACAGGTGCTGTATTGCCGCTTCTTCCCTCGTATCCTTTGTTGCCGGAATATGATGATAAGGAATCCCTAAAGGCTCAACAATTTCTCTCAAATCATCGTGATTACTGACGACCATTTCTATATCAGCAGCAAGTTCCCCGAGGCGAAAACGCTGCAATAGGTCCTGCAGGCAATGGTCTTCTTTTGAAACGAAAATGGCTATTTTCTTTTTATCGCTTGCGCATGACATCCTCCAAGTAATATTAAATGGCTCTGCTGTCAATTGAAAACGAGTTTTGATTTCCTCGATTTTATCTTCTATCCCCATAAGCTGAAATTCAATTCTCATAAAAAAGAGACCGCCTACTGGATCTGTAGAGTGCTGGTCAGAATGAATAATATTGGCTCCTTCATCAGCTAAAAAGCGTGAGACAGCTGCTACAATCCCTGGCCTGTCCTCACACGATATCAACAATCGTCCTATCATGATGCATCCTCCTCATCCGCGGTGTTTTCCTTATGCGGACATCTGTTTAAGCAATGAGAACAGTATACCGAAATGATTATCTGCACGCAACTGAAAATATTATATCTCTTCATGAAAACGACCATGCACCAAACTCATTTTCATATAACAAGAAAAAAGCACTGCCTTAACAAAATAAGGAGTGCTTCTTTCAAATCTTTATCCAAATACTTTTGCCAATTCTTTTTTATCTTGATCAAGCCAGAAACGCATCAAACGTTTTGCCCCATCTAAATCATGAAGCTTTGCCTGTCCGCATTGTTTTTCATTAGCAGCTGGAATTTCAGTGATTTCAATAGCATCTTTCAATGTATCATCTAATAGGTCGATGATTTCTTCCACTGTAGGCTCTCCGCTTACTACAAGATAATAGCCTGTCTGGCAGCCCATTGGAGAAATATCAATAATATCGAAATGATCGTATTTTTCAACATGCGTACGAATATTGAATGCCAATAAATGTTCCAATGTATGAATTACGTCAGGCTTCATTGCCTGCTTATTCGGCTGGCAAAAGCGAATATCAAATTTATTTACCAGACCGTCACTTCCAACTTTGTGAACGCCACAATGTCTCACATACGGTGCTTTAACTGCATTATGATCTAATTCAAAACTTTCTACTGATGGCATAAATACCACTCCTTCATAAGACTTCTATCTTCATCATACAATTAATTCCGATAAAATTCATCTATTTTGTTTGAATTAAACCTTCCAATTTTATCTTCTGCTTTTTATGCAGTATACTTATCGCATAAGAAGAGGTGACGATTATGAAAAAACTATTCATTGCACTTATACGCTTTTATCAAAAAGCCATTTCTCCTCTAAAGCCGCCATCATGCCGTTTTTACCCGACATGCTCTCATTACGGTCTTGAATCAATCAAACGATTTGGCGCTTTAAAAGGCGGATATCTGACAGTGAAGCGCATCCTTAAATGCCACCCTTTTCATCCCGGAGGATTTGATCCCGTTCCTGAAAAGAAGGATCAGCGTTGATAGCCTTCAGCCACGAGGTCTAATTTTCCGGTTGATGGATCAATGATAAGCCCGTGCACAGGTACATCATTTGGAAGCAATGGATGGTTGCGGATAACACTCACACTATGTTTTACACTTTCTTCGACGTTATCAAACCCTTTTAGCCATTCTTCTAAATGGATGCCTGAATATTTTAGGGTATCAATCTGATCTTTTGAAATTCCGCGTTTCATTGCTTTATCCAAAAAAGATTCCGGATTCAGGCTGCTCATGCCGCAATCATAATGGCCAACTACACAGACTTCATCTGCCCCAAGTTCGAGGACAGCTACAAGAATGCTTCTCATAATACTTCCAAATGGATGAGCAACAAGGGCTCCAGCACTTTTTACGATTTTCACATCGCCATTTTTAATATTCATTGCCTGCGGCAGAAGCTCAACAAGGCGAGTATCCATACAAGATAAAATGACAAGTTTTTTATCAGGAAATTTTGTTGTCTGGAACTTTTCATAGTCATGGTTTTCTACAAATTGGTGGTTGTGTTCAATAATTTTATCTAACAATCTCATCTGTCATTCTCCTTACAACTCTATTTTTATTAAATATACCATATCACTTGTTTTTTTGTTTAGTTTTGCTATATGATGTTCTTTATAAATTGTAATGATTATTATTTAAGGGGGACTAATAGAAATGACAAATCAAATACCTGTTACAGTGCTAAGCGGCTACTTGGGTGCCGGGAAAACAACACTGCTTAAGCATATCCTTGAGAATAAAGAAGGAAAACGAATCGCTGTTATCGTGAATGATATGAGTGAAATCAATATCGATGGAAGCTTGATTAAACAAGATGCCATCAGCCGTACAGAAGAAAAACTAGTAGAAATGCAAAATGGATGCATTTGCTGCACGCTGCGCGAAGATTTAATGGTCGAAGTGGAAAGACTTGTAAAGGAAGGAAATATTGATTACATCGTCATTGAATCTTCTGGCATAAGCGAGCCGGTTCCAGTTGCACAAACCTTTACTTATATTGATGAGGAAGTCGGAATTGATCTTTCTAAATACTGCAGGCTGGATACCATGGTCACAGTTGTAGACGGCAATCGGTTTTGGGAGGATTTTTCTTCTGGAGAAAATCTGCTTGACCGCAAGCATGGAACAGATGAAAATGATAGGCGTGAGGTCATCGATTTATTAATCGATCAAATCGAATTTGCCAATGTTCTTTTGCTGAATAAAACAGATCTAGTGGAAAATGAAGATACAGATGAGCTTTACGGTGTGCTTCGCAAGCTAAATCCAGACGCCACGATTTTAAAAACTTCATTCAGCAAAGCTCCTCTAGATTCTCTTCTTAACACATACAGTTTTGATTTTGATAAAGCAAGCCAATCTGCAGGCTGGATCAAAGAATTAAACGAAGAGCATACACCTGAAACTGAGGAATACGGTATTTCCTCATTTGTTTACAGAAGAAGAAAACCATTTCACCCGGAACGTTTCATGAATTGGCTTGAAAATTGGCCCGCAGATGTTGTTCGGGCAAAAGGATTTTTCTGGCTTGCTTCCAGAAACGATACAACAGGACTTCTATCACAAGCGGGTACGTCGATCATGATTCAAGGTGCCGGTGAATGGGTTGCTTCCTACTCAGAAGAAGAACAGCTTCAAGCTTTTAAGGATGAGCCAGAACTAATTGAGAGATGGGATTCGTCATTTGGAGACCGTATCACAGAATTAGTCTTAATAGGAATTGATCTTAAGCGTGAAGAGGTTGAAGCATCTCTTGATAGATGCCTATTAACGGGAAAAGAAATGAGAATGGACTGGAAAGCACTTAAAGATCCTCTTCCGGCCTTTTCATAATTATTAGAATCCTTTTTCTATTTTTTGATGAATTTTACTAGTTCTCAAATCGTAAGTATTACGATATAATGTGTAAGGACATAGTGAATCTAACTAAATACCATTTATATAAGGAGCAAATAATGAAAAAAACAGGAATGACAATGGCACTTGCGCTTTTGCTTGGAACAGCAATGTCTGGCTGTGCAGGCAATGAGCAGAATGCAGAAAAAGATGGAAAGCTAAAGGTGTATACGACCATTTTCCCATTACAGGATTTCACAAAGAAAATTGGCGGAGATGCGATTGAAGTTGAAAGCGTATATCCTGCAAATGCAGATGCCCATACATTTGAACCCACTACAAAAGATATGGTCGACATGGCAGAAGCAGACGCATTCATATATTCCGGCGTTGGTCTAGAAGGATTTGCAGAAAAAGCAACCGAAACCCTTCAAGCTGAAAAAGTAAAAATCATAAAAGCTGGTGAAGGAATCGAGTTAGCGGATTCATCTCATGACGAAACCTCTGATGAGGAAGGCCATGATGAGCATACCGACGAAGAAACTCATGACGAACATGCTAATGAGGAAGGTCACGATGAGCATGCTGACGAAGAAACTCATGACGAACATGCTAATGAGGAAGGTCACGATGAGCATGCTGATGAAGAAGCTCATGATGAGCATGAGCACGGTGATAAAGATCCGCATATTTGGCTTGATCCTGCCCTTTCTATCCAAATAGCGGAAAACATTAAAAATGGTTTAAGTGAATTAGATCCTGAATCAAAAGCTGTATTCGAAAAGAATTTCAAAACCCTGAAAGCAGACCTTGAAGCACTGGATGCAGATTATAAAGAAACGATAGAAACGGCAGGCAAAAAAGAGATTCTTGTATCTCATGCAGCGTACGGATATTGGGAAGAACGCTACGGCATTGAGCAGATCAGTGTTCTTGGGTTATCGCCAACTCAAGAGCCTTCACAAAAGCAGCTGCAGTCCATTATCGAAACGGCAAAAGAACATAACATGAAGTATATTATTTTCGAAAACAACGTAAACAGCAAAATATCTGATATCGTTCAAGCTGAAATCGGCGCAGAAAGCTTGACGCTATCTAATTTAGAGTCCATCTCAGAAGAAGATGCGAAAAACAGCAAGGACTACTTTAGTTTAATGAAACGAAATTTAGAAACCCTGAAAACGGCATTATCGAAATAAAGCAAAATACCGGCCATTCCATGGCCGGTATTTATTTATAAAAAGATTCCTTATTATCCTGAAACCTGGTTTCTTAATCTAGAGTGTTTTTCTTATTATCCGAGCGGTAATCCGCTCCTTCATACAAAAAAGGAATTTATGAAAAGGTCCTCCTTATTTCACTGAAATATCCGCTTAAATGAGTCTCTGATTTCTTCAATATTCAAATCTTGTCCTATTAAGATCAAAACTGTTTTTTCAGTGTTTACTTCGGTATCAGAAAGCACGGTTTTTCTCGCAGCATATTGCATTTCCCTAGGATCTGTTTCTCCTTCTACACGAAGATAGCCTTTGGCGCGAATCAGTCCGTTTATCTCCTTAAGCCATGATTCAAGGACCTTAAGCTGAATCGATGGAAGGTCTTCTATTTTTAATGTTCCAATAGTGTGATGATGGTGATGATGGTGCTCTTTTGTATCTGATAACGACACGATCCGATGCCTTTGTCCGGCAAGTTTTTCAAAAGGAACATTGCCATATGAAGCTGGGAAAATTTCTATTTCAGACGAAATCACTTTTTCGATTTTATGTTTTACTTTTTCTTTTTCTTTTTCATTCACAATGTCAATTTTATTCAGGATAATAAAATCCGATGAGATGATTTGTTCTTTTAATAGAGAACGAATTTCTTTTGAGCTTGAGAACATGCTTTGATACTCGAGATAGTGGCTTGCGTCCACAATCCCTATCATTGAGATGAGCTCAAACTCTTCAATCAATGCAGGAGATAGTAAAACATCTTTTATCTCCAAAGGATTAGCAACTCCAGTCCCCTCGATTAAGAGGACGTCTGCTTGTTCTCCGCTTAAAAAGCCTTTCAATGTTCTGACTAAATCATCCTGGATTGTACAGCAGATGCATCCATTTAACAGCTCGTACACTTTCTGGTCTTCAAATAAATGCTTTTCAACATTTTCATCGCCAAGCTCATTTAAAATAATTCCTACTTGTTTTCCTCTTTTTTTAAATTCTTCAGCCAATTTTACAAGAACCGTTGTTTTACCGCTTCCTAAAAAACCGCTGACTGTATACACAGGGATTCGTTTCAATGCCGTGCCTCCTCCATTATAAGAGTACCAAGACTTACAAGCTTTCAGCAAACAGAAAAGATGCCCAAGAACATTTTGTTCTCAGGCTGCTTTTGTTTTTTCTTACATATTGTATTTTTTCTTGAAACGCTCTGCTCGTCCATCGCGGTCCGCGAATTTTTGACGGCCAGTATAGAATGGGTGTGTATCTGAGCTTACTTCTATTTTAATGAGAGGGTATGTGTTGCCGTCCTCCCATTCTGTTGTTTCGTTTGATTTCATAGTTGATCCGCTTAAAAATTTAAAACCGCTGTTAGTGTCCATATATACGACTTTATGATAATCCGGATGGATTCCTTGTTTCATTTTAAAAGCACTCCTTTAATCGTAATACTTACGATTTATATATTACAGGGTTTGTCCCTTTTTGTCAATGGATGATGTTTGTCGGATAAATTCCAAAATTACGTTTTACGTTGATACCTTTTAAAATTTGGCGATGAAATGCGGAAACTGGTTGAATTAAAATGATTCAAAATAACGTTTAACTGAGAAGCATATTTCCTAGAAAAATGTGGACAATAAGGAAAGATTCTTACAACGTTGGGAAAGAAAGGCGGATGAATAAGATGGATGATCTCGTATTAGCCAGATCCTTGTTCGGGACGACAATGGGCTTTCATATTATCTTTGCATCACTTGGTGTGGGGCTCCCTCTCATGATTCTGATTGCTGAGCTGCTGTTCCAAAAAACAAAGGACAGTGATTATGCGGTCATGGCAAAAAGATGGACAAAAGGGCAAGCGGTGCTGCTCGGGGTTGCGATTCCGACTGGGACGATTGCAGGCGTGCAGCTTGCTCTGTTGTGGCCAGGGTTTATGGAAGTTATCGGAAGAGTCATGGCACTGCCTTTTCAAATAGAAATTTACGCTTTTTTTGTGGAAGCATTGTTTATGTCCATTTATGTATACGCAGCAGACAGAATTTCTCCGCGCATGAGAATTATCAGTGTTTCCCTTGTTCTGTTCGGGGCAGCGGCATCCGCAATCTTAATTACGAATGTGCATGCATTTGAAGGGACTCCTGCTGGTTTTCGGATTGAAAATGGCGAAATTGTTGACGTTGATCCCTGGGCAGCATTTTTCAATCCGAGCTTTATCGTCACAGCTGGTCATGTAGTGGTGTCAGCCTTTATGACGGGTGCGTTCGTCATTGCTTCTATCTCAGCTTACAAAATGCTCAGAAATATGAAAAATGAACGCCTCTATCGTTTTCATCGTAAAGCATTAATGATGGGGCTGATTGTTGGAGGCATCTTTTCATTTTTAACAGCTCTTAATGGTCATGAATCTGCACAGATGCTTCATGAGTATCAGCCAGAAAAGCTAGCTGCAGCAGAAGGTTTGTTTGAAACACAGCGATATGCCCCGCTTTCAGTTGGCGGATTTACTGACCGGGAAACACAGGAAGTAAAATGGGGCATTGAAATTCCATGGGCACTGAGCTTTTTGGCAGACAACAGTTTTAAAACAGAGGTGATCGGACTGAATGATTTTCCAGAGGAATATTGGCCTCCGCTTTTTGTACATACATTGTTCAATGCAATGGTCGGGATCGGAAGTCTGCTGATCCTGCTCTCAATGGTCGGATTCTTCTGGTATAAAATCCTGAAAAAACCCCATTTTCCTAAATGGATGCTTGTTTTATTCGTTCCTTCAGGGATTCTTTCCATGATGGCGATTGAATTCGGTTGGATTTTTGCCTGCACAGGCAGACAGCCATGGGTGATCTATCGTTTATTGAAAACAGAGGATGTTGTTACAGCTTCTGGTCAAATCGGAACGCTGTTTGTTCTATTCACATTGGTTTATGCTATTTTAGGGCTCGCCGTCATTCTTGTTCTTGTGTACTATTTCAGGCGCAATCCTGTTGAAAAAGAACTTGATAAACCTGCGGGTGATGGTGAAGGGGTTAGTGTTTACTAAAGCTGAAATGGAGGCGCAACAGAGATGATTACAACAGATGCATTGCTGGCAATTACCGTCATATGGGGCTTTGTTTTTATCTATGCTGTAATGGCTACGATGGATTTCGGAGCAGGTTTTTGGTCAATGATCTATATCAATAAGGAAAAAACGAATGCAACTAATATCGCAAACCGTTATTTGTCTCCAACATGGGAAGTAACGAATGTGTTTATTGTTGCCATTGTCGTTGCACTTTTCGGCTTTTTCCCAGGGGCAACTTTTATTTTAGGGACCGTCCTCCTTATTCCTGGAAGCATCATTCTTCTGCTGCTGGCGATTCGCAGCGGATTCCTTGTTTTCTCCCATTATTCAAAAGGATATGAGAAGGCACTCACGTACGTTTCAGGAATTTCCGGCTTTATCATCCCCGCTCTCTTAATGCTGGTGCTTCCGATTACACATGGGGGATACATTGAGGTTGTAAATGGTGCGCATCAGCTGCAGCTTGGTAAATTGCTGACAAGCCCCAGCGCCTATGCTTTTATAGGATTTGCCATTACGAGCACACTGTTCTTATCTTCGCTGCTGCTGTCAGATTACTCAAATGTTGCCAATGAACCTGAAGCTTATAAAGTTTATCGGCGGGATGCTCTGATTTTAGGACCATTATCTCTGGTCATGGGTTTTTTGATCATGCTGACAATGCGTACCGAAGCCAATTGGCTGTATTCAAATATGATGGGATATTTGCCATTTTTGATTGGATCTGTTGCGATGTTTATGATTGCAGGCGGGGCGCTTTTTTTACCTTCGCAAAAGGACAAACGGAAGCTTGGCAGACCAAGAATTGCAGTTGTCGCGGTAACCATTCAATATTTACTTGCAAGCTACGCATATGGACGCGGCCATCTGCCTTATATGATCTATCCGGATGTTTCAATTCAGGACGGATTTACACATCCTAAAACATTCCACGCTCTATTTATCACTTATATTGTAGGATTTTCAATCTTATTTCCTGGATTTTTTTTCTTTTGGAGATTGTTTATGAAGGATAAACGTTACTTAAAACAAAATGAATCCTAAAAAGAAAAGCGGAAGCGCCAGTTAAGCTCCGACGCCGAGGAGTTGGGCGATTCCGCTCGCCATCAATGCGCATCTATATCTAAATAAAAAAACAAGGAACACTTCAGGTTCCTTGTTTTTTTTAGAAGTAACTTTAAACGCTTTTCTTATGTATGAAACGACCCAGATCAAGCAACACTAACTGTTGAACCCTAAAAAAGGAGGTTTGATTTATGCCAAGAGAAGTACTATGTGAAGTCAACAACTGTGAGTATTGGGGCAGAGGCAATCAGTGTACAGCTGATGCCATCTATGTAGTCAGTCACAAAGGAGATAAAGCCTCCCGAAGTGAGGAAACTGATTGCAAAACCTTTAAACCCCATGATCTTTAAGAGAAAGGACAGCTTATCGCTGTCCTTTCTTTCTTATTATTGATAATGATAATCATTTTTATTCATAAAATATAAAATCTTTATTCGTTCACTTCTGCAGATGTCCATTTTCGTTTGGCAAGAAGCTTTGATAACAGTCCATGTGTCGGCGAAAATATAAATGTCAGGAAAAAGATGATTCCTGCAGCTGCTGCCATTGCTCCTGCAATCGAAACGTTCAGCCATGTCGCTGAGTAATATCCGGCTACTGCTGATAGGATCCCAACAAACGAACTGATAATCAGCATATGAAAAAGTCTGTCTGTCAGCAAATATGCTGTTGAAGCTGGAACAATCAACATTGCTACAACTAAAATGGCACCTACACTATCAAACGACGCAACTGTTGTAATCGACAGCATCCCCATTTGCAAGTAGTGAATGAACAACACCGGTATTCCAATTGCAACAGCCATTTGCGGATCAAAGGAAGAAATTTTAAACTCTTTATAAAAGAGAACAATTATCAGTAGGTTTATCATAAAGACTGAACCGAGCATCCACACTGCTTTAGGACCGAGATCCATGCTTCCAATCGAAACAGTATCCCATGGCACGAATGTAATCTCTCCCATTAAAACATGATCCACATCTAAATGAATGTTTCCGCCAAATAATGAAAGCAAAATAACACCAATTGCAAAAAGCGATGTGAACACAACTCCGATTGCAGCGTCTGACTGAACGCCCTTTGCATTTAATATTTGCACTAGAAATGCTGTCAGCAAACCGACGATTGCAGCACCAATAAACATCGAAACGCCATCTAAACTTCTGCTGACAAAATAGGCGCATACGATACCAAGCAAGACAGAATGACTGATTGCGTCTGCAAGCATGGCCATTCTCCTTAAAATCAGAAAGCAGCCTATCATGGCGCAGGTTACACCAACAAGCGAACCTGTCAGTAAAATCCAAGCATCATAACTCATTGGTATAACCACTCCTTCCTGCTGAGGCTATTTTTCGATTTTGGAATCAGCATGGGCTCTCTATGATGATCTTTTAACAAGATCATTAATCGATCCTTCATATCGCCTGGCATTTTTTCAACATCAACATCATCACGGCTGCTGATTTGAAGCTGAGCGAGCTCCATTTCATGCATGAGATACATTTCATATAAACGCTGATTCAAAGCAAGCTGATAGGAAAGCTGCAGTCCATTTTCCGTCAGCTTCCACTTATCATCAATGTCTTTCGTAACAAGGCGTTTTTTCAAAAGTTCATTTAATGATTTGCTTATAAGGCTGGGGGTTACCTTTCTCTTATTCACGATATCATCCAGCGAAAAGGCTGCCGCTGAATATTTTCCTCCTGCGCCTTCTGTTAAATCATAAAAAGACAGAAGCAGCTGCTCAACCGAAGTTCTTTTTCTAAGCTTTATTTGCTTCATTGCTTTTGAAACAAGACCCCTTTTCGGTGCGAAGATGAGGGAGATTAAAAAGAGCAATGTCGCTGCAACGATAATCAGCGGACCTGTTGCCATTCCTTTTGTTGTTGTACTCAAAAAGGTACCAACAACCCCGGATATTCCCCCGATAATTCCGGCAATAATCACCATAGTCCCAAGTTTATCTGTCCAATATCTCGCTGCTATAGCAGGAGTAATGAGCATGGCAGCCATCAAGATGACCCCGACTGTCTGCAGACCAATCACTACTGCACAAACGATTAAAACCATTAGCAATCCATTAAAGAATGTTGTCGGCATGCCAATTCCTTTTGCGAATTGCGGATCAAATGTCAAAATTTTAAATTCTTTAAAGAAAACGGCTGTCAGAAGAAGCAGTATCGATGCTATCCAAGTAATAATTTGAACGTCCTGCCCAACCATTGACGCTGCTTTTCCGAAAATGAAATCATTTAGTCCGCTTTGGTTTCCTCCATGATTATGCTGAATGAAAGTAAGCAGGACAATTCCAAATCCAAAAAATACCGACAGGACAAGTCCTAGTGCTGAGTCTTCCTTTATACGTGAGTTCTGAATGATAAATTGAATGAGCCAAGCTGCAATCATTCCTGAAATGGCAGCTCCTGCTAAAAACCAAATGAGCGATTTAGATCCGTAAAGCAGAAATGCCATACATACTCCAGGCAAAGCAGCATGTGCCATTGCATCTCCAATAAGACTTTGTTTTCTTAACAGGGCAAAGCTTCCCAAAACCCCGCTTGCAAGGCCAAGCAGCATGGTACCAAGTAAGACCCATTGTGTATTTTGATTTTGCAATTGATAGAAAAGCTCTTCCATCATCTTAAGTCACTCCTACTTTGTTTCGTCCACAAGCACACTTTGATCCTGCAGAAATGTGAGCCTGCCTCCATATGTTTTTTGAAGATTATCCATCGTAAAGACTTCACTCGTAGGACCGAATGCAATTTTCCTTAGGTTTAACAGCAGGACCCAGTCAAAATATTCCTCCACTGTCTGCAGATCATGATGAACAACTAAGACCGTTTTCCCTCTTGCTTTTAATTCATTTAAGAGCGAAATAATCGCTTTTTCAGTAGCTGCATCTACACCTACAAATGGTTCATCCATGAAGTAAACGTCTGCATCCTGAGCCAGCGCTCTTGCTAAAAACACACGCTGCTGCTGTCCGCCTGAAAGCTGGCTGATTTGCCTGTCTGCAAAATCCAGCATGCCTACTTTTTCAAGACACCCGCGTGCAAAGTCTATATCTTTTTTGCCAGGACGTTTTAGCCAACCTATATGTCCATAGCGGCCCATTAAAACGACATCCAGGGCATTTGTTGGAAAATCCCAGTCGACAGAGCCGCGCTGAGGCACATACCCGACACGCTTACGCTGTTTTTTATAGTGGTCCCCGTAGATTTCCACTTCTCCAGACGCGACTGGAATCAATCCTAAAACCGCTTTGATCAGCGTCGATTTACCTGCTCCGTTTGGCCCGATAATTCCAATCAATTTGCCCTCCGGCACTTCAAACCCCACCTCTTGCAAAACTGGTTTGCGGTGGTAGGCTACTGTTAAGTTTTCAACGGTTACTGGATTCATAGAGTACACCAACCTTATTTCAATGATGAAACGATTGTATCAATATTGTGTTTAAACATTCCTAAATATGTGCCTTCCTCTGTTCCCTCTTCACCCATGGCATCAGAGTATAGTTCACCGCCAATGACGACTTCATGATCTTTCTTTTTTGAACCTTCCACAACGGCGTTAATGGATTTTTCTGAAATACTGCTTTCAACAAACACCGCTTTAATCTCACGCTCAACAAGAACATCGACCAAATTCTGAACATCCCGGAGTCCGTATTCAGAATCTGTGCTCAAGCCTTGAAGCCCCATTACTTCAAATCCATAAGCATTTCCAAAATAAGTGAAAGCATCATGTGCTGTTACAAGTACTCTGCTTTCTTCAGGAATGGTTTCAACTTGTTCTTTTGCGTATTGATCCATTTCTTCAAGCTCTTTTTTGTAAGCAGCTGCATTTTCTGCAAATTCTTCTTTATTTTCAGGCGACATCTTGCTTAATTCTTCCTCTACTTTTTCAACGGTATGGATCCATAATGAAATATCAAACCATACATGCGGATCGTGTGCCTTTGCGTTCGCTTTATCATTTATTAATTTATTTTCGGGAATGGCACTTGCTACTGCCACAGTCGGTTTTTCATTCGACATTTTTTCAAAAATAGTGCCCATCTTGCCTTCTAAATGAAGCCCATTATAAAAAATGATTTCCGCTTTATTTAATTTTTGGATGTCCCCTTGTGACGCTTGATATAAATGCGGATCAATTCCAGGTCCCATTAATGATTCTACGTCGACATGATCACCGCCAACGTTTCGTGCCACATCCGCAATTTGCGCAGTGGTTGTTGTTACCTTTATTTGACCATCCGCTTCCCCTTGTGTTTCCTGACTGCATGCTGTCAGAAGACCTGACAGTGCCAGGATTGATATCAGTATTGTAAACCTTCTTTTCATCATTGCTCTCCTCCTCTTTCCTTTATCAACAAAAGTTTCCTTAGTGCAAGTTTTAATGTAAAAAAATGACTTTCCTTCGCAAAAAGCAGCTTATGAAAGAAAGTTAGGTTTCGCGCTAATAAGTTAGCTTGTTTCATGATTTGTTGATTAGTATAATTGTTTTGCCTATATGCAACAATTTAAAGCAATTTTAGTTTTCTGTCAATCATTCTTTCTCGACAAAAAAAGCCAGCTATAAAAATAGCTGGTTTTCAGATTGAAGCAGAGAGGGCTGATTATTGGAATGATGTGCTGAGCATCATTCTTTTTATTTTTATCATGACATCCTAAAAAACGCAAAACGGGAAAATTGTTTTTTTTACGTCTAAAATTTGATTTTCAGTAAATGAAAATCAAATTTTAATTAGTAAAACTCTCCGCAGCCGTGCGGTATTTTGCTAATTTGTACAAGTCCACTTCAAAGCCTATACCAGGAGCTGAAGGAACATCTATCTTTCCATTCTGAACTGTAACAGGAGGCGAAATGATATCTTCTTCCCAATAGCGCGAAGAAGCTGAAATATCTCCTGGTATGGTGAAGTTCGGCAATGCTGCAAGTGAAATATTGTGTGCCCGTGAAACCCCTGTTTCAAGCATTCCCCCGCACCATACCGGAATGTGATGCTGCTGACAGTAGTCATGAATCTTCTTCGATTCAGTCAACCCGCCTACTCTTCCTGGTTTTATATTGATGACTTTGCAGCTCCCAAGCTGTATGGCCTTTTTCGCATCGTTCAGTGTAATAATGCTTTCGTCCAGACAAATTGGAGTTGTCAATTGTGCCTGCAAAGCTGCGTGATCGACGATATCATCATGAGCGAGCGGCTGCTCAATCATTAAGAGGTTGTATTGATCAAGCTGCTTTAATGTACGGATATCTTCTAATGTATAAGCTGAATTGGCATCTGCCATCAATGGAACATCAGGAAACTGCTTTCTGATTTCCTTAAGCAGGACATCATCCATGCCAGGTTTTATTTTCACTTTTATTCTTTTATAGCCATCACTGACATGCTTATCAATTATTTGGAGCATTCTATCGATTTTATCCATTCCAACGACTACGCCAGAATCGATTTGCTTCATTGTACCTCCTAACAAGGTTGAAAGCGGCTGATCTTGCTGCTTCGCAAAAAGATCCCAAACGGCACCTTCAATTGATGCTTTCGCCATTTGATTTCTTTTTATATAAGAGAAAGCATCGATGAATTCTTCCGGATGCCCGAACGTTTTTGAAAACAATGCTGGAATCAGAAAAGATGTCAGCATATGATGACAGGTCTTTATTGTTTCTTCTGTATACCATGGCGCGGAAAAAGCAACAACTTCTCCCCATCCTATATGCCCGCTCCGATCCTGTACTTCAATCAGGATACTTTCTCTGCTATGAACCGTTTCAATGCTTGATTGAAACGGAGAAACCAGTTTCATTTCCACATGATGAAGCGTTACCTTTTGAACATCAATCATAGGCTGCCACTGAGAAGTTCAACAAGCTTTCTTCGCAGTAATTTATTTGAAGCATTTCTTGGAAGCATATCGACAAAATGAATGCGTTTCGGTATTTTATATTTTGCCAGGATGTTTGAACAGTGAGAGATCAGCTCATCTTCATTCAGGTTATCTTTTCCAACAATGAATGCATGCGGCACCTGCCCCCATTTTGAATCCGGGATTCCGGTTACACCCGCCTCAAGAACGGCAGGATGGGAAAGCATTGCAGCTTCGATTTCTGCCGGATAAATATTTTCACCGCCTGATACAATAAGGTCAGATCGTCTGTCCAGCACATATAAAAATCCTTCATGATCCACATATCCCATATCACCAGTTCGGAGCCAGCCTTGATCAAACGCTTCTGAACTAGAGTCCTCACGCTTCCAATAACCTTTCGTCACGTTAGGTCCATGCACAAAAATCTCACCTTCTGCAAGAGGGGGGCAAGCTTCATTATTTTTCATAATCTTAATCTCACAAGGAAAGAGCGGCTTTCCTGCCGAGCCAAGCTTTGAGAGGCTATACTCAGGCGACAATGTGACAATCTGGGATGACGTTTCTGTCATTCCATACGTTTGATAGACCGGGATGTTTTTCGCCTCACAAGCATTTAAAAGCGGCATCGGTGCAGGTCCTCCGCCAAGAAGCATGCACCTAAAGGATTCCGGATATCTATTGTCTCCCAATTTTTCTATCATTTGAGACAGCATCGTTTGCACCACTGACACAATGGTTACACAGTCTTCAATAATGGCCCTGTTCGCCCTTGCAGGGTGGAAGGATTCGTGAAGAACAACCGTCATTCCGTAAATGATGCCCCTCATCAATATGGAAAGCCCGCTTATATGAAAAAGCGGCACTGCACACAGCCAGCGGTCATCGTGATGCAGTCCCATATTTAAAGAAGATGCAGAGGCGCTCCAATAATGATTGCCGTACGTTTGCAGGACTCCCTTTGGCTTACCGGTTGTTCCTGATGTGTACATAATCGTAGCTGTTTGATCCAAGGAAAAGGTCTGCTCATATTCGACATTTCCTGCAGATGAAGCCATCATCCCGCTGTCAATCACCGTCCAAAACGGCTCATGCCACTCTTGATGAAGATCACTGTCACATATAAGGTGTTTGACTTCAGCATCTCTCAGCTGCCAGTCCAGTTCAGAGGAAGTCAATCTTGTATTCAATAGGACGGCTGTAGCCCCTATGTATGTCAATGCATGAATAGCCACAGCCATATCTATGCTGTTTTTCATTAGAATGGCAGCATGCTGGCCTTTTTTTACCCCATTTTGCTGAAATGAATATGCCTTTTGCTCTGTCAGTTCATGCAGCTCACGAAATGTTACTATTCTCTCATCTGTCATAATCGCTATTCTGTCAGGTGTCAAAAAAGCTCGCTGTTTTAGCCAATTTGGCATTGTATTCAATGATTTTCACCGCCTTTATATAAGGAAAGCAGCTTGATGATAATCATCAAGCTGCAATAAGATGTTTAAGGAAATCTAGGGAATTGCTTGAAGTCAGGATTGCGCTTCTCTTTGAATGCATCTCTTCCTTCTTTCGCTTCATCCGTTGTATAGTACAGCAGCGTTGCGTCTCCGGCAAATTGCTGAATGCCTGCAAGACCATCTGTGTCTGCGTTAAAAGCAGCCTTTAAGAAACGAATCGCAGTCGGACTCTTTTCTAAAATCTCTTCACACCATTGAACGGTTTCTTCTTCTAATCTCTCTAAAGGAACTACTGTGTTGACAAGTCCCATGTCAAGAGCTTCCTGTGCATTGTATTGACGGCATAAGAACCAAATTTCGCGTGCTTTTTTATGTCCTACTATGCGGGCAAGGTAACCTGAACCATAGCCTGCATCAAAGCTGCCTACTTTTGGTCCGGTTTGGCCGAAAACAGCATTATCAGCTGCAATCGTTAAATCACAGACGATATGAAGCACATGGCCTCCGCCAATTGCATAGCCCGCAACCATGGCGATAACCGGCTTCGGGATTACGCGGATCAAACGCTGCAAATCAAGTACATTCAGACGGGGAATTTGGTCTTCGCCAACATATCCTCCATGTCCGCGGACCTTTTGATCTCCGCCTGAACAGAATGCTTTTCCGCCTGTTCCTGTTAAGATAATAACCCCAACATTTGCATCATCTCTTGCATAAGCAAAAGCATCAATTAATTCCATCACTGTTTTCGGACGGAATGCATTATGTACCTCTGGACGGTTGATTGAGATTTTGGCAATCCCATTATACGTTTCATATAAAATATCTTCGTACTTGCGTTCAGCAATCCATTCTACTGTCATTTCCTGTACTGCCTCCTTATGAATACGTTTACTGATTATTAATAAACTCACTTACTATTTTACCAAAGATTCGCGGTTGTTCCACATGAACCGAATGGCCTGCAGCATTTATTTTTAATAATGTCGGATTAGGGAGCAGCTCATTCATCTCTTTTGCAATCTTACAGAACTTTTTATCCAGTTCTCCGCACACGATAAGTACAGGCATTTTTAAGGTATGGAGCTTGTCCCACCAAGATGGCTGTGAGCCGGTTCCCATCCCCAAAAGACTGTTTGCAAGCCCTGCTTCATTGTTTTTAAGCCTTTGATTGCGGAGCTTCGCTTGACGGTCTGCAGGCAAAGCTTTTTGAGAAGCAAACAGCGATATGTTTTCCCAAAAGTCAGTAAAGGATACTATTCCCTGTTCTAAAATCGAATCGGCAAGCTTTTGATCGTTTTCTTTTCTGCTTTGTCTCTCCGCATCTGTTCTTAAACCAGGAGAAGCACTCTCCAGAATTAACTTTTCGATTTTATCTGGATGCTTTATCGCATAGGATAACGCAAGCCTGCCTCCCATTGAATAGCCTGCAAGTTTCACCTTATCTAATGCAAGTTCTTCGAAAATGGCATTTAAATCTTGAACGGCCTCTTCCATACTATAGCGTACAAAGCTTTCAGGCGATTCGGATTTCCCAGAGCCTGCGGTTTTCCCAGGGCCTGCTGTTTTTCCATGACCGATTATATCTATCAGGATGACTTTATGACCGCTGAATGTTTCCAAAAATGGATGCCAACTTTCAGCAGAGCCTGTAAATCCATGAAGAAGAACAAGTGGTTTTCGGTCTCCTAAGTCGACTCCTTCTCCATAAATTTCGATATGGTAAGATACCCCTCTGATCACTTTCCTTTTCACCTGCATCATTTAAGGATATTCTCTCTTATTTCCTGGGAAACACGATTCATCAATTCACGATGAATTTTGACACGTGTATGCCGATTTGTGCGGATCTCTATTATATTTAAGCCTTTTTTATCAATGGCAGCTCCCACAGAAGACCTAAAATCATTCCAATTGGCCGGTGATGCATAGGTTCCGTCATACATGTCTGCAGCATGTTTAAAATCGAGTCCAGAAGGAGTGCCAAATAAGGTTTCAAAGTGCTTTTCTTCTTTTGACTGCGGAAGGAATGAAAAAATCCCGCCTCCATCATTATTTACAAGAATGATTGTCAAGTTTAGCTTGTGCATTTTAGCGGCAAGCAGACCATTCATATCGTGATAAAAAGAAAGATCTCCAATGACAAGGAAGGTTGGATGATCAGAAGCAGCGCTAATGCCCAGTGCTGTTGAAACGACACCGTCAATTCCATTTGCTCCGCGGTTTGCAAAAACGGTAATATTCTTTTCTGTATTAAGGAAATAATTGTCCAGATCTCGAATTGGCATGCTATTTCCTGCAATTACGTGGCATTGTGAAGGTATGGCATGCTGCAATTCGCGATAGATATTTCCTTCAAACAGCTCTCCGCCTTGATCCTGAGCTGAGGCTAATAATTCGCGGGAAGTCTCATTTACATTTTGCCATGCTTTCATCCACAGTCTATCATTTTGTATTTCAACCGTTTTAGAAAGCTGCCTGCAAAGCCAAGTTTCATCACACTCAATCATTTCGGATGCCATTAATGTCGGCTCGCGCCAGCCGCCTTGCCGATCCACAACGATTTGTTGAATGTCAGCAGTACGTTTCAAAAATTGAAATAGCGGTTTTGAAATTGGCATCGCCCCAAATCGAATGATGACTTTTGGTTTCAGCTTCTCTGTTATGTAATCGTCTTTCATAAAGGCATCATAGCATTCAATCACGGAAGATTTATCATGTAATCCTGTTCTTAAGTTGGAAAGAGGATCTGCAAGAATAGGATAATTCAGATCTGAGGAAAGTTGTACAACTGCATGTGAAAATTCAGCGTCATGAATCTCTCCGCATATAATCAATCCTTTTTTTTCTTGTGTAAAAAGCTTGCTTAATCGCTGTATTTCTTCTGCAGCTATTATTGAAGATCCTGCAGTTACCTGTACCTGTCTAGGACGGGAATTCAGGCTGCTCCATAAATTTTCAGAATCTAAATCAGGAATCAGCGGTTCTCTGAATGGAAAATTAAGATGCACAGGTCCAGATGGTGCGGAAACTGCTTTCCCTGCTGCCCTCGCTGCCATCGTCCTGCCGTAATGAAGCATTTCAGCTGTTTGCTCTGGAATGGCCATATCCGCGAACCATTTTGCATAGCGTCCGAACAGATGAAGCTGATCGATTGCCTGGGGAGCTCCGACATCTCTTAATTCATGCGGACGATCTGCCGTTAAAACAAGCAAAGGCACTCTTGAATAGAATGCCTCGACGACTGCAGGAAAATAATTAGCTGCTGCCGTTCCAGATGTACAAAGCAAAGCAACAGGTTTTTGCTGCATCTTCGCCATGCCTAGTGCAAAAAAACCTGCTGACCGCTCATCAATAATAACGTGTATGTTTATTTCCGGATGTTCAGCCATTAACATGGCCATCGGCGTTGACCTTGAACCAGGACTAACAACTGCGTCCCGAACTCCTGCTTTTGTAAGTTCATCAACAAAACTTGCTGCATAAAGGGTTAGTGAATCACTCTCACCCATAGTTTATTCCTCCTAGTGCGGAAAGCATCGGCTTTAGCTTTATCAGTGTTTCCTGATATTCCATTTCAGGATCGGATTCTGCAACAATGCCGCATCCTGCAAACAACGTTGCACTCTCTCCTTTTATTAAGCCAGATCGAATGGCGACTGCAAACTCTCCATTATTTTCCGAATCAAGCCAGCCGACCGGACCCGCATACCAGCCGCGATCCATCGGTTCGATCTCCCTGATCATTTCAACAGCGCCTTCTTTAGGATAACCTCCCAAAGCTGGTGTAGGATGCAGTTTCTCTACTAAATCTAATAAAGTGAAGCCTTTTTTTATCTCCCCTTCAATCGGAGTATATAAATGCTGAATGTTTTTAGTTTTCAATAATTGCGGACGGTCAGATACCTTTACTTCTCTGCAGCTTTCATCAAAGGAATCTTTAATCATCTTCACAACAATTGCATGCTCAATTAAATTCTTTTCATCATGTAAAAGAGCAGTTCCAAGCTCTGTATCCTCAATCTTGTTCGTGCCCCTTTTAATTGAACCGGCAAGACAGGTGGAGAGCAGACGGCTGTTTTCTTTTTTGATAAGGCGCTCTGGTGTAGCGCCAATAAAGGACTGCTGGCCATTTTCAAAGGAAAAAATAAAACTTGTAGGCTGTTCTGTCTGCAGTTTGCTTAAAACGGAATATATATTAATATTATCATCAAAGATTAGTTGAACCTCACGCGCCAGCACAACTTTATCAAGCTTGCCGCATTGAATGGCTCCTGTCGCTTTTTTAACAGCTGAAAGCCATGATTTCGTATCTTCCTCTTTCAAAGAGTAATTGGCTGTGTTTTCTGGAAACTCGAACATTTTCCCATCTAACACTTCATTCGCAAGTGTCGTAAAATGAGCTCCACATGACTTAAGATCGTCATCAGGTTTTACAAGACGATTAATGGTCATAAAAGTGATACCGTCTTTTACCGTCAGCATGACTGAAGGCAAAAAGAATTTCGCCTCAGGATACTTGTTCCAAAGCTCATTTCTGCGATTATGAGGATCAAATGAAAACCCGCCAAATAATAAAGCTCCCGTTCCAATTTCTGACTCAGCAGCATTTTCATAATGCGCCATCTTTTTAAAGCGTTTCCAATCCGACTCAACCCGCCCAAAACGGTCACTCGTAGCAGCATTGTTCTCTACAGTGCACTCGTTCCCTAAGCCTGCAATTGTAAATCTTGAACCAGGAGTTGCCCAATAAAATCGTTCGCCTAAAAAAAGCCGCTCGCCAGCCGCATAAAAATGGAGGGGGTTCATTGAACCATTTAACTTTTTAACTTGGCTTAAGATAACCGGTTTATCAGACTGATCGGCTTCCTCCAAAGCTCGTTTTATCATCTCAGTAAATGTATGTTTTAATGCCGTAATCATTGGAAATCCCTCCAAAACCGAAAAATAGCTTATATTAAGATACACCTCAAGGAAAGAGGTGTCAATAGTACTTCCAAGCAGAAATGGTATAATAGACGTAACTACTATTATCCTTATTATATATCTACCCTGGCCACATTAAAATCAAAAGCTCTTGGGGAAGAAATTTCCGATTCGGGAATTAAATGATTGTTCAAACATTTGTAAAAGGATTGACACAATATTGTAAATTTCCTACACTTAATTTTGGGAAGCAAACTTGCTCCATCTGTTTTACAAAAAGGGGAGAAATCTAGATGCACACACAATCTACAACACATAATATGCCTTCCATCAAACCGGATAAAAGCTGGAGAGTATGGTGGATGCTCCTTCGTCCGCACACTTTATCTGCAGCGTTCATACCCGTTACGATCGGGACGGTTCTTGCTTTAAATGAAGGCTCTATTCATATCTTATTATTTCTGGCTATGCTGATTGCATCCATCTTAATTCAGGCTGCAACCAACATGTTCAATGAATATTTTGACTTTAAACGAGGACTTGATAATGAAAATTCTGTCGGTATTGGCGGAGCCATTGTAAGAAATGGAGTTAAGCCGCAAACAGTATTAAATCTGGCATTTTCCTTTTTCGGAATCGCTGCTTTATTAGGTGTTTACATTTGCATGACCTCCACATGGTGGATTGCCGTAATTGGATTAGTTTGCATGGCTACAGGCTATTTTTATACAGGCGGACCATTGCCAATTGCATACACCCCATTTGGAGAGCTTGTTGCAGGTTTCTTTATGGGCATGGTGATTATTTTAATTGCTTATTACATCCAAACAGGAACAGTATCAGCAATCAGCATTATTATTTCCATCCCTATAGCCTTTCTTGTCGGAAACATCATGCTTTCAAATAATATTCGCGATCTTGATGGCGATAAAGAAAATGGGCGGAAAACACTTGCTATTTTAATTGGACGCAAAAATGCGATTATCTTTCTTGCTTCAATGTTTGCTGCTTCCTACGCTGTCATTTTAATAATGATAGCACTTGGTCATGTATCATTCTGGACTCTTCTAGTCTTGATCAGCACACCAAAAGCATATGGTGCTGTTAAAAAGTTCGTTGGCAAGAAAGTTCCTATAGAAATGATGCCGGCAATGAAAGCAACAGCACAAACAAATATCCAGTTTGGTTTTTTACTTGCATTAGGCTTATTTTTAAGCTATATGATTTAGGCCCTTTTATAGTTTTCAATCGTATTTATTGTGTTTAACTGCGTAAAACAACAATTTTTGTGACTAAATATATGATTTAACACGGTCTAATTGGCCGTGTTTTTTTGTGCATTTTTTACAATCATGAAATAGCTGTTTCTGTTCATACTACAAAGAGGAAGATACTTACTTTCATTAGGAAGGAGCGTGGATTACATGCTGAACAGCGACCAAATAGCTGCTTTTCGCTCACAGCTTGATGCAAGAAAATCAGAAATTGAGCTGCATTTACAGGAAAACAAACATTTCGGACTCGAACAAAGCTTTGGCCACGATTCAACTGGAGAGCTTTCAAGCTATGACAACCATCCTGGAGATGAAGGAACCGAGCTTTATGAACGTGAAAAAGATATTGCACTTAATGAACATGTTGAGGAAGAACTAAGTGATATTAATCGTGCACTTGCTGCAATTGAAAAAGGGACATATGGTGTATGTGAAGTCTGCGGTACAGACATTCCTAAAGAACGACTTGAAGTGCTGCCAACTGCAACGACTTGTAAAGAACACTCACCAGAGCAGGCGATTTCGCGTACAAGACCAATTGAAGAAAGCATTTTAGCTCCTGCATTTGGACAATTTGAATATGATGAAAGTGATTCTGTAGCATATGATGCTGAAGACACATATCAGGATGTAGAGCGTTACGGAAACTCTGAAACACCTTCTGATCTTGAGTATCCTGTAGATTCTTATAATGACGTATACATGGAGAATGATGATCCGACTGGTTACGTTGAGGATTATGAAAACTTTGCTGCCACGGACATCGAAGGTAAAAACGTGACCGTATATCCTAATATTCAGCACAGACAATATGAGCATTCATTAGATGAAGAAGGTCTGATGACTCCTTTTGGTGATTTGCCTGCATCAGAAAAAGAACCTTATAGTGAATAATAAAGAGTTCCCCTGCTGGGAACTCTTTCACCTTGTCTCCGCGATTCTTTTTAGCTCTTCAGCCCGATTAAAAAGGAATTGATTCATATATCGCTTTAAAAATAGCCAATCAGCTGCAATGCCAATCCAGCCAAATGGAGACTTATATTCAAATAGATCCATCATTTCTGTTTCATTTCCTGCCTTGATAAAAGTATGAGTATGTGTAAAGGAGTGAAATGCTCCTTTAATCTGAATATCAGTAAATTGGTAGGGCCTGTCCATATCTGTAATTTTAGCAGTCAGTCTCTGTTTAATGCCAAAGTGAACAGCTTCCCATACGACTGTATCCCCCGCTTTGAGCAATCCGGATTTTACACCTCCAACAGCTTTTTCTTTCGTAGCCTTCGTCGTTTCAGTATGTATATCCACATTTCTGGCAAGGTCAAAACAGACTTCTATTGGTGCTTTTATTACAGTACTGACTTTTATTACAGGCATGAACCCCGACCTCCTTATAAACGATGATCTACTATTTATTATATCTGGAAAACAGAAGGGTTTTCTTTCTTTTTGACGAATGTTTTCAGAAAAGATGAAAGAGGTGAGCAATTATGAATGCACACGAAATTGAGTACAAGATTTACGGTGATGACATGCAATTTGTAGAAATTGAACTTGATCCAAGCGAAAGTGTTGTTGCCGAAGCCGGCGGAATGATGATGATGGATGATGGCATAGACATGGAAACGATTTTTGGAGATGGATCTGCTCAAAAAGGAATTATGAGCCGATTAGTGGGTGCAGGAAAACGTGTAATCACTGGTGAAAGCTTATTTATGACTGTGTTTACAAACACAGGTGCAGGTAAAAAGCAGGTTTCATTTGCAGCTCCTTACCCAGGGAAGATCATTCCTGTTGATTTGAAAGAAATGCATGGAAAAGTCGTTTGCCAAAAAGACGCTTTCTTATGTGCAGCTAAAGGTGTTTCGGTAGGAATTGATTTTCAGAAGAAATTAGGCACTGGTTTTTTTGGCGGTGAAGGCTTTATCATGCAAAAACTTGAAGGCGACGGTCTTGCCTTTCTTCATGCTGGAGGTACGATACATAAACGTGAGCTTGCACCTGGAGAACGACTTAAGATTGATACCGGCTGCATCGTTGCCATGACAAGAGAGGTTCAGTACAACGTTGAATATGTAGGAAAAGTCAAAACAGCATTTTTCGGAGGCGAAGGATTATTTTTCGCGACAGTACAAGGTCCTGGCACAGTTTGGGTCCAATCTCTTCCATTCAGCCGCCTTGCCGATCGCATTTTCTCAAATGCTCCAAGCGCCGGCGGCCAATCATCAGGGGAAGGCAGCATCCTTGGAGGACTTGGACGACTGCTTGATGGGGATAACCGTTAATAGGAATAGTTGAATTATCTGCTTATTAATCTAAACGCATGGTTTTCCCATGCGTTTTTTATTTAAGGTTTTTTCACTTTTCTAGTTCTTTTATCATACTCCTGCTTATATGCCCGAAAATCACATTTTATGACAAAAATTTATTACGATTAGACAATTTTCCGCAAAAAACACACCACTTGGATCGCTCAATTCTTTTAAACGAAGACAGCAAAAAAACCCGCACATCTGCGGGTCCCTCATTGAAAAACTGAAATTGGCTGTATATCCCATATACTCTCAGCATACTCCCTAATCGTCCGATCACTAGAGAAATAGCCAGAATGGGCAATGTTAAGCAGCGCTTTTTCAAGCCATTTATCCTGATTTTTATAACCTATTTCAAGCTGTTCCTGGGCATCTATATAAGAAGCAAAATCACGTAACACAAAGTATTGATCGTTTTCATACAGCAGGGAGTCTTTAATTGCTTCGAATTCTCCTTCAGTATCAGGAAAGAAGCCGTTTGTCAGCTGATCGATCACTTGTCTGATCCGTAAATCATGATGATAATATTCGGTCGATCGATATCCGCCATTTTCATAATAATTCAGGACTTCATCCGCCTTTAATCCAAAAGTGAAAATATTCTCTTTCCCGACCTCTTCCATGATTTCGATGTTTGCTCCGTCCAATGTTCCCATTGTAAGAGCACCGTTCATCATGAATTTCATATTTCCTGTTCCAGAGGCTTCTTTACTTGCAGTTGAAATTTGCTCACTCACGTCTGTCGCTGGAAAAATGTACTCAGCCAGTGAAACGCGATAGTTTTCCATGAAAATGACTTTGATCATCTGAGACACTTTTGGATCACCATTCACTTTATCTGCCAGCGAATTAATAAGCTTAATTATCTTTTTCGCATAATAATAGCCTGGTGATGCCTTGGCTCCAAAGATAAAAGTTCTCGGATGGATTGTGAAATTTGAATCCTCTTTTAATCGATTATACAAATACATAATGTGGAGAACGTTCAGCAGCTGTCGCTTATATGCATGCAGACGTTTGACCTGAACATCAAAAATAGAATGCGCATCAACAGATATTCCCGTATTCTTTTCAATAAGATCCGCAAGTATCAATTTTCGTTTCCGTTTAACTGTCCCAAAATCTTCTTTTAAAAGAGGATCATAAATATGACGTTTCAGTTCAATCATGAGATGAGGATTTTTAATCCAGTCAGTCCCGATTGTTTCCGTAATAAGATTGGTCAGTTCAGGATTTGCTTTCAGCAGCCATCTGCGGTGAGTGATTCCGTTCGTTTTGTTATTAAACTTTTGAGGATAGATTTGATGAAATAGTTTCATTTCCCGATTTTTCAGGATGTCAGAATGAATTTTTGCAACGCCATTCACACTGTGACTTCCGACAATCGCTAAATGAGCCATTTTGACAACGCCGTGAGCGATAATTGCCATGTTTTCAATCCGCTTCCAATCGCCTGGGAAACGATTCCACAATTCCTTGCAAAATCTTTCGTTTAATTCCTCGACGATCATATAGATTCTTGGAAGCAGCGGCTTAAAGATGTGAAGCGGCCATTTTTCCAGCGCTTCTGATAGTGTCGTGTGATTCGTATAAGATATTGTATTAAACGTGATATGCCACGCTTCATCCCATTCCATATTCTCTTCATCAAGCAGGATCCTCATCAGCTCAGGAATTGCAAGAACCGGATGGGTATCATTCACATGGATGGCGACATGCTTATGAAAATCATGTAGATTATTATTCTTCTTGCGATAAGAACGAATAATGGACTGCAAGCTTGCAGATACAAGGAAATACTGCTGTTTCAGTCTTAGAATTTTCCCTTCATCATGTGTATCGTCAGGATATAAGAACTCTGATACAGCTTCAGTTTCACGCTTATAAGCCAAAACATCCCGGTGCGGAGGATTGGGAGCTGGTTCTGCACTCCATAGCCTTAATGAGTTAACTGTACTCGTTTCAAATCCAATAACCGGCATATCATATGGCACGGCCATAATATTTTCAGAATGAACATGACGGAACACTAGCTTTCCATTCTTTGAAGAATGTTCCACTTTGCCCCAAAATGCAATTTCAATCGCCTGATCGGGCTTGCGGACTTCCCAAACATTCCCGTGCCTCAACCATTGTTCAGGTAATTCCACCTGGTAGCCATCTACAATTTTCTGATCAAATAGACCATGCTTATAGCGAATGCCCATACCGTGTCCAGGAAGGTTTAAAGAAGCCAGTGAATCAAGAAAACACGCAGCAAGACGGCCGAGGCCGCCATTGCCAAGTCCTGCATCTGCTTCGCTTTCTTCAATTTCCTCAAGGTTGATTCCAAGATCAGCAAAGCCTTCATGCACGACATCACGAATGCCTAGATTTAGTAGGTTTTGACCGAGCAGTCTTCCAAGCAGAAACTCAATGGACAAGTAATAAACCTGCTTGTTATTGTTTACACGGTTCCATTCGTTTGTCGTAATCCAGTTGCTGCTGATATGTTCTCTGACCATATTTCCAAGCGTTTGGTAATGATCGCGTTTTGTGGATTCGTCAAATTTCTTGCCATACATCATTTCCAAACGCTTAAGAAAACTGTCCTTAAAATCCTCTTTGTTAGAGAACATGACTCCCACTCCTAGTCATCAAATCAGCATATAGCTGGTTGTATTTAAACGCTGACTGTGCCCAACTGTAGTCCTCTTTCATAGCTGTTTTGACAAGGCAGTTCCAAACTTTTTTATCTTTATATACTGTACAGGCCCGATCAACCGTGTTCTTCATATCATGAGCATTAAAATTGGTGAACGTAAAACCATTTCCTTCACCCGTATCTTCCCTATATGACGTTACTGTATCGTTTAATCCGCCCGTTTCTCTAACAATTGGGATCGAACCGTAGCGCAGGGCAATCAGCTGGCCAAGTCCGCATGGTTCGAACTGAGAAGGCATCAGAAAGAAATCTGAACCTGCATAAATACGATGTGCAAGCGGCTCATCAAACCCGATGTATGCTTTGCATTTATCAGGGAAAAGCCATTCCATATGCCGGAAGAAGTCTTCGAATTTTTTCTCGCCGGTGCCGAGAATAATAATCTGAATATCAGACTGAAGGATTTCATGAAGAACCCGCTCAACTAAATCCAGACCCTTCTGCTTTGTTAAACGGGTAACCATTGTCAGTAAAGGCGTATCTTCTTTTTCAGGAAGTCCAAACATTTTCTGGAGAGCTTTTTTGTTTTTCGCTTTGTTCTGCATTGTATTTTCATCATATGGCACCGCTATGTATGAATCTTCACTAGGGTTATAGATTGTGTCATCAATTCCATTCAAGATGCCGATAAGAGATGCTTCCTTAACACGCAGCAGTCCATCAAGGTGTTCTCCGTAGTATGGAGTCTGAATTTCATTCTTGTAAGTCGGGCTTACGGTAGTAATGAGGTCTGAAGCGACCAGTGCAGCTTTCATAAAGTTTACGAAACCATGAAACTCCAATTGATCAGAATTGAAATATTTATCATCAAGTCCTAACAAATCATGCAGAATGTCTCGCGGGAATATCCCTTGGAACTGAAGATTATGGATTGTAAAAACTGCTTTCATATTTTCGTAAAATGATTGAGAAGCATACTCTTCTTTTAATAAAAATGGGACCATACCTGTATGCCAGTCATGACAATGAATCACATCAGGCTGAAAATCCACTGCTTTTATTGAATCAAGCACGGCTCTGCAGAAAAAAGAGAAACGCTCCCCATCATCGTAATGGCCATATAAAGAGTCACGCTTAAAATAATATTCATGATCGATAAAATAATACGTGATTCCTTCAAATTCGAGCTGTTCGATCCCGCAATATTGTCTTCTCCACCCGACTGGAACAACAATCTCTTTGACTTTTTTCATTTTTGAGCGGAATCTTTCCGGAATCTGTCCGTACTTTGGCAAAATGACGCGAATATCCGTTCCAAGCCGCTTCAATTCTTTTGGCAGCGCACCAGCAACATCGGCTAATCCCCCAGATTTTACAAATGGGACACATTCAGATACGACAAATAATACTTTCACGAGCTCATCAGCGCTCCTTGTACAGTTCCTTTTCTAAGGACGATCGGCAGCTCGGCAGACCCTTTTAATTCAATGCCCGTACCAACCTTCACATCTTTATCCAGAACGACATTTTCAAGCAGACAATTCTCTCCGACCTGAGACTTCTGCATAATAATGCTATTTTTTATGACAGTGCCTTTGCCAATATGTACAGCTCTGAAAATAATGCTGTTTTCCACACGTCCTTCAATAACGCTGCCGTTGGCGATCATCGAATTTTTCACAATCGCATTCTGTCCGTGTCTGGCAGGCGGCTCATCTTTTACCTTCGTTAAAATTGGACGTGATTGGATAAATAACTGCTGCCAAACCTCCGGCTTCAGCATTTCTAAACTATGACGGTAATAGCTGTCAATCGAATCAATAATGGCTACATAGCCTTCAAACGCATAATCGCAAATTTTCATTTTGTGCGTGTTGTCCATAATTACTTGCGCAATCGTTTTAAAGCCTGTTTGATTATTATCATAGATTAAGTTAAGCAAGAGTTTTGTAGACATTAAGTACATGTGAAGAGGCTGGCCGTCTTTACGGATTTCTGTAATGTCACATCCCATTTTCACATGCTGTGCGAGAACGTCCCTAAAATCAATATTACAGACAGTATAACTGTTCGTAATGACCGCATATTCCTGATTGCTTCTCAAGAAATAGTCAATATGATCTGACAGCTGGCGAATCGATCCGAACTCATTGTACTGATCATTTAAATGCGGGGATGGGAAAAAGAATAGCCCATCACGCTTCCTGTTTAAATCCCACTGCTTCCCGGATCCTAAATGATCCATTAACGAACGATATTGATATTTTGGAAAAATCGCTACACTCTCAATATCTGAATTCACCATATTGGATAATACAAAATCAATTAATCTGTAGCGTCCTGCAAATGGAATAGCAGCCATCGACCGATTTACCGTCAAGTCCTCGATTGCACTTGTATACGTTGTTGCATCAATAATTCCCAGCATCCTATGATTCATTGCTGATCCACCTCTCGAAATAGTTTTTTATCGGAAATTAAAATTGATTCTTTGATGACCGCACATCTTCAAACTAAATCAGGCTTCTGCCGTTTGCTCAACTAGCTCTTCCGTTACTAGGATGACTTCCTCGATATCTTTATCCGAACGAATGACCATGCCATCCGGCACGACTAAACCAGAGGGAACAATCGCATTTTCGATATATACATTGTTGCCAATTACTGCGTCAGGCATGACAACTGTATTTTTCACGAATGAATGCTGTCCAACTGTAACTCCCTGGAATAAAACGGAATGATGAATCGTGCCATAAATCACACATCCCTCATTGACGAGAGACTCTGTTACCTCTGCGCCCTCAGATAAATACTGCGGCGGCTGATTTGGATTTACAGTATAGATTCTCCAGCTATTATCAAAGAGGTCCAGCTCTGGTATTTCATTTAATAGGTCCATATTCGCTTCCCAAAGACTTTTAACCGTTCCTACATCTTTCCAGTAGCCTTTAAATGGATAAGCCACAAGTTTTTTCTTTTCATCTAGAAGCAGTGGGAGAACATCTTTTCCAAAATCATGGCTTGAGTATGGGCTCCGTTCATCCATTTCTAAAAACTCTTTCAAAATTGACCATTTGAAAATATAAATCCCCATGGAAGCCAGGTTGTTTTTAGGGTTTTGAGGCTTTTCATCAAACTCAATGACTTCAAGATTTGAATTTGTATTTAAAATTCCGAATCGGCTAGCTTCTTCCCAAGGGACTTCTTTAACAGAAATTGAAACATCCGCATCTTTTTCAACATGGTAATCCAGCATAGCTGAATAATCCATTTTATAAATATGATCACCTGATAAGATCAGCACATACTCAGGATCATACTGCTTCAGATAATTAAGATTTTGATAAATGGCGCTTGCTGTTCCTTTGTACCATTTCACTTCTGATGATTCAGCATATGGAGGCAGTACAGTGACTCCCCCATTTTTTCGGTCGAGGTCCCAAGCACTGCCGATCCCGATATAAGAATTCAGAACAAGCGGCTGATACTGTGTAAGAACACCTACTGTATCCATACCAGAGTTACAGCAGTTGCTTAATGTAAAATCAATGATCCGGTACTTTCCTCCGAATGGCACAGCCGGCTTTGCCAAGTTTTGCGTTAAAGAACTTAAACGACTACCCTTTCCTCCTGCCAATAACATTGCGACGCACTTTTTTTTCACCATCGTTGATTGTCTCCTCTCGTTTTTTAACTGCGCGTAAAATGGAAATTCCATATGGCGGAATTGTCATAGATATGTGATAAGGCTTATCGTGAAATACGCCTTCTTGTGCTTTAAGATCTTTTTTGTTAACCTGGCCTGATCCTCCAAATAACGTATCATCACTGTTTAGGATCTCGATGTATTTCGTATCAATCAGAACACCGACTTTATAATCATGGTAAGTTTGAGGAGTAAAGTTGCAGACAACAACAAGCTGTTCGTTTGGATTAGCTCCCTTTCTGATAAAAGAAAAAATGCTTTGATCGGAGTTGTTCACATCGATCCATTCAAACCCTTTGTGTGAATGATCTTGCTGATACAGCGGGCGCTGCTTCTTATAGATTGCAAGCATTTCCTTCACATACACTCTCGCTTTTTGATGCATTTCAAACTCATCCAGCACCCAATCAAGCTGCTCAAGGTCTTTCCACTCATCAAACTGGGCAAATTCCCCGCCCATAAAAAGCAGCTTCTTGCCTGGATGAGTCAGCATATATCCGAGCAATAAGCGATATTGTGCAAACTTTTGCCAGTAATCACCCGGCATCTTATTTAATAATGAGCGCTTGCCATGAACTACTTCATCATGTGACAGAGGCAGGATGAAATTCTCTGTAAACGCATAGATCAAAGAAAATGAAACCTTATGATGCAGGTGTTTCCGTTCCTCTGGTGACGCTTCCATATACTTCAAAATATCGTTCATCCAGCCCATGTTCCATTTATAATTAAATCCAAGCCCTCCATCAGAGGTAGGGGACGTAACAAGCGGATAATCTGTTGAATCCTCTGCGATCATTAATACTGCAGGATCATAAGCAAAAACATTTTCATTCAATTTTCTCAAAAAATCGGCAGCAAATGGATTTTCGTGAAGCTCATTTGTATTCTGCCAATAAATCATATTAGCTACAGCGTCTACTCTAAAACCGTCAATATGATATTTTTCAAGCCAAAACAAAGCATTTGAAATTAAGAAACTCTGAACCTCAGGTTTGCCTAAATCGAAATTGGCAGTTCCCCAAACCTCATTTTCCCGATCTTCATAACGTTCATATTCAAACGTCGGCTCACCGTCAAAATTATAGAGTCCATGGGCATCTTTGCAAAAATGGCCAGGTACCCAGTCCATAATGACCCCAATTTCGCTTTGATGACAAAGGTCAATAAATTTCATTAAGTCATGCGGCGTTCCATAACGGCTTGTTGCAGAATAATACCCTGTTCCCTGATAGCCCCATGAACGATCATAAGGATGTTCAATGATAGGCAGCAGCTCGATATGGGTAAAACCATGCTCAAGTATATATGGGATCAATTCATCCGCAAGCTCCAAATATGTATAAACACTGCCGTCCTCTTTCTTTTTCCATGAACAAATATTCAGCTCATAGATAAACATCGGACGCTCATAAATTTCTTTTTGACGCTTCTTCTTTTGCCACTTCTGATCGTTCCACTCATACCCTGCCAAATCATATACAATCGAAGCAGTATTTGGTTTAACTTCAGAAAAAAAAGCAAATGGATCTGATTTTAAAATTTTTTCATTTTTTCTTGTAATAATCTCGTATTTATACAAGTCTCCTTCTTTCAAATCTTGAATAAAAGCAGACCAAATTCCTTCATTGTTCACTCTTTCCAAATGATGATCCGAACCATCCCAGTTATTAAAATCACCCGTAACCCGAACCTCCAGCGCATGCGGAGCCCAAACTGTGAACACAGTGCCGCAAACACCATTCCGTACACTGCTATGTGCACCAAACAAGTCATGAGCCTTAAACAAATTCCCCTCATGGAAAAGATGTATCTCAAAATCAGTTGGCGTAGCCAGATTCATTCATCATCACCCTTTCTACATAAAATAATCTTAATTCTATATTCAAGCAGAAGGAAGAATTACCTTTTTTGAAAGCGCTTCTACTTATTGACACGAATTTACATGAATCATTATTCATTTTTCAGGAAATTATACTTGTCGAATTTAGAGAATAAAAAAAACATATGAATAGGAGAATTTAACGGAATTGGTATCAGGCAATTATACTAAAAATTTCGAAATATACGAGAAAATACTGGATATAATTCAAGAAAATGAAAATACATCACTGCGCAAAAGTTATTTTAAAAAAACACTTCTTTCGACAAATGCATGTTATTTTGTCGAATAGTATGTTGAAAAAAATTCACGAATACCACGAAGAATCTAGTTTAGCTTTAATTACATTACCTTTACCATTAATTTAAGAAAATGAAACCTGGAAATTTATATTATTTATAATTTTTTTTAAAACGAGAGGAAGATTGATTGTTAGTAATTATTATGGAGCATTTTCTGCAGTTCGTTTATTTTAGATGAGGTCTGTCTCTGGATAATTTCGGATATGTCTAAGGATGGATTGACCGGATTCTAAGACGTGAATGCTGAGAAAAATAAAAGAGGTGCAATAGATGAAATTTTGCTTCAAGGGAAAACTGAATTAAGATGTCCTTATAATGATTCGATGGTGAGAACTTCAATTCCTTTTAAGTTTTCACATGATTTAGTGAGGCACATTGAGAATTTCAAAGTTTTGTTTATATCCCTCTTAACTATGATTTTGTCACGTATTATCTAAACCAATCATTTTATCATTGACAATGCTAGTATAATCTTTGAAATGGTGAAATCACATTCTAGATTATGATCTGCTTTTCTTTTTTTCTGATGTTTGCCGAATCCTCGATAAATGAAAGTCCTGAGAAAAATCGAGTATATAAAGATTGTTTGTTCTAAATATGAAATGTTGTTCCATTTGTAATTAAGTACGCAATTAAAAGCCGAAAGATAATAAGACACCTATTTCGGAGAGTAAAACATGGTTTCCGGTTAATAAGATGGTGCGAGCGGATAGTAACAGTCGCTTTTAGGATAGTAATTCTAGAAAGCACATACTAAGGGATGCAACGTGTACGAATGTAAGTGTTTTTTATAGAATAGACAGACAAAATAGACAAGTGAGGCTAAAAACAGGCCATTTCGGTTTTGATTTCAGGGGCCAGGTATAGAATTTAGTTCATTTTGTTTTAAATTAAAATGGTGCAGCCGCGTAGATTGAATCCTTTAAACAGATCTCAACTTATGATGAAAATCCTTTAACCCTTTCTTACTGCTACTAGTACAAATCTAAGGAATGAAATAAATCACCTAGTTTTGTGAAGAACCTCTAGAATGAATGACAAAAAAAGAGTGCTGCATGATGCAGCACTCTTTTTAGTATGACCCGTACGGGATTCGAACCCGTGTTACCGCCGTGAAAGGGCGGTGTCTTAACCGCTTGACCAACGGGCCAAAAAGCAAGGCTTTCTGGCGGAGAAGGAGGGATTTGAACCCTCGCGCCGCTTACACGACCTACACCCTTAGCAGGGGCGCCTCTTCAGCCACTTGAGTACTTCCCCAGAAAAAAATGGCTCCGCAGGTAGGACTCGAACCTACGACCGATCGGTTAACAGCCGATAGCTCTACCACTGAGCTACTGCGGAATAATTTTCATTCATCGTTTCTCCAAAACAGGAATGGTGGGCCTGAATGGACTCGAACCATCGACCTCACGCTTATCAGGCGTGCGCTCTAACCAGCTGAGCTACAGGCCCATTATGGAGCGGGTGATGGGAATCGAACCCACGACATTAGCTTGG